>DATBSL010000282.1:0-12268 GCA_036559805.1 Vicinamibacteria bacterium
CCTGGTCGTGCCAGTCGTTGGTGCCGTAGAGGATCAGCACGTAGGCCGGGTCGTACCAGCCGAGCGTCTCGCGCGTCTTGCGGGCGCCCTCGATGCTGACGGTCCCGGGCCGGCCCCACGAGCGCACCTCGGCGCGGCCGAAGTGGGGCCCGAGCATGTTCTGCAGCTTGATCACGTAGCCCTGCCGGTCGCTCGACCCTTCGCCGTAGGTGATGCTGTCGCCGAGGCCGAGGTAGAGGGCCGCGTGGTTGTCCCCGATCGGCAGCGAGAGCGGGATCTGCACCTCGCTCGACCCCGGGACCTGGACCGCGACGGGCGAGGCCGGCTGGAAGTACGCGGGCACGCTCTCGGTCCTTACGGCGGCGGTGACCGACCCTTCCTGGATCCCGCTCACCACGGCCAGGCCCGTCCCCGCGGCGCTCCGGCCGGTCCCATTGCCGATCACCACGTCGACGCCGGGCACGCGCCCGAACTCGTTGACGTCGAGCCGCCCGTTGCGGTTCTGATCGTAAAAGACGGTGGCCGTGACCGAGTGGGTGGGCGCCCCCGGCGTCGAGGGTCCGCCCGGCGTGGTCGGTCCGCCGCCCCCGCCTCCGCACCCCGAGAGGCCGGCTCCCAGGAGGGCGAGGGGGGCCAAAAAGAGGCGCATTCGCATCATTCCAACCACAAAGCTTACCACAGCTCGGGTGGAGGCACTGCATCGGGTGGCGTCGCGTCGCGCATCTCTTCCTCGACGTCCACCTCGAAGCGGCGATAGTTGCTATAGGAGGCGACCCGCCGCACGCGCAGGCCGCTTACCAGCAGCTTGCGGCCGATCACGAGCGTCTCGACGGAGCGCGGCAGCCAGACGCTCGTCTCGAGGCGCGTGAACTCGGCGCTCAATGCGAGCGACGACACTTTCACGGCCAGCCCGAGCGCGATCTTGATGTCGGAGGTGTTGCGCACCTCCACGCGCGCGACGGCCCGCTCCTCCTCGTCCACCCACAGCTTGCCGGCCAGCCGGCGCATGACGCCGTCGTAGTCGATCTTGAAGTCGCCCGGCAGCGCCGCGAAGTCGAACGCGACCGCGCAGCGGCCGGCGATCTCCTCGCGGGCGGTGGCGACGAAGCGGTAACGCTCGAGCAGCTTCGCGAGCCGGACGCCCGGCAGCTCGCTCGCGGTCTTCCCGGCCGCGACGGCGTCGGCGAGCTTGCGGACGCGGCGCTCTTCCTGCTCCCGCTCGCGGCCCGAGAGCGGCCGTCCGTCCTTCGCGACCAGCCGCTGGACCGGCCGGCCCTTCACCATGAACACCTCGAAGTCGCGGCTGCGGCGCTTGCGCACGGCTCCCGAGCGGTCGAGGTCCTCGACCACCTCGCTCACGTCGTAGCTGTAGCGCGAGAGCGCCTCCTCGCGGCGCACCTGCGCCCCGACCAGCGCGCGCACGTAGGCGTCTCCCTCCGGCAGCGGGACCGCGGCCGCGCACGCCGCGGCCAGCACGAGCAGGGCGACGCTCACGCCACGATCTTCGCGCGGCGCCTGGTGCTTTGCGAAACGGCGCTTCAGCCGCGCGCGAGCAGCGGCACCGCCTGCTCCGGGTCGAGGAAGCGGACGCCGACGTCGAAAGCCGGCTCGACCTCGCCGGGGACGCGCTCGACGCGCACCACCTCGCCGCGCAGGCCGACCGGCGTGCCGCCGCCCGCGCGCTCGATCGTGAGGCTCACCGCGCTGCCGAGCGGCACCGCCTCGCGCAGGCTGACGAGCAGCCCGCCCTCCGAGACGTTCTTGACCCGAGCGGGAGCGCGGCCGGCCCGGGTGCCGACCGTGACGCCCTGCGCGGGGCCCTGGCGGCGGAAGCGGCGCCTTTCGCCCTGCGGCAGCAGGATGCGGTTCTTGCCGGCGGCCTTGGCGCCGTAGAGGCCCGCGTCCGCCTGGACGATCAGGTCGGCGGGCGTCCCGGCGTCGTCCGGGAAGACCGCGATGCCGCCCGAGATCGTGACCAGGCTGCGCCCGCGCGCGAAGCGCTCCTCGATCCGGCGGCGGATGCGCTCGGCGACCACGAACGCGCCGAGCCGCGACGTGTCCGGCAGCAGCACGGCGAACTCCTCGCCGCCGTAGCGGGCGGCCACGTCGATCTCGCGCACCGCCTCGCGCACCACGGCCGCTGCCTTCATCAGCACGCGGTCGCCCTCGACGTGCCCGCGCTCGTCGTTGACCGCCTTGAAGTTGTCGAGGTCGAGCAGCAGGAGCGCCGCGCGCAGGCCGTGGCGCTTCGAGCGCAGCACCTCCTGCCGCAAAGCCTGCAGGAAGAAGACGTGGTTGTAGAGCCCCGTGAGGCCGTCGGTCACCGCGGAGCGCTCGGTGCGCTCGTAGATCGAGAGCTCGATCACCATCGGATTGCGCAGCTCGTGGCTGACGTTCACGAAGTAGTCGAGAATCGCCACGCGCAGCCCGGGATCGCGCCCCATCGCCACACGCAACGTGTCGCGATGGGAGACGATCTTCTTCCAATGGCGCGCGGCCTGCCGCTCGGTGAAGTTGAGGTGCGTGAGCAGGTAGAGCAGCGACGAGTAGAGCGGGTCGCCCTGGCCCCGCTTGCGCTCGAACTCCTCGAGCAGCGCCTCCTCGTGCCCCGGACCCGCTTCCAGGAACTCGAGCAGCGACTGTCGGTAGTTGAGCGACTCGGCAGGGCTCTTCACAGCCGTTGAATCACCGGGGTGGTTGAATCACTGGGGTGGCGCGGCTCAAGAGGCGAGACTGTATGATAGTCGCGCTCGCCTTGTCCAGAGTCCTTTTGGGAGTCGCATTGTGATCCTCGCGACGTGTCTCGCCGTGTCCGCCGTAGCACTTCCCGCCGCCCCGACGGCGGGCGCGCGCCCCGCGGGGCTCTACTTCGAGCAGACGACGCGGCTCGTGAGCGCGAACGGAGCCGATGGCGGCGGCGTGCGCTCGCGCGTGTGGCACTCGGCCGGCCGCATGCGCCTCGAGGCGGGCGACGCCCCGGGCGGTCCGGCCCTGGTGCTGCAGCTCGACGAGGGGCGCGCGTTGCGTCTCGACCCCGAGGCGAAGCTGGCGGTGGAGATCGACCCGGCGGGCCTGCGCGCCCGCTCGCACCAGGACGCGTCCGTCGCCGGCACGCTGATCGGGGCGGAAGACACGCTGCGCACGACAGCGCTTGCCGGCACGCGCACGATCGCCGGGCACGCCTGCCGCGGCTACCGCCTGAAGAGCCGCGCCGCGAGCGTCGAGCTGTGGGTGGCGCCGACCTTGCCGCGGGCCTCGGTCTTCGCGGACTTCCTGGAATGGTCCGGGGCGGCACAGGCCTTGCCCGGCCTCGTGGAGGCGATCCGCGAGCTGCCCGGCTTCCCGCTCGAGACGCGCACGCGCGTGAGCGTCCTCGGCGAGACGCAGGAGACGCTGTCGACGGTGACGAGGATCCGCCTCGGACCGCAGCCCGCGGAGCTCTTCGAGGTGCCGGCTGGCTTCCGCGTCGAGAAGGTCGCGCCTTGAAAGGGAAGGAGCTGTGGAAGCGATGAAGCTCTTGCTGACCATCGTGGGCAACGCGCTGGCGCTGCTCGCAACGGCCTACTTCGTGCCCGGTATCCGTTTCACGGGGAGCTGGCTGCAGCTGCTGGTGGCGGGTGCGATCTTCGGCCTGCTCAACCTGGTGGTCCGGCCGATCGCGATGCTGTTGTCGCTCCCGGCCCTGGTCCTGACGCTGGGACTCTTCTACTTCGTGCTGAACGGCCTGCTGCTCTGGGGCTTCTCGAAGCTGATGCCCGGCTACGACGTGGCCGGCCTGGTGCCGGGCCTGCTCGGCAGCCTGGTGATCTGGGTCGTCAACCTCCTGCTCGGCATCTTCGGCATCAAGAAGTAGCTCCGGCGAGCGGGCTCTTCGCGACGAGCAGCACCACCTCCTCGGGCGTGCGCGCCCGCTGCAGCAGTGCGACGTCTTCCGGGCTGACCTTGCCGCGCGGCACGAGCGAGCCTTTGATCCAGTCGATGAGCCCGTCCCAGTACGTGTCGTCGCCCGCGAGGATCACCGGAAAGCTCGGCACCTTGCGCGTCTGGATCAGCGTGAGCGCCTCGAAAAGCTCGTCGAGCGTGCCGAAGCCGCCCGGCAGGATCACGAACGCCTTCGTGTACTTGACGAACATCACCTTGCGCACGAAGAAGTAGCGGAAGCTCACGACCCGCGTCAGGAACGCGTTGGGCTTCTCCTCGCGCGGCAGCTCGATGCAGACGCCGATCGACTGGCCGCCGGCCTCGAACGCTCCCTTGTTGACGGCTTCCATGTGCCCGGGTCCGCCTCCCGTGATCACTGCGTGGCCGGCCTTCGCGAGCGCGCGCCCTAGGTCCTCCGCGTAGCGATAGTCCTCGTCCCCCGGCCGCGCGCGGGCGGAGCCGAAGACCGTCACGGCGCGCGGGATCTGCGAGAGCGATTCGAAGCCCTCGACGAACTCGGCCATGATGCGGAACACGCGCCAGGTGTCGGCGGTCAGGAACTCAGGGGATTCCGGCAAGGTGCTCTCCTGTAAAGGGTTCTGGATTATCGGCTGGCCTCGCCGCGAAGGCAATCCGCCCCCGCCCTCGGGAACCACTCCTTGCGGCCGCGCGTTAGGAAGGCGGAGGGCGAGGGCCGTACCCGTGTTCCAATGGCGCAACCGAGCGAGCGAAACGGGAGAGGACCAGGCGGCGGATGGAGGCTTCGGGCAGTGGAGCTGAGAGTGACCGCGACCTCATGGCGCGCCTGGCGGCGGGTGACCGGGATGCCATGGCGCCGCTCGTCGAGCGCCACCAGACCCGGCTCTACCGCATCGCCCTCGGCTACCTGCGGGAGCGCGAGGACGCGCTCGACGTGGTGCAGGAGGCGTTCGTGAAGGTGTTCCAGGCGGCGCCGCGCTGGGACGGCTCGGCGGACGCCGGGCCGTGGCTGTCGCGCGTCGCGGTGAACCTGTCGATCGACCGCTGGCGCCGGAACAAGCGGCGCGGCCAGACCTTCGCTCCGCTCGTCGAGGGCGATCACCTCGAGGTGCTGAAGGACCGCGGCCCCGCGCCGGACCGCGGCCTGCTGCACCGCGACACGGGCGGCACGGTCGCGCGCGCCCTCCGCGCGCTGCCCGAGCGCCAGCGCGCGGTGGTGGTGCTGCGCCACTACCAGGAGCTGAGCCTCGAGGAGATCGCGGCGACGCTCGGGATCAGCCTGGGCACGGTGAAGAGCAGCCTGCACCGGGCGCTGCACCGCATGCGCGAGACGCTCGCGGGGGGTGGGGCGTGATCTTCGCGCACCGCCGCCTGCGCCGGCGCGTCAGCCTGCTGGCCGCGGGCCTCGTCTCCGGCCGCGACGAGGCCGAGGTGCGCGCTCACCTCGAGACGTGCGCGCGCTGCCGCGCCGAGCACGAGGAGCTGCGCGCGGTCGTGGCGACCCTCGCGAGCGATCCCGTGCGGACGGCCGAGCCCGGGATCGCCGCGTCGGTGCTCGCGGCGCGCGTGCTCCACGACGTCGACCGTCTGGGCGCCTTGTCGCCGCGGCCGCGACGCTTCCTGGTCGCGCTGCCGGCGCTGGCCGCGCTCGTGGCCGTGGCGCTCGTCGCGCCCGGCCTGCTGGATCGCTTCCGCCCGCAGCCGCCCCAGGCCGCGCGCGTCACGATTCCGAAGGCGGAGGCGAGCCAGCTCCTGTCGGAGGACGCGCTCGCGCGGATCGAGCGCAACGTGGCGCGCGAGCAGGCGGCACGCTACCTGAACGAGGCGGGCGACGTGCTGGTCGCGGTGGCCGCAACCGGAGTCGACTGCGACCGCGCCGACGGCAGCCTCGACGTGGGCGCGGCGCCCGAGCGCAGCCGCGAGCTGCTCGAGAAGCGCCGGCTGGTGGTGGACGCGGGCGGCGAGGCGGTGGCGAGCGCGCAGAGCGTCCTCGACGACGTCGAGCTCGCGCTGCGGCAAGTGGCGGAGCTGCCCTCGTGCGTGAAGCGCCGCGACGTCGAGGTGGTGCAGAAGGACGTCGAGGCGCGCCAGCTGCTGATGCGGATCCGTCTGATGTCGCGGGAGCTCGAGGGATGAGGCGGCGGCTCGTCGCGCTCACGCTCGGGCTCGCGGCTCTCTGCGGGTCGGCCCTGGCGCAGCCGGACCCCGAGGCGCTGCGGCAGGCGAAGGCGCTCTTCTTCGACCGCCAGTACGACGAGGCGCGAACGGCCTGGCAGGGGATCCTCGCCTCGGGCGGTGGCGGCAAGGAGACGGAGCCGGCGCTCTACTGGGTCGCCCGCTGCAGCGAGAGCCTCGGCGAGAGCGAGCGGGCGCTTCAGGAGTACGGCCGCTATCTCGCCGTGCGCCCCGCGGACAGGACGCTCGCGGAGGAGGCCAAGACGAGCCGGGTGTCGCTCTCGGTCAAGCTCGCCAAGGCGGGCAAGCCGGCGCACTCGAAGATCGCTGTCGATTCGCTCAACGACGTCAGCAAGACCGTGCGCTACTTCGCGGCCCTGCAGGTGGGCTCGCTCGGGGCCGACGGCGGCGGCAAGGCGGCGATCCCGGTCCTGAAGGAGATCCTGGCGAAGGAGAAGGACGAGGACCTCGTCGAGCGGGCGAAGCTGCTGCTGCTCAGGCTCGACCGCAGCGCGCTCCCGGCTGCTGTCCCCGCCCCGGCCCCGGCACCGAGGCAGGCGCGCGGGCAGGCCACCTGGGTGAGGGTGCGCATCTACGAGAAGGGCGCGTCGAAGCCCAACGTGGCGATCAACCTGCCGGTGGCGCTCGCCGACCTCGTGTTCAAGGCACTGCCCGACGAGGCCATCGCGGACCTGCGCAAGGAAGGCTACGACGCCCGCAGCTTCTGGGAGGCCCTGCGCAAGACGGGGCCTGCCGAGATCCTGACGGTCGAGGGCAAGGACGGCGAGCGGATCCAGGTCTGGCTGGAGTAGGAGGCAAACGTGAAGCGGCTCATGGCGATCTCCCTTTTGGGCATGGCACTGGCCGCGCCCGCGGCGGCGGGCAGCGGCGACGACGACCTGCAGGCGGTGAAGCGCGCGGTACTCGCGTCGAACGCGCAGCCGCCGCGGCCCCTGCCCGAGGACCCGGCGCAAACCAAAGAGTCGAGGCCCGAGCGCCGCGGCAAGAGCGACGCCTTCTGGTTCCGCGTTCGCGTGGTCGAGAAGGCGAACAAGCGCGCGCGCGTCTCGATCAACCTCCCGATCGGCCTGGTGCGCTCGCTCGGTGACGACTGGCCGATCCCCACGTCGAGCGGCTGCCGCAAGCGCGACCGTTGCGGCGTGACGCTCGGCGAGATCCTTCGCGCGCTCGACGGCGGGCAGAGCCTCGTGGAGATCGAGGACGACGAGGCGAGCGTCCGCGTCTGGGTCGACTAGCCCGGGCGTCACCCGAAAGCGACACGCGCTGCGCTCCCCAGGCGACGCCGCCCACGGGGCCCGTTCACGGAAGTCGCTGAGCCGCCGGCATCTGCATCCACGGAACGCCGCTTGCTATCAGTAGCCTTGCAAGACGTTCACGGAGGACCGCGATGAAAGCTGCACTGAAGGCGATCGTGCCCGCGCTCGCGCTCACCGCCGCGCTCGCGCTGCCGTCCCTGGCCGAGGCCGGTCACCGCCACGGCCGCGGCTGCGGACACAAGGGCTATCACTCGAAGGGCTATGGGCGCTCCGGCTACTACAACGGAGGCTACCGGGGCCACGGGGGCTACGGGGGAAACGGGGGCTACTACACGGCGCCTTACGGCTATGCCTACGCCGCGCCCTATCGCCCCTACGCCCGCCCGTACTACGCGGCGCCGCCGCCCTACGGGTACGGGTATGGGTACTACCCGCCGCCGCCGCCGCCCGTCTACCACGGGGGGCCGCGCTTCGGGCTGAGCCTGCACTTCGGGTTCTGACGGAGAGAAACGGACAACCGCGAGAGGCAACAACCTGGGGGGCTCCTAAGGCGCCCCCCAGACCCCCTGCTTAGCCGGGTGGAGCGTAATAGCCGAGCTTGTGGCGGATCTGCACGCCGTCGCGCTCGGGCACCCGGACCACGATCCGGCGCCACTTGCCGTCGCGGCGCAGGTTCGCCGAGACGTAGCCGACGTTGTAGAGCGTGCGCAGCTCTTCGGCGATCCGGTCGTAGACCGAGTCGAGCTCGCCGATCGAGGCCGGAAAGTAGGCGCGCCCGCCGGTCTCGCGCGTGAGCGCGTTGAACAGGTACTCGGCCTGGCTGAAGGCCTGGCGCTGGCGGTCCTGGGCGCGCGCGGGTCGCAGGCTGATCACGTAGATGTTGATCTCGCTCTTCTTCGCGAGGTCGAGCACCTGGTCGTCGGTCACGAGCGACGCCGTGTCCTCGCCGTCCGAGAGGATGACGATCGCGCGCCGCCGCAGCTCGGCGGCCTTCTTGTCGCGGCTCAGGTCCTTGAGCGCCACGTAGAGCGCGTTGTGGAGCGCGGTCGGCCCCGACGCTTCCGTCGCGCGGATCGCCCGCTCGAGCAGCGCCAGGTCGTTCGTGAACGTCTGCAGCGGCGTCGCGCGCTCGTTGAACTGCACCACCTGGGCGAGGTCTTGCTGCCGCAGCGTCTTCGTGAAGCGCACCGCGGCGTCCTGCGCGTTCTTGAGCTTCTCCTCCATGGAGGCCGACGTGTCGATCAGCAGCACCATCGAGATCGGCAGGTCCTCGTGCGTGAACAGGCTCAGCTCCTGCCGGATGCCGTCCTCGAACACCGCGAAGTCGCGCTGCAAGAGGTCGGTCACGAAGTTGTTGCGCGCGTCGGTCACCGACAGCGTGAGGTTGATGATCTCGATCCCCGTGCCGAAGACCGGGGCCTGCGGGCGCGCTTGCGCCCCGAGCGGCTGCGGCGCAGCAAACGCCGCAGCGACGGCGAGGACCAGGGCGTGGCGCGGCGGCATCGGGAAGGAGTCGCCTACCCCTTGCTGGGCGCGTCGCGCGCCTGCCGCTGCGGGATCAGGACCTTCGTGTCGGGCCGCGCCACGCGCAGCTCGAGCTTCCGCTTCTTCAGGTCCGGCTCGGTGGCGTAGCGCAGCCGGAACGCGGAGGCTAGGTGCGCCGACTGCTTCCGCAGCGCCTTGTCGAGCGCCATGTAGGAGAGCACCTGGTCGGCGCTTCCGCCGCTCGCGGTCGCCAGGCGGTCGAACGCGTAGCTGAGGCGGGTTTGGCTGTCGAAGTCTCCGCGGGACGCGTCGACCGTGACCGACAGGAAGAGCTCCGCGCGTCCCTCGGCCTCGTCGGCGGCCCGCTGCTTGTCGCGGTAGCTGAACTCGGGCCCGAGACCCGTCACCGAAACGACCGCGGTGCGGTCGCCCTCGCGTGCGAGCTTGACCATGTCGGCCGTGGCCTCCGCGAGGGCGTCCAGCGTGTAGTTGCCTCCCTGCGGCGCCACGCGGCGCAGCGCGGCGCCCGCCGCTCCGCGGTCCTCGGTGTAGTCGACGACCTTGGTCGGGCGGTCCCCGGTCGTCCAGAGCGCGTAGCGCGTTCCCTCCGGGAGCCGCGCGATCAGTCCGACGACGGCCTCCACGACGTTGAGGCGGTAGTCGCTGGAGAAGGCCGCGCTCGTGTCGACCGTGATCGCGATCGTGAGCGGCCGGGAGTCGCGCGCGAAAGAGGCGACGTCGCGGTTGACGCCGTTCTCCGAGAGCGCGACGTCGGCCACCGAGACGTCGCTCACTTCCTGGCCCTTGGCGTCGAGGAGCGTCACGGTCAGGGCGCGGATCTCGGTGCCGGCCGCGGCGGCCTGGCCGAGCAGCAGGACCGGAACTAGCAGCGACGACATCGCCCTCCGTCTCCTCGAGTGGTGTGGCGCTTCCGCGAGCGGACTCCCTGTATGCTCCAGTCCACTATAGGATCCGCTGCGGGGGAGCGCAAACCCGGCATGCCGCGCGCCACGGTGATCACGGTCAGCGACGCCTGCTCCCGCGGGGAGCGCCAGGACGTGTCGGGAGCCGACGCGGCGAGCCTGCTGCGCGAAGCCGGCTTCGAGGTCGACGCGCCGATCGTCGTGCCCGACGAGCGCGACCGGATCGGCGCCGCGATCCGCCAGGCCGCCGCCTCGGCGCGGCTCGTCGTGACGACGGGGGGCACGGGTCTCGCCGCGCGCGACGTGACGCCCGAGGCGACCCTCGACGTGATCGAGCGCGAGGCGCCGGGCATCGCGGAGCACCTGCGGGCGCGCGGCGTCGCGGAGACGCCGCTGGCTTCGCTCTCGCGCGGCCGCGCGGGTCTCGTGGCGGGCTGCCTGGTCGTGAACCTGCCCGGCTCCCCGAAGGGTATGCGGAGCGGCCTTCAGGCGCTCCTGGTGCTTTTGCCTCATGCGGTCGACCTCCTCGAAGGCCGCACCGGGCACCCGCCGAGATGACGTATGATCCGCGCGGCTTCGGGCGCCTTCTGGTGAGATGCGTTCCTACCTGTTCCTGATCCCGCTGCTGCCGCTTTTCGGCTTCCTGTTCAACTTCACGGTCGGTGTCCGCCTGCTCGGGACGAAGACGGGCGGCCACTCCGGAGAAGGGGCGCCGCACGGTCCGCATCCGCTCGTGGGGCTGGTTGCGGCCGGGAGCGTGCTCGCCTCCTTCGTGCTTTCGGTGCAGGCCGCGCTTCGGGCGCACGCGGCGGAGGGCGGCGCGATCGTCGAAACGCTCTTCACCTGGCTGCCTGGCGGGGCGGTCGAGACCGCGGCGCCGCCCGGCGTGGCTGCATTCAGCGTCGAGTGGGCCTACCTGCTGGACCCGCTGTCGTCGCTGATGGCGCTCGTCGTGACGTTCGTCGGCTTCCTGATCCACGTCTACTCGATCGGCTACATGGGCCACGACCCCGGCTACCCGCGCTTCATGGCGTACCTGAACCTGTTCATGTTCGCGATGCTGACGCTGGTCCTGGCGGCGAACTACGCGGTGCTGTTCGTCGGCTGGGAGGGCGTGGGCCTGTGCTCCTACCTGCTGATCGGGTTCTGGTTCGAGAAGCAGAGCGCGGCCGACGCCGGCAAGAAGGCCTTCATCGTCAACCGCATCGGAGACGCCTGCTTCCTGCTCGGTGTCTTCCTGGTGTTCGTCACGTTCGGGACGCTCGACTTCCGCGCCGTGACGGCGGCCGTCGCCGGGATGGCGGTCGACTGGAGCTGGAGCGGGCCGCTCGCGCTCGCGTCGCTCCTGCTCTTCGCGGGCGCCGTCGGCAAGAGCGCGCAGATCCCGCTCTTCGTCTGGCTGCCCGACGCGATGGAGGGGCCCACGCCGGTCTCCGCGCTGATCCACGCCGCGACGATGGTGACGGCCGGCGTCTACATGGTCGCCCGCTCCGCGCCGCTCTTCGCTCACGCGCCTAAGGCGATGGCCACGGTCGCCATCGTGGGCGCCGTCACCGCCCTCTTCGCGGCCTCGATCGCGCTCGTCCAGAACGACATCAAACGCGTGCTCGCCTACTCGACCGTGAGCCAGCTCGGCTACATGTTCCTCGCCTGCGGCGTCGGTGCCTTCGGCGCCGGCGTGTTCCACCTCTTCACGCACGCCTTCTTCAAGGCGCTGCTCTTCCTCGGCGCGGGCTCGGTGATCCACGCGCTCGGGGGCGAGCAGGACATGCGCCAGATGGGCGGCCTGCGCGCGCGCATGCCGCGGACGCATCTCGCGATGCTCGTGGGCTGCGTCGCGATCGCCGGCGTCCCGCCGTTTGCCGGCTTCTTCTCGAAGGACGAGATCCTGTGGTCGGCCTTCCGCGTGGGCGGCTACGGCCGCTACGTGTGGGCGGCGGGCGTCGCCGCGGCCATGCTCACGGCCTTCTACATGTTCCGGCTCTACTGGATGACGTTCGGGAGCAGCTTCCGCGGCAGCCTGCTGAAGGCCCAGCACCTGCACGAGTCGCCGCCCTCGATGGTCGTGCCGCTGCAGCTGCTCGCCTTCGGCTCGCTGGCCGCGGGCCTGCTGGGCATCCCGCCGGTGATCGGGCACTGGATCGGCGCGCTGAACCGCATCGAACATTTCCTGGAGCCGGCCTTTGCCCCCGCCCGCGGCGCGCTCGCCGAGGTGTTCGCGGCTCCGGCCGAGGGGCACGGCCTGGAGCTCGGCGTGATGGGCGTGAGCCTGCTGCTCGCGGCCGTGGGGATCGTCGTCGCGTGGCGCTTCTACCGCGGAAGCTCCCCGGGCGCGGACCGGCTGGCCGCGTCGTTTCCCGGCGCCTACCGCGCTCTGCTCCACAAGTACTGGGTCGACGAGGCGTACACGGCCGTCTTCGTGCGCGGGCTGGCGCTCGGGGGCGGCCAGGCGCTCCACGCAAACGACCGCTTCGTCATCGACGGCGGCGACGGCGAGGTGCGGCCGGG
>DATBSL010000283.1:0-5683 GCA_036559805.1 Vicinamibacteria bacterium
TCGAGCCCCAGGTACTCGTGCGTGTAGGTCGCGTAGCAGTAGCGGCAGCCCATCGCGCAGCCGCGGTAGGGGTTGACCGTCCACTCGAACGGCACGCGGGGCGAGTCGCAGCGGTTCACGAGCGAGCGCGCCCGCAGCTCGCGGTACTCGACTCCGCTGCGCTCGCGCACCACGTCCCGGCCCATCCGGGGCGCCAGGTTGGGCGCGGCAATGCCCGGCCGGATCATGAGATCCAGTTTCGCTTTTTATTCGCTTCAACGCAAGAGTATCGTAGCGCCCATGCGCGAACTCGAGAGACGGGACTTCCTTCAAGCGTCGGTGGCGGGCGCGCTCTGGCCGGCCGCGAGCGCGGCCGAGCTGCCCGTGCCCCCCGTGCTGGGCCGCTCGTCTCGGGACGCGGCGGGCCGGAGAGCCGAGCTCTACTCCCTGCTGGGCGACCTGCCCGACCGCCAGCGCAGGATCTCCGCGCGCAAGCGCGAGGAGCGCGCGGGCGACGGCTACGTGCTCGAGACGTGGGAGCTCGACCTGAACGGGCTCGAGACCGCTCCCGCCTATCTGGCGCGGCCGACGACGCTCGCGGGCCGCGCGCCCGCCGTGCTCTTCAACCACTCGCACGGCGGCGGCTACCAGATCGGAAAGAAGGAGTTCCTCGAGGGTCGCAGCTACCTGCAGCCCGAGCCCTACGCCAGGGCCCTGACGGCACAAGGCTACGTCGCCCTCTGCATCGACCACTGGATCTTCGGCGAGCGCAGCCACACGAGCGAGCTCGACACCTTCAAGGCGATGCTCTGGCAGGGGCGCGTGCTGTGGGGAATGATGGTCTACGACAGCCTGCGCGCCCTCGACTGGCTCGCGGAGCGGCCCGACGTCGATCCCTCCCGGCTCGGGACGCTCGGCATGTCGATGGGCAGCACGATGGCCCAGTGGGTGGCCGCGCTCGACGAGCGGGTGAGGACGGCGGTCGACATCTGCTGCCTGACCGAGTACCACACCCTGCTCGCGAAGAAGGGGCTCTCCGGCCACGGCATCTACTATTACGTGCCGGGCCTGCTCAAGCACTTCACCGCCGCCGACGTCAACGCGCTCGTCGCGCCGCGGGCGCACCTGGCGCTCGCCGGCCTGCAGGACAAGCTGGCTCCAGTGGAAGGGCTCGACGTCGTCGACCGAGAGCTCACCCGGGTCTACGCCGAGGCCGGCCACCCCGAACGCTGGAAGCTCCTCCGCTACGACGTGGGCCACCAGGAAACCCCGGAAGGACGCAGGGAAGCCCTCGCCTTCCTGAAGGCCTTCCTGTAGGCCTTCCTGTAGCTGTCGATTTTCGACCCGCTCGCCCGTCCTTGGAGTAGAGCCGAACAAGAGGAGGCGCCCGATGGCCCGCTACTACCTGCTGCTCCGTGAGAATCCCAAGGTCTTCGCCGGCCTGTCGCCGTCCGACTTCCAGGCGATCGTCGAGCGCTATACGAAGTGGCGCCGCAAGAACTCCCGCTCGGTCAAGGGCGGGCAGAAGCTCCGCGACGGCGAGGGCCGCGTGCTGCGCGGGCAGGCAGGCGCGATGCGGATCGCCGACGGCCCGTTCGCCGAGGCCAAGGAGGTGATGGGCGGCTTCTTCGTGGTCGAGGCGAGGAGCTACGACGCCGCGGTGAAGATCGCGAAGACGTGCCCGCACCTCGAGTTCGGGAGCCTCGAGATCCGCGCGGTAGAGCGCACGTGACGCGGCGCGCCGCGATCGTGGCCGTCGCGTTCGCCTGCCTGGCGCCCACGGGGCTCCAGGCCCAGGCACCGTCCGCCGCCGCCAAGGTCGACCCGCTCGCCCCGCTCGATCGCTTCGTGGGAGCCTGGACCGGCGCGGGCACGCTCCAGGGATCGAAGGCACGGCTCGAGCTGCGCTTCGAGCGCGCGCTCGGCAACCGCTTCCTGCGCATCCAGCACCAGAACCGGGTCGAGACACCCGGCGGGACGATGCTGTTCGAGGGCCTCGCCGTGTATCGCGCCGCCGGCGCCGGCTTCGCCGCGACCTGGTACGACAGCTTCGGCCACGTCTACCCGGTGACGGCATCGCTCGACGGCGATACGCTGCGGGCAGAATGGGGAACGCCCGAGACCGAGCAGGGAACGACGGTCTACCGCCTGACGGGGCCGGGCGCGCTCGAGGTCGTCGACAGCGTCAAACGACAGGGCGCCTTCCAGGAGTTCGGCCGGGCCTCGCTCCAGAAGCAGTGAGCGCGGCCTCGCGCGCGCTCGACCTCGTGTTCCGGCACGAATCGGGCCGCCTCGAGGCGTGGCTGCTGCGCCGGCTCGGGCCCCGGCACTTTGACCTCGCCGAGGAAGCCGTCGCCGACGCGTTCCTGGCGGCCGCCACCACCTGGCCGGTGGCCGGGACGCCGCGCGACCCGCGCGCCTGGCTGCTCGCCGCCGCGCATCGGAAGGCGCTCGACCGCCTGCGGCGCTCGGCGACGGCCGCGCGCAAGGCGCCGCTGCTGCGGGCGCGATCCGACGCCTTCTACCAGATCGAGCCGCTGCGGCCCGACCTCGACGACGAGGTCGCAGTCCTGCTGCTCGCGGCGCATCCGGCGCTCGGCCGCGAGGCACAGGTGGCGTTCACGCTGCGCACGCTCATGGGCCTCTCGACACGCGAGGTGGCGCAGGCGCTGCTCGTGCCCGAGGCGACCGCGGCGCAGCGCATCGTGCGCGCCCGCAAGGCGCTCATGGCGCTCGCTCCGAGAACGCGGCTCGCGCCGGCCCAGCTCGGCGAGCGGGTGGCGAGCGTCCTGGACGTGCTGTACCTCGTGTTCGCGCAGGGGCACCACGCGAGCGAGGGGAAAGAGCTCGTGCGCTCGCAGCTCGTCGCGGACGCGCTGCGCCTCGCGACGCTCCTGCTGCAAAGCCTCGCCCGGACCGGGACGGCGCGGGCGTCGCTCCCCAGCGTTCACGCTCTGCTCGCGCTCATGCACCTCCAGGCCGCGCGGCTGCCCACGCGCATCGACAGGCTTGGCGAGCTGGTGCTGCTCGCCGCCCAGGACCGCGCGCGTTGGGAGCCGCGGCTCCTGGCGCGAGGCTACGAGCACCTCGACCGCTCGGCCGCGGGCCGCGAGGTGAGCCGCTTCCACCTCGAGGCCGGCATTGCCGCTCTCCACGCGGCGGCGCCGAGCGAGGCCGAGACCAACTGGCGGCAGATCCTGGATTTGTACGACGAGCTCGAGGGGCTGTGGCCGACGCCCGTGGTGCGGCTCAATCGCAGCGTGGCCGTCGCGCGCGTCCACGGCCCCGCGGCCGGCCTCGCGGCGCTCGAGCCGCTCGGCACGGACTCTGCGCTCCGCGGCTACGCGCCCTACCACGCCGTCCTCGGCGAGCTGCTGCGGCAGGCCGGCCGTCGAGACGACGCCGCGCTTTCGTTCGAGCGGGCGCTCGCCTGCCCCGCCTCGGAGCCGCAGCGCCGCCACTTCGCGCGCGCGGTCGCGTCGCTCCGGCGCCCCGGCGTAGGATGATCGAGCTGTGAGCAACCTCGCCCCGACGACGCTCGCCGAGCCGTGCGCGAGCGAGCCCGAGAAGCCGACGCTCCAGGAGCTGCCCGGACGGCTCACCGACCTCGGCGGCCTCGCGATCCGGCGGCTGCTGCCGCGCAGCCAGCGTCGGCTCGTGGGCCCGTGGTGCTTCCTCGACGCCTACGGTCCGCTGAGCTTCGCCGCCGGCAAGCCGATGGACGTGGCACCCCACCCGCACATCGGCCTGCAGACCGTCTCGTGGCTGCTCGAGGGCGAGGTCGCTCACCACGACAGCCTGGGGCTCGAGGCCACGGCGGCGCCCGGTGTCCTCAACCTGATGACGGCGGGACACGGCATCACGCACGCCGAGGAGACGCCTGCAGTGAACGCCGGCCGCCTGCGGGGCGTGCAGCTCTGGGTGGCGCTGCCCGATGCCAGCCGCGGCGGCGCAGCGTCGTTCGAGTCGCACCGCGCGCTGCCATCGGTCGAGCTCGACGGCGGTCGTGCGACCGTGATCGTCGGCGAGCTCGCCGGCGTGCGCTCCCCCGCCCGCGCCTTCTCGCCGATCGTCGGAGCCGACATAGCACTCGCGCCGGGACGCTCACCCGTCCTCCCGATCGACCCCGACTTCGAGCACGCGCTCGTGCCGCTCGCGGGCGCGTGCCGGCTCGAGGACCACCCGCTCGCCGTCGACACGCTCTACTACCTGGGCTGCGGCCGCCGCGAGCTCCGGCTCGGCTCGGACGGCGAGCCCGCGCGCGTGCTGCTCATCGGCGGCGCGCCCTTTGGCGAGACGATCCTGATGTGGTGGAACTTCGTCGCCCGCACCACCGAGGAGATCACGGCGGCGCGCGACGACTGGGAAGCCGGCCGCCGCTTCGGCGAGGTGCGCGCCTACGCGGGTCGGCGTTTGCCAGCGCCTCCGTTCATCGCCCGGCCCGTCTTTCGTTGAGCGAGTGGCGATGAAGCAGTCGCTCGGCCTCACGGCGCTCGTGGTGCGGGACTACGACGAGGCGATCGCCTTCTACGTGGGCACGCTCGGTTTCACGCTGGTCGAGGACCGCGAGGTCCCCGAGCAGCAGAAGCGCTGGGTGGTCGTCGCGCCACAGGGAGCTTCCGAATCGCGGCTGCTGCTGGCCCGCGCCGTCGGCGAGGAGCAGTCGAGCCGGATCGGCAACCAGACCGGCGGCCGGGTGTTCCTCTTCTTGAACACGGACGACTTCTGGCGGGACTACAACGCCTACAGGGCCAGAGGTGTCGTCTTCGTACGCGAACCCGCCGAGCAGCCCTACGGCACCGTGGCGGTGTTCCGCGACCTCTACGGAAACCTCTGGGACCTGGTCGAGCGCAAGGCCTAGACTCCCGCGCACCCAGCCAACCTTTGGGCGCCGCCAAGCGTCTATCTCTTCGAGGGCGCGAACCGAGGAGGCGGAAGCCATATGGGTCGCATTGCCAGGTTCAACGAGACGGACACGGAGCCGGCGTGGCAGGCGCGCAACCGCCAGCAAGCCGCTTCTTACCTGAGGGCCTCCTCGGTGGCCGAAAACGCGGCCGAGCGACGGCTGCTGATGCAGCAGGCCGCCGAGCTCATCGCCCCACCTCCGGCGGATCGGATCGAGCGGCCGGCCTGCTGCGAACGCTAGCCTGACGCCGCCCCACGATGGCTAGTGCTCGGCTACACTAGCCCCATGCGGCGGCTCATGCCGATGCTCGCGGTGGCGCTCGTCCTGCTCGTTCCGGCGGGGGTGATCGGCGCCAGCATGGAGTGGTGCGACGAGGACTGCACGAGCGACGGCTCCGACGGGAGCTGCGCGCTCGAGTCGTGTTGCTCGTGTTGCGTCCACTCGCGCATCGACCCGCCGGGATCGGTGATCGTCGAGCCCGACCCGCCGCGGCGCGAATCGCCGCCGGGTCTCTCCGGGATCGCTCCGTCGTCGCCTGACCCCCGCGACATCCTGCACGTCCCGAAGCTCTCGCTCCCCAGCGTTCTCTAGTCGCCGGAGCGTCGCTCCGTACGCCCTCGCGCCATCTTGCCGGGGGACGTACATCCAGCGAGGGGTCCATGAATCGCGTGCAGGGGTCGTTTCATGTCGTTGTGTTCTGTGCCGTGGCGTCGTGGTTCGGAGCGCCGATCGCCGCCGCTCAGGACGGCGCTCTGACGCTCGAGGCGGCGCTCGAGCGCGCGCGTGGCCACGCCGTCG
>DATBSL010000284.1:0-23266 GCA_036559805.1 Vicinamibacteria bacterium
CTCGTCGGGGTCGGAGTTGGTGTCCAGGATCCCGATCACCGGGACCTTGAGCTTGCGCGCTTCGGCCACGGCGATCGCCTCGCGGCGCGTGTCGATCACGAAGACCGCGTCGGGCACCGTCTTCATGCCCTTGATGCCGGAGAGGTTCTTCTCGAGCCGCTGGCGCTCCTTGTCGAGGCCCGCGAGCTCTTTCTTGGTGAGCCGCTCGCGCTGCGTCTCCTGCGGCCCGGTGAGCGTCATCTCGAGCTCGCGCAGCCGCTCGAGGCTGCGGCGCACGGTCAGGAAGTTCGTGAGCAGCCCGCCCAGCCAGCGCTCGGTCACGAACGGCATCCCGCAGCGCTTGGCCTCCTCGGCGATCGCTTCCTGCGCCTGGCGCTTGGTGCCGATGAACAGCACGTTCCTGCCCTGCGCGGCGAGGTCCTGCACGAACTGCAGCGCCTCCTGCAGCAGCTTGTGCGTCTTCTGCAGGTCGATGATGTAGATGCCGTTGCGCTCGCCGAAGATGTACTGCTTCATCTTCGGGTTCCAGCGGCGAGTCTGATGGCCGAAGTGGACGCCGGCCTCGAGCAGGTCCTTGATCGAAACGCTCGTGGTGACGGAAGGCGCCTCGGGGGCGGCGGTGGGGACGGCAGCGGGGACGGCGGCGGTCTCGGACAACTACGGCCTCCTTGAACAGCCCGGGTCTGCCCGGGCTTTCCGGCCCCGCAGGGCGGGGCTCGTATTTCCTCGGTCTAACGCTTGCTGAACTGGAACCGGCGACGGGCGCCCTTCTGCCCGTACTTCTTGCGCTCCTTGATGCGCGCGTCGCGCGTCAGGAAGCCGGCCTTCTTGAGCCGGGCGCGCATCTCGGCGTTCCACACGCAAAGCGCCTTCGAGATGCCGTGGCGGATCGCGCCGGCCTGGGACGACACGCCGCCGCCGTGGACACTCGCCAGGACGTCGAACTTGTCGTTCGTCTCGGTGACCGAGAACGGCTGCTTGACGATCTGCTTCAGGGCCTCGATGCCGCCGAAGAACTCGTCGAGCCCGCGCGCGTTGAGCTGGAAATCGCCAGTGCCCGGGCGCAGGTGCACGCGGGCGATCGACGTCTTGCGCTTCCCGGTGCTGTAAAAATCGAGTGGGGTGGTGCTCACGTCTTCTCTGCTCCTACGGGTTGAGCGGCTGGGGCTTCTGCGCCTGGTGCGGGTGCGAGGCGCCGGGGTAGACCTTGAGCTTCAGGAACATCGCGCGCCCGAGCTTGGTCTTCGGCAGCATCCCGCGAATCGCCTCTTCCACGATGCGGATCGGCCGCTCCTGGCGCACGTCCTTGGCCGCGCGGCTCTTGAGCCCGCCCAGGTAGCCGGAGTGGGTCCTGTAGACCTTGTCGGTCTCCTTGCGGCCGGTGAGGACGACGGCGTCGGCATTGATCACGACGACGTGGTCGCCGGTGTCGAGGAACGGGGTGTAGATCGGCTTGCGCTTGCCGGTCAGGATGCTCGCCGCGGTGCTGGCCACCTTGCCGAGCACCTTGCCGCTCGCGTCGATCACGAACCAGCGGCGCTCGATGGCGTCCACCTTGGGAATGTATGTCGGCACGGGCTCTCTTACCTCTGACTTCCGCTTCAGTTCGTCCGCGTGTTGTGTTCGGTCCGTCCTGATGTTGTTGCGACTCGCGCCCCCACGGCGCCTTTCGGCGCGAGGAACGCAAACCTCAGATTTTTAGGCCATTTCGGCCCTTCTGTCAACTACGAGCGCTAGCGAGTTGAAGAAACGCGGGGCCAGCGGAGCGGCCCCGCGTTTCAACCCCGAGCGTCCTACTCATCCCGACGGCAGGGGCAGCCGTACGTGGGAGAGGGCCGGAAGCTCCCGCCGGAGCCTTTCGAGCCGCTCGAAGTCGAGCTCGGCGAGCGCCATCCCCTCGCCGTCGGCCACCTGCGCCACGACGCTGCCCCAGGGGTCGACGATCATGGCCTGGCCGTGGGAGGCGCGCCCGCCGCCGTGGTGGCCCACCTGGGCAGGCGCGAACACGTAGGCCAGGTTCTCGATGGCACGGGCGCGCAGCAGCGTCTCCCAGTGGACCTTGCCGGTGCGCTCGGTGAAAGCCGACGGCACGCACAGCACGCGTGCGCCGCGCCGGCCAAGCTCGCGATACAGCTCTGGGAAGCGCAGGTCGTAGCAGATCGTGAGCCCGACCGGGCCGATCGCGGTGTCGGCGACCACCAGCTTTTCGCCCGGGGCCACGGCCTTCGACTCCTTGAGGTGCTCCATGCCGGGCAGGTCGATGTCGAAGAGGTGGATCTTGCTGTAGACCGCGAGCGTTGCGCCGTCCGGGCCGAGCAGCACGGCCGTGTTCCGCACCCGCACGTCGCCGGGAACGCGCTCGGGCAGGCTCCCCAGCAGCAGGGTCACCTTCAGCCGGCGCGCGAGCGCGGCCATGCGCGCGACCCACGGCCCGTCGAGCGCCTGCGGCTCGGGCACGGGCTGTCCCTCGGAGCGGAGGAAGGCGAAGTTCTCGGGGAGGCCGATGAACGTCGCGCCGCGCGCGGCCGCCCGTTCGACGAGCGCTTCGGCGGTCGCGAGATTGCGCTCCACCTCGGCTGTCGACGTCATCTGGAGCGCGGCGGCAACCGGGTGCGTGCTCACTTCGTACCTCGCTTGGCTCGCTGTCGCGCGCGCGCGGCGCGGACGGGGGCCCGGGTCGCCCGCGCTCGATCCGGGCGACGCGCGTCCCGCCGTCGGCTCGCGCTGGGCCGCGCGTCCGGCCGCACCACGGGAGGACGTCCGAGCGCCCAGGCCTGTCGGCTCTCCCAGCGGCAGTCGGCGAAGAGCGGACACACGCCGCAGGCCGGCCGCCGCGCGTCGCACACTTTGCGGCCGTGGAAGATCAGGAGGTCGGTGGTGCGCGTCCAGCGCCCGCGCGGCACGAGCGCCATGAGCTGGGCCTCGACCTTCAGTGGCTCGTCGCCCTCGACCAGTCCCAGGCGGTTGCCGACGCGCAGCACGTGCGTGTCGACAGCGACGCCCTCGTTCACGTCGAAGGCGTGGCCGAGCACGACGTTTGCCGTCTTGCGTCCGATGCCCGGCAGCGGCACGAGCTCGGCCATCGTCTTCGGGACGGCGCCGCCGTGGCGGTCGACGAGGCCCTTGGCGAAGCCGATCAGACTGCGCGCCTTGGCGCGAAAGAAGCCGGTGGAGCGGACGACGTCCTCGAGCTCGGCCGTGTCGGCGCTCGCCAGGGCCACGGCGTCCGGATAGCGCGCGAAGAGCCGGGGCGTCACCAGGTTGACGCGCTCGTCCGTGCACTGGGCCGAGAGGATCGTCGCCACCGCGAGCTCGAAGGCGCTCCTGTAGTGGAGCGCGCAGCGCGCCTCCGGGTGGGTCGCTTCGAGGACGTCGAGGATTCGGGCTGCGAACGCGGCGTCGGGCCGCGGCTTCTTACTGCGGCGCACGCGGCGATTCTATAGCGCGCGGCGAAAGGCCGGACTCGCGGGGAAGAGCGGCACCTGCAAGCCCACGGGCCCCAGTCGCCCCAGCCGAACCAGCAGGCCGCGAACGGCGTCGGCCGGCTCGACGAGCGGCAGCGCGAGCGTACGGACGCTCTCGGCCACGACGTCGGCGTCGTCGGTAGGTGCGCTCAGGCTGGCGGCGCGCTTCGCGCTGTCGCCGCTGCGGCGCGCCTCGACGGTGATGGCGCTCGCCCCGAGCCGGAACGGCTTGAGCCGGCGCGCGGCGCGGCGAGCGAGCGATTCGACGATCTCCACGAGGGCGAGCGGGTCGCTGGCGCGGTCGCGGACGGTCGCTTCTTCCTGCAGGAACGCGGGCGGAGCCGCGAGCGCGATCTCGGGCTCGTCCTCGCCGCGCGCCGCGGCCTGCACGCCCGAGGCAGCCGGGCCGATCGCCGCGGTGAGCGCGTCCGCCTCGGCCTCGGCGAGCTGGCCGAGCGTCGTGAAGCCGGCTCGCTCGAGCGCCGCTTCGACGTGCGGCGCCAGGCCCAGGAGCGCGATCGGCTTGGGACCCACGAACGAGCGCTCGTAGCCCGGGAGCACCACGAGCAGCCCTCGCGGCTTGGCCCAGCCGGACGCAATGCGGGCCGCGAGGCGCGACGAAGCCAGGCCGAGAGACGCGTCGAGGCCGAGCCGGCGCTGCAGCTCGTCGCGGATCGTCTCGGCGGCTCGGACCGGCGGCACGCCGCGGCTGGCGCCGTGAGGCCCCGGATGCGGCGGCTCGGGGCTCAGGTCCAGGAAGGCCTCGTCAGCCGAGGGCCGCTCGACGCGGCGGCTCGCGGCGAGGAGCACCGCCGTCACTTCCTCGCTGATGCGCCCGTAGGTGTCGAGATCGCCGCGACGGAAGGCGGCCTGCGGGACGAGCCGCTGCGCCTGCGCCAGCGGCAGGCCGACCCGGACGCCGGCGGTACGGGCCTCCTCGCTCGCGGCCGCCACGAAGCCGTGGCTGCCGCCGTCGCCGCCGATCACCACCGGGCGTCCGCGCAAGGCAGGGTCCAGGCTGCGCTCGACCGAGACGAAGAACGGGTCGAGGTCGACGTGCAGGACGAAGCGGCGGCGCTGCCTCACGAGCCCAGTCTAGGACCGGGCCCGGCCCCGGCAGGTCCGGTCCCTAGTTGACCTGACCCTTGGTGGGGCCGAACGACTCCTGGTAAAGGCGGAAGTTGTCCTGGAGGGCGGCGATGAGGCCCGGAACCATCTGGACGGGGACCACCAGGCGCGCTCGGACGGGAGCCTTCACGGAGCGGGTCGACTGGGCCTCGCGCAGCTGCTTCTCGCCGAGCGGCAGCATCTCGCAGAAGGTGAGCGTGAAGTCGAACGGAGAGTTCTGGATCGCGCAGAAGTTGCTGTAGATGCGCGGGACCGAGGCGTCCTCGTCCGGAACGACGGTGAAATTGACTTGAACCTTGTCCTCGGCCATGGATCGGTCTCCCGGCCGAGTGTATAGCAGGCCGCCGCTCAGTACTTCCGCAGCACACCGATCACGACGCCCTGGATGCTGAGCCGGTCCTGGTCGAGGACGAGCGGCTTGAGCCGGGCGTTGGCGGGCTGCAGGCGCACCATGCCGCCCCCCTCGCGGTAGAGCTTCTTGAGCGTCGCGTTCTCGCCGTCGACGAGTGCGATCACCATCTCGCCGTCGCGCGCGCTCTTGCGGTTCTCGACGATCACGAAGTCGCCATCGCGGATCTGCTCGTCGATCATCGAGTCGCCCTTCACCTGCAGGACGTAGGTGTCGCGGCGGCCGACCATGTCCTCGGGGACGAAGATCGTCTCGCTCGCGGTGATCGCTTCGATCGGCGAGCCGGCGGCGACGCGCCCGAGCAGCGGCAGCTCGACCGCCTTCACCGCCACCTGGGTGGGCACGAGCTCGAGCGCGCGGCTGCGGTTCCAGTCGCGCTTCACGAGGCCCTTGCTCTGGAGGTTGCTCAGGTGCTTGTGGACCGTCGCGAGCGAGCTCAGCCCGAAGTGCTCGCCGATCTCCTCGATCGTGGGCGCGTAGCCCTTGCGGGTGATGTGCTTGTCGAGAAAATCCAGGATCTCTTTTTGACGGCGCGTCAGGTACATGGCGCTCCTCGATCCGGAGCGTAGGCGAAAATCAGGCGAAAGTCAACGCTTGGCGGGGGGCCTGGCGGGAGGCACTGCGACCCCCGCATGCTGCCGGCGCGGCTTTGCGTCGGGCGGGGGCGGCGCCGGGTTCTGGGCCGGCCTCGGAGTCGGGCGGGGTCCGGGCTGGAAATCCGAATCGGAACGGTCGCGCGGGCGCCTGGGCCGGCCGTCGTGACGACCGTCGTGACGGCCGTCGTGCGTGGGGAGGAGGACCGGACCCGCGCCCCACACGTAGCCGAGCGGGATCCCGCCACCGTAGGCGGCCTCGTCCGCGATCGTCTCGGCCTCGCGGGCTCGCGCCTCGGCCTCGCGCGCAAGGGCTTCCGCCTCGCGGAGCCGCGCGTTGTCTTCGCGAGCCTGCCGAGCCGACGCTTCTTCGGCCTCGCGCTCGCGCACGGCGGCTTCGTGCTCCGGGGGTGTCAGCCAGCGGCCCTCGAACGACACGTAGCCTTGCGCGCGATAGGCGTCGTCGGGGCTCATCCAGACGCCGTCGAGTGCGACGCGGCCGACGCCGGCGTTCGCCTCGGGATTCCGGGGGTCTTGAGCGAGCACCCGCTGCCACGCGAGCCGCGCCTGCGTGAGCAGGTCGCGTTCCTCGGCCCAGCGGGCGAGCTCGGCCCAGCCGTGGGCGTCGCCGGCGGCGAGCGCGTCGGCCCGCTCCGCGAACGTCTCGACCGCCGAGCGGCTTTCCACGATCCGCTCGACGCGGGACATGGACAGCGTGACGCGGCCGGGGCCGGTCTCGATCGACAGGCGCGTCGCGGTCCGCTCGACGACGCGCCCACTCACGCGGCCACCGCCCTTGAGGAAGACCTCGTCGCCGGCGACCGGTCCACTCGCTAGACCCAGCACGATCAACGAGCCGAGCGTGTTTCGCAGCCTCGGGCGCATGGACGTCCCCCTTCCTGACACAGCTTGATCGTGCGCTCGGACACGAGCCAGAGCAAGCTCTATGCCCGTTGGCGTCGCCCCGAAGTCTTGGCGTGACGAGCCACGGATGGGCGCAGTGTCCCCTGGCCGCCGCGGAATGACACCGGACGAGGGCAGAATAGCCCCGGTTCTCCAAGGTGCCCCAGTCCCAGTCTTCAGCCACCTGGCTCGGCGCAGCCGCGATCGCACTCGCGGCTGTCCTCGCTGCCGGGGGGGCCGCGGCAGACGGGCGCGGCGCCTGGCTCGGTGTCCCGAGGCTTGCGCTCCTGGGCGGGATCGTCGTCGCGGTCGTCCTGTCGTGGCGGCTTCGCGGGGCGACCTCGTTTTCGGCAGCGATAGGCCTCATCGCCCCGCTCGTGCTGCTGGTGGGAGGGCTTCCGCTGGCCGGCGTCCACGCGCTCTCCGGACCCCCGCTCTTCGCGCTCGGCCTGGCGGGGGCTGCCCTCGTCGCGACGACGGTCCGGCCGCGGCTCGCCGGTCCGCTGTTCCTGCCCCTCGTCTTCGGCGTGCTCGTCGCGGCGGCGATTCGCAGCCACGCCGAGGTCGGCCCCGAAGGAGACGAGCCGCACTACCTGATGGTCGCCGACAGCCTGCTCCGCGACGGCGACCTGGCGCTCGGCGACGACTACGCGGCGGGGCGCTACGCCAGCTTCCACGACGGGCCTCTCGAGCCGCACTTCCGCGTGCGTGGAAAGGGCGGCGAGATCTACTCGCTGCACGCGGTCGGCCTCTCGGTGCTCGTCCTGCCGGCGTGGGCCCTCGCGGGCTACGCCGGGGTGACCGTGTTCATGGCCCTGCTCACGGCCCTCGTCGCGCGCGAGGTGCGCGAGTGGGTGCGCGAGCTCAGCGGGCGTCCCGCGCTCGCCGAGGCCGCGGGGTGGCTCGCCGCGGTCTCGCCGCCGCTCGTCTACTACGCGGGCCTCGTCTTCACGGAGGTGCCCGCGGCACTCGGCCTGTCGGCCGGACTGCGCCTGGCGCGCAAGGACTCGCTCAATACGCGCGATGCCGTGGTGATCGGCGCCGCCGCCGCCGCGATGAGCTGGCTCAACGTTCGCTACGCACCGCTCGCCACGGTCGTGATCGCCCACGCGCTCTGGCGGCATCCTCGCGTGCGCACGCTCGTCGGCGTCCTCGTGCCGTGCACCCTATCGGCCGCGGGCCTCCTCTTCTATCACTTCGCGCTCTATGGCTTCTGGGACCCGCGCCGGGTCTACGGGCGGCGGCCGGAGTTCGCGCTCGCGACGCTGCCGGAGGGCCTGCCGGGCCTCCTGCTCGATCAGGAGTTCGGCCTGCTCGTTTACGCACCCGTCCTGACGCTGTCGCTCGTCGGGATCGTCTACCTGTATCGCCGTGATCGCGCCGTCGCGCTGGCCGTGGGTGTCGCGATCGCAGCGGTGCTCGCGACAGCCGCGACGTGGCACATGTGGCGCGGCGGCTTCAACCCGCCGGCGCGCTTCCTCGTACCGATCGTGCCGCTCGTCTGGGTGACCGTAGCGCTCGTCTTCGACAAGCGCGGGCTCACGGCCGGCGCGGCGCTGCTCCTCGGCTGGACGCTCTGGACAGGGCTCGAGGGTGCGTCGCAGCCGCGCCTCGTGCATCGCGACCGCGACGGCACGGCGCCGCTCTTCCGCGAGCGCTCGGGCGCGCGCGAGTGGACGGGCCTGCTGCCGGCGTACGTCCTCTCGGATCCGGATCGCCATCGGCTCGCAGCCGTCTGGGCCCTGGCGCTGCTGGCGGCGGTACCGTGGCGTGCGCGGTCCGCCACGGCGAGCCGGCTCGCGGTGGCGGCTCTCGGCCTGGTGTGCGCCGCCCAGGCGGCGGCCATGGTGTCGCACGGCCGAACCGGCGATCGAGACGCGGTTCGCCTGGTGGGCCGATCGGCGGTGCGCGTGCCCGGCTGGCGAATCGGCGAGGTCCCTGCGCGTTGGAATCTCGCCTCCCTGGGGTGGGGTCCGCTCTACGAGCCTCACCGGCACCCGGCGGGGGCCGAGCTGGGCCGTCGGCTTCCGCTCGCGCCGGGGAGCTATCGACTCGCGCTCGTGGCTCGGGACCTGGCCGGAGCCGCCCCCAGCCTCCTCGTCGTTCCCGACCGACCGGGAGCTGTCCCGCGCAAGACCTCCTTCGTTCCCGTGGCGAGCGGCTGGGACACCGCCTTCGTCGTTCGTCCTGGGGAGCGGGCTGTTACCCTTCTACTCGAAGGGGGAGGACCGTTGCTCGTGAACGAGCTGGTGCTAACGCTTCAACCCTCTCGCCCTGGACCGGTCTAATCGGTTGTGAGGGGCAGGAGGAAGACGATGCGAGTCAAGGTGTTCGCGGCGGCCGCCGCGCTCGTGGCGCTCGGCAGCGCCGCCGTTCTGGCACAGGAAACCCGGCGCTCGCGCCGGGCCCAGCTCGAGGGCCTTCGCGCCGACATCGGCCTGAGCGACGAGCAAGCGAGCGAGATCCGCCGTATCCACCGCGAGGCGCGCAAGGCGGCCGTCCGCCGCAACGCCGAGCTGCGGGTGGCGCGCATGGAGCTCGACGACTTGATGGGAGCCGCGACGCTCGACGACGCGCAGATCGCAGCGCGCGTGCAGGCCATCTCCGAGCTGCAGGCGGTCGCTCTCAAGGAGCGCACGGACAGCCGGCTCGCCGTGAGGCGACTGGTGACACCCGAGCAGTTCCAGAAGATGCAGCAGGCCCGGCGGCACGCGTTTCGTGCCCATCGCGCGCGGCCGGGCCGGCGCGGCGTGTCGGAGCGGGCTCCGGGCGGCTCCGGCGGGGAGGACCCATCGCCCGCGGAGCCCGCTGCTTGACGAGCGCCGCGCTCGCGTTCCCGTCCGGCCTGGCGTCGAGCTCGGTCCCCCAGAACGGGATCGAGCTCGAGGGGCAGGCCGAGCGGGACGCGATCGCAGCCTGCCAGCGCGGCGAGCGCGAGGCGTTCGACCTGCTGGTGGCGCGCTACCAGCGGCCGATCTACAGGCTCTGCTTCCGCTACGTGAACAACCACGAGGACGCCAACGACCTCGCGCAGGAGTCGTTCCTCAAGGCGTGGCGCGGGATCTCCCGTTTTCGCGGGGACAGCGCGTTCTCGACGTGGCTGTACCGGATCGCCGTGAACACCTGCCTGAACTTCCGGGCCTCGAGAAAGCCCGATGCACGCGAGCTCGACGAAAGGCTCGTCGACCCGCGGCCCGGAGCGCTCGCGGAAATCGAGAAGGACGCCGAGGCGGGCCGCGTGCGGGCGGCAGTGAGCCGCTTGCCCGAGAAGCAGCGGGCGACGCTGATCCTCAAGCTGTTCCACGAGCTGACGCACGAGGAGGTGGCTCGCATCCTGGGCTCGAGTGTCGGCACGGTGAAGGCGAACCTGTTCCACGCGCTCGCCAACCTGCGGCGGGCCGCGGCGCGTGAAGGGGAAGGACGGCGATGAAGCCTCATCTGACGGATGAAGCGGTGCTCGACCTCGCGCTCGGCGAGGCGGGGCCGGCGGATCGGACGCACGCCGCGGCGTGCGAGGCGTGTGGGGCGCGCCGGGAGGAAACGCGTGCGGCTCTCGAGCTGGCGCGCCAGGCGGAGGTGCCCGAGCCCTCGCCGCTCTACTGGCAGGCGCTGCGCAGCGGCGTGAGCCGCCGGATCGCCGAGGCCGGCGGCGCGCCGCGCCGCTTCGGCGTCCTCGTGCCGCTCGCCGCGGCCGCGGGCCTGCTGGCGGCCGTGCTGAGCCTGCGCTCGTCGCCGCCGCCGCAGCCATCACCGAGCGAGCCGCGCCTGCCCGCGTGGTCGGCGCTGCCGCTCGAGGAGGAGGACGACGGCCTGCGCGTGCTCGAGGGACTCGCGCTCGCGAGCGGCGACGTCGGCGACTGGCAGGCGGCCGACGGGCTCGAAGGGTACCTGGAGAGCCTGACCGACGACGAGTCGCGAAGGCTCGCGGACAGCCTGCGGCAGCAGGGTCAAGGAGGTGAATCGTGAGGGTCAGCCGCCGGCTGCTGGCCGCGCTCGTGCTGACCGGAAGCGCGGCCCAGGCCCAGGTCGAAGAGCCGGGCCGCCGCCCCGAACGCGAGGAGGCGTTCCGGTTGGTGGACGCCTACGTCGTGAGCCACCTGCAGGAAGGCCTCGGCTTGAGCGACGAGCAGTTCGCAAAGGCCGTCCCGCTGGTGAGCAAGCTGCAGCGCGAGCGGCGCGAGTACCTGCTCGGGCGCGTGCGCCTGACGCGCGAGATGCGCCGCCTCTTGAGGCAGGGCGGGAGTGTCGAGGCCCAGGTGCTGGAGCGGCTCGAGGAATCCAAGAAGCTGGAAGCCGAGGGTCCCGAGCGGATCCGTCGCAATTTCGAGGCGCTCGACGCGGTGCTCACCCCGCTGCAGCAGGCCAAGTACCGCGTGCTCGAGGGCGAGGTCGAGCGGCGCATGCGCGAGCTCGCGAACCGCGCGCGCGAGGCCCGTCCCGGCGCGCGGCAACGAGGCAACGCGCCGCCTCAGGAGTAGCCGCGCGGCCCGGAGCGCGCATCGCACTCGGCGTATACTGGCCGCCTATGGCCACCAGGAAGAAGCCGGTCGCGGGCGCCTCCGCTCCGTCGAAGCCGCGCGCCGCGGCGAAGCGGAAACCGGCCGCGAGCCGCGCGCCGGCAAGGGCGCCGAAGGCGGCGAAAGCGGCAAAGCCTGCCGCTCGCAAGACCGCGGCGAAGGCGCCGCGCAAGACGAAGGCCGCGAAACCCAAGACCGTGACACCCAAGACCGGCGCGCGCCCGCGCGCGCCGCGCAAGCGCGCTCCCGCCGAGGCCGCACAGCCGCCGCGCGCCGTGCCGGGGCTGAGCGAGGAAGACCAGATCCGGGCGGCGAAGTTCCTGCCGCGCGAGCTGCCGAAGCGGCTCTTCGAGGAGGAGCGCTTCCTGTTCCCCGAGTCGTACGGGCAGAACCGGATCCGGCTGCTGGTGCGGGACCCGGAGTGGATCTTCGCGTACTGGGACGTCAAGCCGCAGGCGCTCGAGGAGTTCGCTAAGAGCCTGGGGGAGCGCGCGCTCGCGCTGTCGCGGCTGACGCTGCGCGTGGTCGACCCGGTGAGCGGAGGCTCGAGCGACATCCTGCTGCCCGCCGGGGCGCGCTGGTGGTACGTGAAGACCGACGCGGCGCGCCGCACGTATCGCGCCGAGCTCGGCGTGACGCTGCCCTCGGGCCATTTCCGCAAGCTCGCCGAGAGCAACACCGTCGTCACGCCGCGCGTGGGCCCGTCGCCGGAGTCCGCGCAGCGGCGCATGAGCTACCGCGCGGCGGGCGAGCTGGCGCCCGCGCACGCGGCCGCCGCGCTCGACGCCGAGCGCGCGACAGGCCTCGCGGCGGAGCCGTGGGCGGCCGAATCGGTCGACGCGGCCGGCGCGTCCGGCGCGGCCGGCGTGGCTGGCGCCGCGAGCGCCGATCCGGCGAAGGGCCGCGCGCCGCGGGGCGGGGCGAGCGACGCCTTCCGGCCCGGAGGCGCGAGCGACGCCTTCAGACGTTAAGGAGGGGGCATGCCCGTCGGGTACTGGTGCCCCGTCCTGCACGCGCATCTGCCCTACGTCCGACACCCGGAGTACCCGTCCTTCATGGAGGAGGACTGGTTCTTCGAGGCGCTCAACGAGACCTACGTTCCACTCGTGCGCGTGCTCGACGGGCTGCTGCGCGACGGCGTCGAGTACCGGCTGACGCTCACGCTCTCGCCCCCGCTCGTCTCGATGATGACGGACGCGCTGCTCGTCGAGCGCTACCACCGCCACCTCGACTCGCTCGTCGAGCTGGCGCGGCGCGAGATCCAGCGCACGGCGCACTGGCAGCCGCAGTTCCAGGAGCTCGCGCGCTTCTACCACGACGAGCTCAGCGACGTGCGCCGCGTCTTCCGCGAGGAGTACGGCTCGAACCTGCTCGCGGCGTTTCGCAAGCACCGGGACGCCGGCAAGCTGGAGATCATCACCTGCGGCGCCACCCACGGTTTCCTGCCGCTCATGGACCCCGTGCCGCAGGCGGTGCGCGCCCAGGTTCAGGTGGCGGCGCAGCACTACCGGCGCCACTTCGGGCGCGATCCCGAAGGGATCTGGCTGCCCGAGTGCGGCTACCTTCCGGGGCACGAGGTGTACCTGAAGGAGGCCGGGCTGCGCTTCGCGTTCCTCGAGTCGCACGGCCTCACCGACGCGCACCCGCGGCCGAGCTTCGGGGTGCACGCGCCGATCGTGTCGCCGGGCGGGATCGTCTTCTTCGGCCGCGACATGGAGTCGTCGCGCCAGGTCTGGAGCGCCGAGTCCGGCTATCCCGGCGACTTCGACTACCGCGAGTTCTACAAGGACATAGGCTTCGAGCTGCCGATGTCCGACCTCGAGGATTTCCTCCCCGACGGCACGCGCAAGAACCTCGGCATCAAGTACTACCGCGTCACCGGCCGCGGCACCGACCTCGGCCAGAAGCAGCCGTACGTGCGCGCCTGGGCGCTCGAGAAGGCGGCGCAGCACGCGGGCAACTTCCTCGAGAACCGCAAGCGGCAGGTCGAGCACCTCGCGGGCACGTACCGGCGTCCGCCGGTGGTGGTGAGCCCCTACGACGCGGAGCTCTACGGCCACTGGTGGTTCGAGGGCCCGCAGTTCCTCGACTACCTCTACCGCAAGATGCACCACGACCAGGACGTGGTGAAGCCCGTGACGCCGTCGGAGTACCTGCGGATGTTCCCGGACCTCGAGGTCTGCCAGCCGCCGATGTGCACCTGGGGCGCCCAGGGCTACGCCGAGGTGTGGCTGAACGCCTCGAACGACTGGATCTATCCCCACCTCGACATGGCCGCCGAGCGCATGGTCGAGCTGGCGCGCCGCTTCCACGAGCCCACGGCCTTCGAGTGGCGCGCGCTGAACCAGGCCGCGCGCGAGCTGCTTTTGGCCCAGTCCTCCGACTGGGCCTTCATCATGAAGACGAACACGACCGTCGAGTACGCGAAGAAGCGCACGCGCGACCACATCGCCCGCTTCGACTATCTCTACCGCGCCCTCACCGGCCAGTGCATGCTCGAGGAAGCCATCGTCCGCGAGTTCGAGGAGCGCGACAATGTCTTCCCCGAGCTGGACTACCGCGTGTATCGTTGACCCATGGGCGCCGCGTGCCGGCGGGCCGCGTTCGCGGGTAGCTGGTACCCGCGCAGCCAGGCGGCGATCCTCGCCGAGGTGGACGGCTATCTGGCTGCCGCCAGCCCGGGCGAGGTGCCGGGGCGCCTGCTCGGCATCGTGAGCCCGCACGCCGGCCTTCACTATTCGGGCCCGGTGGCCGCCTACGGGTATTCGCTGCTGCGCGACCACGCCCCGGCGACCGTGGTGCTCGTCGGGCCCTCGCACCGGGCGGCCTTCGAAGGCGTGGCCGTCCACGCCAGCGGCTCGTGGCTGACGCCGCTCGGCGAGGTCGCGATCGACGAGGAGCTGGCGCGGGCTCTGCTCGAGGCGCAGCCGGCTCTATTCGACGACCCGGGGCCGCACCGCGAGGAGCACTCGCTCGAGATGCAGATGCCGTTCCTGCAGCGCGTGATGCCGGGCCTGCGGATCGTGCCGCTGCTCATGGGAACCCAGTCGCGAGAGGAGGTCGACTCGCTGGCGTCGGCGCTCGCGCGCACGCTTCCCGGCCGCGCGGCCGTGCTCGTGGCCTCGAGCGACCTCTCGCACTACCAGCCCGCTGCGCTCGCGAGCCGGCTCGACGCCGAAGTCGTCTCCGACGTCCGCGGCCTCGATCCGGAAGCGCTCATGCGCCGGCTCGAGGCGCGCGAGAACGTGGCCTGCGGCGGCGGGCCGCTCGTCGCGGTGATGAAGGCGGCGCGGGCGCTCGGCGCCGACCGCGGCACGGTGCTGCGCTACGCGGACAGCGGCGACGTGGGCGGCGACAAGTCGCACGTCGTGGGGTACCTGTCGGCCGCGTTCGCGACGGGCCATTGAGCGGGGAGCTCCCGGGCAGGACGGAGCTCGCGCTCGACGCGCCCGCGCGGCTGAGCCTGCTCGAGGCCGCGCGCGAGGCGATCGCCGCGCACCTCGCGGGCCGCCGCGCCGCGCTGCCCGCGGCGGCCGCGGCCGGGCACGGCGCATTCGTCACGCTGCGGCGGACGCGGGACGGCGAGCTGCGCGGCTGCGTCGGCCAGCTCGAGTCGAGCGAGCCGCTCGTCGACACGGTCGCCGCCATGGCGGTGGCGGCGGCGACGCGCGACGGGCGCTTCGACCCCGTGACAGCCGGCGAGCTCGCCTCGCTACGCGTGGAGATCTCGGTGCTGGGATCGCTGCGGCCGATCGATCCCGGCGAGGTCGAGGTCGGCCGGCACGGCCTGCTGGTGAGCCGGGGCGACCGGCGCGGGGTGCTGCTGCCGCAGGTCGCGGTCGAGCACGCGTGGGACCGCGAGCGCTTCCTGGATCAGACGTGCGTCAAGGCCGGCCTGTCGGCCGATGCCTGGCGGCAGCCCGGTGTGGAGATCCGGGGCTTCACCGCGACGGTGTTCGGCGAAGCCTAGATCCGGGCGCCGCCGGCGACCTCGACCACCTGGCCGGTGACGAAGTCGGCGGCGGGCGAGGCGAAGAACAGCACCGCTCGCACGACGTCCGCGGCGCAGCCGGCGTGGCCGACCGGGATGTGGTCGCCGAGCGCGGCGTCGGCCCTGGCCTTGGCCTTGTCGCCGCTGTCGTCCTTGAGCAGGCCGGGCGAGACCACGTTCACCGTGATGCCGCAGCGCGCTTCCTCGAGTGCTAAGGCGCGCGACAGCGCCACGACACCGGCCTTCGCTGCGCCGTAGGCGGTCATCTGCGGCTCGCCGCGCGTGCCGCCGGCTCCGACCGTGGCCAGGTTCACGATCCTGCCGAAGCGGCGCTCGCGCATGTGGGGCACCACCAGACGGCACATGTGGAAGACCGAGTCGAGGTTGGTCGCCACGATGCAGCGCCAGTCGGCCGGCTCCATCTCCACGAGCGGGTTCCAGTAGAAGCGGCCGACGGTGTTTACCAGCACGTCGATGCGGCCCCACTTCTTGATCGCGCACTCGACGAGGCCGCTCGCCTCCTCGTAGTCCGTCACGTCGGCGCGGATCGGCAGCGCCTCGCCGCCCGCCTTCTGCACCTCGCAAGCGACGGACTCGGCGGCGCGCTCGTCGCGCCGGGTATTGACGACGACGCGCGCCTTCTCGGCGCCCGCGGCGCAGGCGAGCGCGCGTCCCAGGCCGCGGCCGCTGCCGGTCACCAGGAACACCCGGCCGCGCAGGCCGTCGTCGTTCACTTGCCGGTCACCCGCACCATCTCGGTGGTGGTCGTGGTGCCGCGGAACACCTTCTCGATCGCCGCCTCCTTGAGCGTGCGCAGGCCCTCCTCGCGCGCGGCCTTGAAGATGTCGAGCGATCCCGACTGCTGCCCGACCAGGCGCCGGATCTTCTCGCTCATCGGCAGGATCTCGTAGATCCCGGTGCGCCCGAGGTAGCCCGTCTCGCGGCAGTGGAGGCAGCCCTTGCCGCGCTTGAAGCGATAGGGCTTGAGCTTCTCGAACGGGATCTTCATCGCTGCCGCCTCGCCCTCGCTCGGCTCGTACTCCTCCAGGCAGTGGGCGCAGTTCTCGCGCACCAGGCGCTGCGCCACGACGCCGATCAGCGTCGAGGTGATCAGGAAGTGCGGCACCTCGAGGTCGAGCAGGCGCGTGATCGAGGAGGCCGCGTCGTTCGTGTGGAGCGTGGAGAGCACCAGGTGTCCGGTGAGCGCGGCCTGTACGGCGTGGTCGGCCGTCTCCTTGTCGCGGATCTCGCCGACCATGATGATGTCGGGGTCCTGGCGCAGCACGGTGCGCAGGCTCGACGAGAAGGTCACGTCGATCTGCGGGCGCACCTGCACCTGGTTGAAGTCCTCGAACACCATCTCGATCGGGTCCTCGATCGTGACGATGTTGACCTCGGGCTTGGAGAGGTGCTTGAGCACCGAGTAGAGCGTCGTGGTCTTGCCGCTGCCCGTGGGGCCGGTGACCAGGATGATCCCGGTCGGGCGCGCGATGAACTCGTTGAACTTGGGCGCGTCGTGCGGCGAGAGGCCCAGCTCGTCGATCGTCTTCAGCAGGATGTCGGGGTCGAAGATGCGCAGCACCGCCTTCTCGCCGAACGCGGTGGGCATGGTGCTGATGCGCAGCTCGACCTCGCGGCCGCCCTGGTCGCGCTTGATGCGGCCGTCCTGCGGCCGGCGCTTCTCGGCCAGGTTCGCGCCGGAGAGCAGCTTGATCCGCGACACGACCGCCTCGTAGACGATTTTCGGGATCACGTGCACGTCGTGCAGGACGCCGTCGATGCGCAGGCGCACCAGCGTCAGGTTGCGCTTGGGCTCGAAGTGGATGTCCGAGGCGCGCTGCTCGAAGGCGTAGCCGAGGATGTGGTCGAGCGCCTTCACCACCGGCGCCGCCGCGGGGTCGAGGTCGGTTGCCGCCTTCGAGAGGAACTCCTGGTTCCCGAGGTCGACCGTGGCGATGCGGCTCTCGCTGAGCTGCTTCTCGGCGTGCTTCAGGCTCGACTTCAGGTCGTAGAAGCCCTTGTTGACCTGCTCGACGTCGCCGCGCGAGGCCACCACCCGGTCGACCTCGCAGCCGGTGACGCGCTTCACGTCCTCGAGCGGGAACGGCGCGAACGGGTTGTGGACGGCGATCGTGATGCGGTTGCCGTTCTTCGCGATCGCCACCATCCCGTGGCGCCGTGCGAACGGGCCCGCGATCGCCTTGGTGACGACGTCCAGGTCGAGGTCGAGCGGGTTGATCTTGACGTACGGCAGGCCGGCGTGCGCCGCGAGCGCCTGCGCGACCTGCGCCTCGCTCGCGATGCCCAGCTGCAGCACCGCCTGCTCGGCCGTGAAGCCGTTTACCTTCTGGGCGCGGCGGACCTTGTCCGCCTGCTCGGCGCTCAGGACGTTCTGGGCGACGAGCACGGCGAGGAGCTCCGGTGCGTCGGGCGCCGTCGCAGGTGCGGTCTTCCTCGCCGAAGGAGTAGCCATGGACCGCTCGGGGGATTATAACGGAGGTCAGCATGGCGAAGCCGCGGCTGACCCTGATCGGCGTTCCCCTCGACCTCGGGGCGGGGCGGCGCGGGGTGGACATGGGACCCTCGGCGCTGCGCGTCGCCGACGTGCACGCGAAGGTCGCAGCGCTCGGCTACGACGTCACCGACAGCGGCGACCTGCCGGTCAAGATCCAGGAGACACAGGGACCCGGCGACCCGCGCCTCAAGTACCTGAAGGAGATCGTCGAGGTCTGCAGCCTGCTGCGCGACCGCGTGGGTGAGGAGCTCGCAGCGGGTGCCCTGCCGATCGTGCTCGGCGGCGACCACTCGGTGGCGATGGGCTCGCTCGCCGGAGCGTCGCGCCACTTCCGCAGGCGCGAAGCGATGCCGGGCCTGATCTGGTTCGACGCCCACGCCGACGCGAACACCCCCGAGACGAGCCCCAGCGGCAACATCCACGGCATGCCGTTCGCGGTGGCGCTCGGGTACGGTGCGGAGACGCTCGTCCACCTGGCCGGCTTCGCGCCGATGGTGGAGGCCTCGCACGCGGCCATCGTCGGGATCCGCGACGTCGACCCGGCCGAGCGCACGAGCGTGAAGACGTCGGGCGTGGGCGCCTTCACGATGCGCGACATCGACGAGCGCGGGATGCGCTCGGTGATGGAAGACGCGATCCAGCGCGCGACGACGGGCACCGCCGGCATCCACGTGAGCTTCGACATCGACGCCATCGACCCCGACCTCGCGCCCGGCGTCGGCACGCCCTCGCCCGGCGGCCTGTCGTTCCGCGAGGCGCACCTCGCGATGGAGATGCTTCACGACACCGGCAAGGTCGTTTCGGCGGACTTCGTCGAGGTGAACCCGATCCTGGACGAGCGCAACGCCACCGCCACGCTCGCCGTCGACCTGCTGTGCTCGCTGCTCGGGAAGAAGATCCTTTGAGCCGTGCCGCGTTCCTGATTCGATCTGGACAGATACTTGGTCTAGTATATGGTCATGAAGAAGGTCAACTTGTATCAAGCCAAGGCGCAGCTTTCGGCGCTGGTGGATCGGGTGGCGGAGGGCGAGACAGTCGTGATCTGCCGCCGCAACGTGCCGACGGCCGAGCTACGGCCGGTGGCGAAGCCGCGGCGAACGCGACGGCCGATCGGCCTGGTGAAGGGCTTCTCGGTGCCCCCGTCCTTCTTCGAGCCCCTGCCCGAGGATCTGGTCGCCGCCTTCGAAGGGCGCTGACGCAGTGCGGCTGCTCCTCGACACCTGCACCTTCCTCTGGATCGTCGGTGGGGCGAAGGAGCTTTCGCCGCGAGCGCGCGAGGCGTTCGTGGACCCGGCCAACGAAGTATTCCTGAGCGCCGCGTCGGCCTGGGAGATTGCGGTCAAGCACCGGCTCGGCAAGCTGCCGCTCCCTTCGGCCCCGGACGAATTCGTGCCGAGGCAACGCGCGGCCCACGGCATCGAGCCGCTACCCGTCGACGAGGAGTCGGCCCTCCACGTGGCCAAGCTCCCGGACCTTCATCGCGATCCGTTCGATCGCCTGCTGGTGGCGCAAGCGCTCGTCGGCGGGCTCGTCGTGCTGACTCCGGACGACCCCATCCGCGAGTACCCCGTCCGAACGCTCTGGTAACGTCGGCTCCAGCGCTTTCGCGAGCCCGAAGTCCGGCACCTTCACGGTGCCGTACCGCGACAGCTCCAGCTCGCGGCCCGCTTGAGCTTCTGAGCGGCCGGGCGCTCAGGGTCGCACGGCGCCCTGCCAGCCCAGCAGCCAGACGAACGACGCCTGGGTGTGCCTGGATTCGACCGAGAAGAGGAACCGCTCGCCGTCGGCGCTCACGTCGTACTGCGTGCCGTAGCCGGTCATCATGTTGTTCGATCCGATTGGCGGCGAGAAGAGCGGCCGAGCCTGACCGACACCGAGCTTGCGCCCCGGCGTCACGCTCGCGGCGACGAGCTCGCCATCCTGACTGATGTAGAAGAGCTCCCGCCCGTCCCGGCGCCAGCGCGGCTGGCCGCCGCCCCTGCTCGACACCTGCCGCCCGCTCCCTCCGTCGAGAGCCGCCACGAAAACCTCCGGGCGGCCCGTCTCCTCCGAGGTGTAGGCCAGGAAGCCTCCATCGGGCGAGAACTGCGCATCGTACTTGTTGGCCGTCCCGTGCATGAATGGCGCGACAGTCGAGGGCGGGCCCGGGGTCAAGAGCCAGAGCTGAACACGCACGCGCCGGTCCGACATGAAATCCTCGATCGCGATACGCCGGCCGTCCGGGGACCAGTCGCGCGGAAAGCGGATCCCCGGCACGTCGAGCAGCAGCTGCTCGTCGCCCGACACCGCGTCGCGGACGTAGACCTGGGGCGGTACGCCGCCGCGGGCCGAGGCGTAGACGATCCGCTCGCCTCGCGGGTCCCAGATCGGGAACATGGCGTCGGGCGAGTCCGAGGCCAGCCGGCTGCGCACGCCCCGCGCAAGATCGTCGACCCAGATGTCGCGGCCGCCTTTGCGCAAGTCGAAGACGTGCGCGGCCGCCTTGCGGCCGTCCGGAGACAGACGAACGCCGGATATGCGGGCCGGCTCGCCCACGCTCCCCGCGGGGCGGCCCGCGCGATCGAACCACGTGAGCTGGCTCGGCGCAGGCAGCGGGACGAAGACGAGGGCGCGGCCGTCGGGCGTGGTCGAGAAGAGGGCGGACCCGGCGGGCCGGTGGTAGCCGACGGTTTCGCCCAGCGGAGTGGCCTCGCCCTGGATCTTCTGCTCTCGCACGTCGAACGGCACCGTCATCAGGGAGCCGCCCCGCGCGAAGACCAGACGGCCTCCCGCCACGTAGGTCGCCCGCGAGTCGACTGGAAGCAGGCGCTTGACGACAGGCGAGTCGAGGGATCCCGCGTGGAGCAGGGCGGGCTCGTTGAAGAACTTCTCGGACGCTCTAGCGGACAGGCCGACCGCACCGGTGAGGAACAGGAAGTGGCGGCCGTCGGGCAGGAACTGAGGCCAGGACTCGAGCTCCCCGGCGTCGGTCCGCACGCGTTCGGGCTCGCCGCCCGAAGCGGATACTCGCCACAGGCCGCCTTTAGGCCCCGCGAACTGTGAAAAGAGGATCGTCCCCTCCGCGTTCCAGGTCCCCGATACGGCGAACGCCGTATCGCACAGGGTCTCCGGCGCACCGCCCTGCGCGCTCACCTTGCGCAGGCGCCCCTCCGAGAAGAACGCCAGGAAGCGCCCGTCCGGCGACCAGAACGGTGAGACGGCGTTTTCCGTCCCTTCGAGCGGCCGCGCTTGAAGCTCGTCGAGGCGGCGAAGCCAGAGTCGCGTCAGGCGGCCGGCGGCCGCGGCCACGAAGGCCACCTGGCGGCCGTCCGGCGCGACAGCGATGTGGGTGCCGATGGGGGAGGCGTCGAAGCTGGCTCCCGGCGGCAGGGTCACTGGGAAGCGGACGAGCTCCTCGGGCCGCGCCGCGGGCTGGCCCCTCAGCCAGAGCGACGCCGCGATCGCCCCGAGGACGACGAGGGCCGCTCCCGCGAGCGCTCGTCGCCATGGAAACGACGCCGGCAGCCTTGGGCCCACGAACGACGTCCCCGAACTCGCGAGCGACTCGAGCGCGAAGGCGAGGTCGCGGGCCGACTGGAAGCGCTCTTCGGACCGCTTCTCGAGGCAGCGCCGCACGATGCGTTCGAGGTCCGGAGACACCTGGCCCGCGTCGGACGCAAGCGGCGGCGGGTCCAGCTTGAGGATCGCCGACATCGTCTCGGCGGCCGTCTCGGCGCCGAACGCCCGCCGCCCCGTGACCATCTCGTAGAGCACGGCCCCCAGCGAGAAGATGTCCGAGCGCGCGTCGGCGCGCGCCCCGCGCACCTGCTCGGGCGACATGTAGGCGGCCGTGCCCACGACCACGCCAGGGTCGGTGAGCCCGGGGAGTGTCGGCTCTTCCGAGCCATCGGGGGCCGGCTCGCCATGGACGAGCTTGGCGAGTCCGAAGTCGAGCACCTTGATGTGCCCCTCCCGGGTGACGAACACGTTCTCGGGCTTGACGTCGCGATGGACGATCCCACGCTCGTGCGCCGCGCCCAGGGCGCGGGCGACCTGCGCCGCCCAGTCCGCCGCCTTACCGAGCGGCAACGCCTGACCGGCCATGCGCCGGCGCAAGGTCTCGCCTTCGAGGAGCTCGAAGACCAGGTAGGGCAGTCCCTGGTCGGTGGCGCCCACGTCGAACACTGACAAGATGCTCGGATGATTGAGGGCGGCCACCGCCCTCGCCTCCTGCTCGAACCGGCGCAGCCGATCAGGCTCGTCGGCGCCGGCGAAGGCGATCACCTTCACCGCGACGTCGCGGCCGAGCCGGGCGTCCCGGGCGCGGAACACCTCGCCCATGCCGCCTGCACCGAGCGGACTCAACACCTCGTAGTGCCCAAGCATGGTACCTGGGGCCACAGGGGCTCGCTGCATGGATGAGGCAGTTTACTCCCGAGTCCGAGGCGGGCTGCGACGCCTCATTGAGAGCCCGCCGTTTCGTTGACAATTCCGCTATCTCTCTGGTAGTTTAAAGTTTCCGGTCGATAAAGGCGCGTGGCTCAGTGGTAGAGCGCTTCCTTGACACGGAAGAGGTCGGTGGTTCAATTCCACCCGCGCCTACCAGGCCCGTACAGAGAAAACGACCGGTCGGAGGAGCAAGCGGACCAGACATGTTGATCCACTCGTGACGTCGTCGCCGAGCCTAGTGGAACCCCTCGACACGACAGGGCCCTCCGGCGAGACGAAGCCGGCCGACTCCCCGATCGAAATCTACCGTCACTCCTCCGCGCACCTCCTGGCCGCTGCGGTCACCGAGCTCTTTCCCGACGCGCAGTGCGGCATCGGTCCGCCGACCGACGACGGCTTCTTCTACGACTTCCTCGTGAGCCGGCCGTTCACGCCCGAGGACCTCACCGCCATCGAGAAGAAGATGGCGCACATCGTCAAGCAGAACCGGCCGATCGAGAAGAAGCTCGTCCCGAAGGCCGAGGCGCTCGAGCTCTTCGCGAAGAAGGGCCAGACGCTGAAGTGCGAGTTGATCCAGGAGAAGTCGGGCGACCCCGTGCAGTGCTACACGATGGGGGAGTTCGTCGACTTCTGCCTCGGGCCGCACCTGCCGTCGACGAAGGAGATCAAGGCCTTCAAGCTGAAGGCCGAGCCCGCCGCCGCCTACTGGAAGGGCAAGGAAGGCAACCCGTCGATGCAGCGCATCTACGGGTACGCGTTCTTCACGAAGGAAGAGCTCGACCAGCACCTGTTCCGGATCGAGGAGGCGAAGCGCCGCGACCACCGCAAGCTCGGCCGCGAGCTCGACCTGTTCTCGATCGCCGACGAGACGGGCGCAGGGCTCGTGCTGTGGCACCCGAAGGGCGGCTTCGTTCGCAAGCAGATCGAGGACTACTGGCGCGACGAGCACTACGCCGGCGGCTACGACATCGTGTTTACGCCGCACATCGCGAAGCTCGACCTCTGGAACACCAGCGGCCACACCGATTTCTACCGGGCGAACATGTACTCGCCGATCGAGATCGAGAACGTGGAGTTCCAGCTCAAGCCGATGAACTGCCCGTTCCACCTGACGATCTACAAGTCGCGGCTGCGCAGCTACCGCGACCTGCCGTATCGCTGGGCGGAGCTCGGGACGGTCTACCGCTTCGAGCGCTCCGGGGTGCTGCACGGGCTGATGCGCGTGCGCGGCTTCACGCAGGACGACGCGCACATCTTCTGCCGGCCCGACCAGCTCGAGGCGGAGATCCTGCGCGTGCTCGACTTCACGACGGGCATC
>DATBSL010000285.1:0-5885 GCA_036559805.1 Vicinamibacteria bacterium
GTGTCGAGCGCCGCGCTCGATCCCGAGTCGGCGGCTGTCGTCGCGCACCTCGACCGCGTCGGCTGGGGCCTCGGGCGGATGCAGATCGACTTCTCGATCGAAGTGCTCGCGGCGGACTCCGCGACTCCGCTGCGGCCCTTCGTCCCCACGGGGGACCACTTCAGCCCGGACTGCGACTTCGACCCCGTCCCCGTGCCGGCCGGAGGCGCGCTCGAGGGCGAAGCGGGCTACGAGTGCCGTGGCGACGGCGACTGCCACCTGATCGTCGCCGACCGCTCGCGGATGAAGCTCTTCGAGATGTGGCGGGCCGACATCCGCGGCGACTCGTTCCGGGGCGGCTGCCTCGCCGTCTGGGACATGACGCGCGTCTATCCCGCGAGCGGGCGTGGCGAGCAGTGCACGAGCGCCGACGCCGCCGGCTACCCGATCGCGCCGCTGCTGTTCGACGCCGACGAGGTCGCCGCGGGCCGCGTCGACCACGCGATCCGCTTCATCCTGCCGAACGCGACGATCCGCGCCCGCGAGTACGTGCATCCCGCCACCCACGGCACGCGCGCGACGAGCGGGCCGCGCGAGGCGCCGCCCTACGGAACGCGGCTGCGGCTGCGAGCGGACTACCCGCTCGCGTCGCTGCCCAACGAGGCCGCCCGCACCGTCGCCCGCGCCATGCAGCGCTACGGCTTGCTGCTCGCAGACGGGGGTCGTGTCGCGCTCACGGCGCGCAGCGACCGCTTCACCCGCGCGAAGTGGGCGGGCCTGCTGGGACCTCTCGACCTGTCGGCCCTGCGCCCGCGCGACTTCGAGATGATCACGGCCGGCGACCGCGTTCCGCTGACGAACGACTGCGTCCGCAATCCATGAGAGCCAAGCTTTGGACGGCGCGACTCGCGGCGGTGGCGGGCGTGGCGCTCGCAGCTCCCGCGCGTGCGGCGGAAGCCCCGACCCCCGACATGCTCCGCGTCCTCGCGCCGCAGCCCGAGGGCCCGAGCATCACGCCCTACCTCGCGTACCAGATCGAGCGCGCCTGGGCGTTCGACGCGGTGCGGCGGGAGCGCTTCGCACTCGCGACCGACGAGGAGGGCCTGCGCGCGCTGCAGCAGGAGCTGCGGGGGAAGCTCCTCCGGCTGATCGGCGGGCTGCCGGAGACGAAGACGCCGCTCGACGCACGCGTCACCGGCTCGATCCCCATGGAGGGCTACCGCATCGACAAGCTCGTGTTCGAGAGCCTGCCGGGAATCCACGTGACCGCGCTCGTGTACGTGCCGGAAGGCCCGATGGGAAAGCGGCCGGCCGTGCTGCTCGCCTGCGGCCACTCGCCGGTCGGAAAGGCCCACCCCGGCTACCAGGAGATCGCCGTGCGGCTGGCGCGGCGCGGCTACGTCGTCCTGTGCTGGGATCCTGTCGGCCAGGGCGAGCGCAGCCAGTTCTGGGACGCGGCGCGCGGCCGCAGCCGCTACAACCTGGTGTGCGGCGAGCACGCCGTACTGGGCAATTTCGCGACGATCGCCGGGACCAGCCTGGTGCGGTACATGGTGTGGGACGGCATCCGGGCCATCGACTACCTGCTCTCGCGCGACGACGTGGACGCGGAGCGAATCGCCATCACCGGTACGAGCGGCGGGGGCTTCCAGTCGCTCTGGATCGGCGCGCTCGACCCGCGCGTCGCCGCGATCCTGCCGTCGTGCTTCCCGACCGCGCTGCCGATGCGGATGGCCAACCGGATCTTCGAGGATCCCGACAGCGACCCCGAGCAGGACCCGCCCGGCCTCGTCTCGGAAGGCATCGACCACGCGGGCCTGCTGCTGCTCGCGTATCCCCGGCCGCTGCACGTCTCGGCGGCGGTGCTCGACTTCTTTCCGATCGAGGGCACCCGCCAGGCGATGCGCGAGGTCGCCGCCGTGTACCGTCGCCTCGGGCACGGCGACCGGGTCGCGCTCAGCGAGGGCTTCCACAAGCACCAGTACTCGCCCGAGAACCAGGCGCGGGCGTTCGGGTTCCTCGATCGCGCCTTCGGGAGGCCGCCGGCCACGGGCCTCGGGGACGCAGAGGTGCTGCCCGCGGAGGCGGTGCGCTGCACGCCGAGCGGCCAGGTGCGCGTGGACCTGCGCGGACGCTCGCTCGTCGAGGTGATCCGCGAGGACACGGCCTCGCGTCCGCCCGCGGTGCCTGCGCTCGCCGCGCTCTACCGCGGGGCGAGGCGCGTGAGCGTCGCCGGCTGGCCCGTCGTGCCGTTCTCCGGGGCGCCGCCACGCGACGCGATCGGCTGGGAATCCGCCGGCAGCGACCGCGTCGGCGCGGCCGTCATCGACCGCTATCGCTTGTACCACAGCGGCGGCCTCGTGATGCCGCTCGTGCACGTGCGCCCGCAGAGCGGCGCGCCTCGCGCGCTGACCGTGCGCCTCAGCCTCGAGGGAAAGATCGGCCCGACGGACTGGCCTGCCGTCGCGGAGCGGCTGGCGCAGGGCCACGCGGTCGTCTCGTTCGACCCGCGCGGGCTCGGCGAGACGCGCCTGCGCTACAAGGCGACCTCGATCGACGATCCGGAGCTGGCCCCGACCGACGAGGCCGCCGCCTACGCCAGCCCGCTCTCCGGCGTCCTCGCCAACCACGTCTACAACGCGCAGCTGCTCGGCCGGCCCTATCTCCTCGAGCTGATCGAGGACGTGGAGATCGCCATGCGCTTCGCCCGCGAGCGGCTCGGCGCGCGAGACGTGCTGATCGAGGCGCCGGGCGACGCCTTTCTGCTGGCGCGAGCCGCGGCCGCGGTCCTGCCCGGCGTCTCGCTCGCACGCGCTCACGACGCGGACGCGGGCTTTTCGTGGTCGAACGCCGTCTCGGAGGGGCGCGAGACCTGGCCGATCCAGTATCTCGTGCCAGGCGGGGCCGGCCTGCGCGTCGAGGCGGCGCCCTCGAGCGCCAGCCCGCCGAGGTGAAGCGCGGCTCGGGTTGGAGCTAGGGGCCCAGGAACTCGGCGACCGGCGCCAGGCCCTCGACGTGATCGCAAACGATCTTGAAGGTAGCCAGGATCGGGACCGCGAGCAGGGCTCCCATGAAGCCCCAGAGCCAGCCCCAGAGCAGGACGCCGAGGAAGACCACGACCGGGTTGAGCGTGAGCTGGCGGCCCACCAGCAGCGGGCTGATCAGAGCGCTCTCCACGAGGTTCAGCGCCAGGAAGCTCGCCGGCACCAGGAGCGCGCTGCCGGGATCGTCGAAGTGCAGCACGGCCACGACGCTCAGGACGACGAGCATCGCCATCGCGCCGAGGTACGGGACGTAGTTGGTGATCGCGGCGAGCGCTCCCCACAGCACCGCGTTCGGCACGCCGAGCAGGTGCATGGCGCCGCCCACGACGACGCCGAACACGAGGTTGATGGCGGTCGTGGTGATGAGGTAGGCCGAGATCTGGTCCTCCGTGTCGCGCGCGATCTGCACCGCGCGCTTCTTGTCCTGGAGCTTCGGCAGGACGCGGATCACCTTGGTCAGGAACATGTCGCCCGCCGCGAGCAGGAAGTAGAGCAGCACGAAGACGGTGAGCGCGCTTCCCAGCAGGTCCTGGGTGCCGCCGAAGAGCATCTGGCTTGCCGAGCGGTCCTTGACCTGAACGGTGACCACGCCGCGCTCGGGCGCGCCCTGTGTGACCTCGGTCAGCTTCTCGACCTGGTCGGCCGTGCGCGTGACCCTTTCCATCGGACGTCGCAGCCGTTCCAGCCGCGACTCGATCACCCTCATGCTCTCGGGGGCGCGCGCCATCCAGACCGCAGCCGGGCCCGACAGCCCGTAGATCGAAACGCTCAGGGTTGCGACCAGGCCGACCACGACGAGGGCTCCGCTGAGCGCGGGCGGGATCCGGGCGCGCTTCAGGCGCCGCACGAGCGGGCTGAACAGGAAATCGAGCATCACGGCCAGGATCACCGGCACCACGAGCGAGCGCGCGTAGTAGGCCGTGTAGAAGACCGCGAGGACGAAAAGGCCGGTGAGCGCGACCGAGCGGAGGTCGAGCGGGGCCTGGATGGACTCGGGCGGCCCCGGCTCGGATGCGTCCGCCTCTAGCTCCATTAGCCGGTCCAGGGCTGCAACTTGCGTTCCCGGCCGCTCTGACGCTCGAATCGGGGCGCAACGGGGCCGCAGGCGCTCGAGCTTCGGAGCTTCGTAGATTCTTCACTACGCACGGGAGCCGCACGGCCTCCTCCTGCTCCACCACGAGCGCGGAAAGGGGCTAGACTGTGCGCACACGGTCGGTGCCCACTTGGGGGAAGGAGTCGGGACACATGTTGCGAACGATGAAGGCTGGACTCGTCGTGCTGGCGGCGGCGAGTGCGCTCAGCTGCGCGTCGACGAGCTTCCAGTCGACCTGGAAGGCGCCCGAGGCCGGCCCGCTCAACTTCAAGGGCAAGAAGGTGGCCGCGCTGGTCATCAGCAAGGAGGAGGGCGTCCGCTACGGGGCCGAGGACGCGCTCGCCCGCGAGATCACGAAGCATGGCGCCGTCGGCGTTCCCGCCTACGGAGCGATCCCGAAGGAGCTCACGCAGGACAAGGAGAAGGCCAAGGAGTTCCTGGCCAAGGCGGGCGTCGTCGGCGTCGTGGCGATGCGCGTCGTCGGCAAGGACCAGGAGATCAGCTCGAGCCCAGCCACGTACTACGCGAGCCCGTACTACTCGACGTTCTGGGGTGGCGGCTACTACGGCTACGGCTGGTCCGGCATCTACGATCCGGGCTACGTGCGCACGGACACGATCGTGTCGGTCGAGACGCTCGTCTACAGCCTCGAGCAGGACAAGCTCGTCTGGGCGGGGCGCAGCGAGACCACGAATCCGTCGAAGGTGGGTCCCTTCATCCAGGAGCTCACGGCCAAGGCCGCGAGCGAGATGAAGAAGCTGGGACTGATCCAGTAGCGCTAGCGCCGGGTGGCCGTCCAGGCGCGCTTCTGGTCCGACCCCGCGGACTGGTACGTGCCGGTGATGCGGCCGTCGGAGACACGGCCGGCGAGCTCGTGCCAGACGCCGCTCGAGTCGACGAAGCCGAAGCGGATCGCGTCCCCGCGCAGGAGCGGCTCGCGAATACCCACGTCCATTCCGTCGAGCGAGAGCGTGCCCTCGAGCTTCTGGAAGCGCTGCACGATCGCCATGTCGAACGACGCGCCTCCCGCGAGCTCGACGCGCCACGCGCCCTCGACCGGCGCCGGGACGATCCACAGGTAGGCGGTGCGCTGCTCGGCGCGCGAGACCTCGTCGGGCGTCCAGTCCTCCATGCTGAAAGCGTGCGAGACGACACGCGTGCCCGGGCGCATCTTGAGCAGCGTCGGGCGCAGCCGCATGTTGAGAGTCGAGAGCAGGTACAGGGTGACGACGGTCGCGTCCGAGAACTGGGCCTCGAAGATGTCGCCCTGGACGAAGCGCGCCCGGCTCGCCACGCCCTGCTCGCGGGCCTTGGTCTGCGAGAACGCCACGAGCTCGGGGTTGAACTCGATGCCGACCGCCTGAGCGCCGCGCTTCGCCGCCGCGATCACCATGCGGCCGTCGCCGGAGCCGAGGTCGTAGACCACGTCGCGCGGGGTCACCTGCGCCATCGTCAGCATGCGCTCGACGAGCGACTCGGGCGTCGGCATCCAGATCACGTCCTTGCCGGCCTGCCCCTGGCGCGGCTCGGCGGGCGGCTCCTGCGTGAAGGCTGACGGCGAGAGAAAAACGAGCGCGGCGGCGCCGAGCACCGAGAGCCGGACCATGTGTACCTCCGTTGGCGGAAAGCGTCCTCATTATCCCGCGAAGAGCCCGTTCGGGGCTCGCTGCGGGAGCAGCCTGCTCCTGGGCCGGCTAGCCTTGAGCCTGGATCCCGGTCGCAACGGAGAGGACGACCGAGACGAGCGACAGCAGCAGGCACGCGAGCGC
>DATBSL010000286.1:0-6372 GCA_036559805.1 Vicinamibacteria bacterium
GCCGGACCGGCTACTTCACGATCGGGGCGAGGCGCGCCGGCCTCGGCCCGCGGCGCTCGGCGCCGACGAACGGGACGTAGGCGAGCTCGCGCCCCTCCTGCACGCTGCGCAGCATCAGGCCGCCGCGGCTCATGTCGCCCCGGCCCACGAAGTCGGAAGGAAACAGGAGGCGGTCGCCGAGGACGGGCGCGAGCAGGTCGGCGTACTTCCGCGACGCGACGCTCCCCAGGAGCACGACGTCGGCCTCTTCCCAAGCGGCCGCCAGCATGCGCAGGTCGCGAAGAAACGGCCTCTTGTAGCGCTTCTCGTCGGGATCGACCGGCACGCCGGCGTAGCGCGCGAGGTCGCGGAGCGTCAGCCGAGCCTCGGGCGCCTTGAGGCCGTCGCAGGGGGTGATCACGTGGATCCCCGCGAGCCCCTCGGGCGGCCGCGCGAAGGCGCGGGCGTACGCCAGCTTGCCTCGGAAGTAGAGACTGCTCACGAACGCGAACGCCTCTCCGAGCTCGACTCCGGTACTTCCCCTGAGCCGTCGAGCCAGGTCGTGCGCCGCGGTCTCCGCCTGCAGCTGCCGGGCCCGAGTGCCCGAGCAGTCCGCCGGCGACAGCAGGAAGACGCGGAAGCGCCGGGCCGTCATGCCTGCGCCCGCGCCCGGCGCCGCCGCACCCAGTCGAGGAAGCGCTCGCGCGGCCAGAGGTTCGCGACCCGCTCGGGATCGACGAAGCCGCGGGTCGCCTGCAGCACGCCCCACTCCATGCGCTCGAGCTCGCGCGTGTGGTGCGTGTCGGTGCTCACGACGAATGTCACGTCCATCCCGCGCGCCTGCAGCAACACCTCGCTAGTGGCGTCGAGCCGGCCCAGCGCCGAGTTGATCTCGATCGCGGTGTCGGTCGAGGCCGCCTTCTTGAGCACCGCGTCCACGTCGAGCTCGATCCCCGGGCGCCGGCCGATCCTGCGTCCCGACAGGTGCGCGATCGCGTCTACCGTCGGGTCCTCCATCGCGGTCAGGATCCGCCGGGTCTGCTCGTCGCGGGACAGGTCGAAGTGGGAGTGGACGCCGGCGACGCACCACTCGAGCGTGCTGCGGAAGGCCGTGTCGTAGTCCAGGCTCCCGTCGCGGCCGATGTTGAGCTCGCAGCCGTGGAGCAGCGCCATGCGGGGGAAGGCCCCGCGCAGCCCGTCGATCTGCGCGCGCTGCAGCGTCAGCTCGTCGCGGCTCGCGCCGCTCATCGCCAGGTTCTCCGCGTGGTCGGTGAGCGCCAGGTACTCGTAGCCCCGCCCGGCGGCGCCGGCCAGGATCTCCTCGAGCGTGCTGCGGCCGTCGCCGGAGAGCGTCGTGTGCACGTGCAGGTCGCCACGGACGTGCTCGAGCGCGAGCCCCTTGGGCAGCTCGCCCGCCTCGGCAGCCTCGATCTCGCCGCGGTCCTCGCGCATCGGCGGCGGGATGAACGGCAGGTCGAGCGCCCGGTAGATCGCCTCCTCGGTCTCGGATGCGATCACGTCGCCCGTCTCGGCGTGGCTCAGGCCGTACTCGTTGAGGAGCCAGCCCCGGGCCAGGGCCCGCTGCCGGAGCTTGATGTTGTGCAGCTTGCTGCCCGTGAAGTACTGGCACGCGGCGCCGAACTGGGCCGGAGCGACGATCCGCAGGTCGACCTGCAACCCGATCGCGGTGAGCACCGAGGTCTTGGTCTCACCGCTGCCGATGACGTCGCGCACCATCGGCAGCTTCGTGAACGCATCCCGCACGGCAGACGGCTCGTGAGACGCCGCGACGATGTCGACGTCTGCAACTGTCTCGCGCAGGCGGCGCAGGCTGCCGCAGTAGCGGGCGCGCTCGACCGCGGCAAGCGCCTCGAGCGCCTGCACCAGCTCGCGCGCGATCGGCATCGCCTCCGCGATCGGCCGGCGCTTGTCCTTTCCGGTCTCGCCCATGCGCGCCGTGGCCGCGAGCAGCTTCTGCTCGAGCTTCTCGCCGAGCCCCGAGATGCCCCGCACCTTTTGGCCTTCGAGGGCAGCCCGCAAGTCCTGCAGGTTGCCAACGCCCAGCTCGCTGCGCAGCCGCACGAGCGTCTTGGGCCCGAGCCCCGGTATCTTCCCGAGCTCCACGAACTCCGGCGGGTACTTCTGGCGCAGCTCCTCGAGCTTCGCGATCGTGCCCTTCTCGAAGAACTCGCGGATCTTCTTCGCCGTGCTCGCGCCGATGCCGTCGAGGGCCGTGAGCTGCTTCTCGGTGAGGCTCGCGAGCTCGCCGCGGTGCGAGGCGACCACCTCCATCGCCTTCTCGTAGGCGCGCGCCCGGAACGCGTTCGGAGAGCCCTCGTCCAGGACGGTGAGCTCCGTCAGCTCGCGGAAGAGCGCCGCGAGCGAGTCGTGGCCGTGGGACATATAGAAGGAGTCTACCGGCTGACCGCTCCGGCGCGGGTCCAGGTCGGGCGCCGACGGCGATCGCCGCCCGAGGCCCCCACTTCGTGGATCGCCCCGATCCCCGGAGCGGACGACTATCCGCCTTGACGTTCGCGCACGGGCGGGCTCAACATCCGACATGACCCTCCGCAATGCCATCGCGATCAGCGAGCGGCCCGTCGACAGCCGCACTGTCCTGACCCTGAGGCTCGCACCTGGTGGCGGGCAGGCGATCCGGATCCGGCGCGCCGCGGGGGCGCAGTAGGCTCGCCGGTCCCGTCGGCCCCGCTACGATGACCTCGATGGCACTCGGCCTCGTCCTCTATCTCGCCGCTCCCGCCCAGGCGGCCACGGGGGCGCGCGCGCTCGTGTCGGAAGCGCGTCGGCTGTTGGAAGCCGGCCGCCTCGACGAGGCCCGGCAGCGGCTCGAGCGCGCGGCCGAGCTCGAGCCGCGGTCTCCCCTGCCGCAGCTCTGGCTGGGGCGCGTCCACGAGGCGCGCGGCGTCCTGCCGGCGGCGGCCGCGGCGTACGAGCGCGCGCTCGCAAACGACCCCGAGCTCGCCGAAGCGCACGACCGGCTCGGCTTCGTGCTCGGCCAGCTCGGCCAGACCGCGGACGCAGTCGGCCACTACCGCCGGGCGGTCGAGCTGGAGCCGGAGCTCTTCGACGCCCAGTACCACCTGGGGGCGACGCTTTGGTGGACGCGCGACTTCGCGGGCGCGCGGCCGGCGCTGGAAGCGGCCGTGCGCCTGAAGCCCGCGCACGCCGAGGCCCGCTACTACCTCGGCGTGACGCTTCGCGAGCTGGGCGAGCCCGTGGCGGCAGCCGATGAGCTGCGCCGCGCGGTGGCCGCAGCCCCCGGCCTCGCCCTCGCCCACCTGCAGCTCGGCGTGACGCTGCAGCAGCTCGGGGACCTGGACGGAGCGGTCGCGTCGCTGCGCCGGGCAGTGGCGCTCGAAGCGGCACTGGTGGACGCGAGGAACGCCCTCGGGCTCGCCCTGAGCCTGGCCGGCCGCTCCGACGAAGCGATCGCCACTCTGCGCGAGCTCGTGGCGCAGCAGCCCGGCAACGCCACGGCCCGCCAGAACCTGGGCAGCGCGCTCATGCACGCGGGCAAGCTCGAGGAGGCGGAGGCCGTGTACCAGGATCTCGTCAAGAGGAGCCCGGACAGTGCCCCGGCCTTCTACAACCTCGGCCTGGTCCTCAAGCAGCGGGACGACTTCGCGGGAGCCGAGAGCGCGCTGCGGCGCGCGGCCCTCCTCGATCCGAAGCTGCCCGACGCGCCCTACACGCTCGGCGTCGTGCTCTGGCAGACCGGACGGCCGGGCGAGGCCGCCGCGGCGTTCCGCGACGCGATCGCGCGACAGCCACGCTACGCGGATGCGCACTTCATGCTCGGGACGGTGCTGCAGCAGCAGGGCGACGCGGCGGAGGCGCTCGCCGCATTTCGCAAGGCCGTCGAGATCGCTCCCGATTCCGCCGAGGCGCGGCTCAACATGGCCCAGCTGCTGAGGCGGCGGGGCGAGGGCGAGGCGGCGAGTGCGGAGCTGCGCGAGGCGGAGCGGCTGCGGCAGCTGAAAGCCGATCGCCAGGCCGCCGCGTTCGCGATCGACCTCGGGAAGCGCCGCCTCGCCGCGGGCGACGTGGCGGGCGCGACGCAGAGCTTCCGCGAGGCCGTGCGGCTCCATCCCGAGGACCCGCAGGCGCACCTGCAGCTCGCGCGCGCGCTCGACGCGCAGGGCGAGAAGGCGGAGGCTCGGCGCCACCGGGACGAGGCCCACCGTCTCGCCCCACACATGACGCTCGCACAGGCGGGCCGGTGAGCCTCCGCCGGCCAGCGGCCCTCATCGCGCTCGCGGCCGCTCCCCCGGCCCTCGTCGCGACGCTCGCCGCGCCGGGCGATCCGAAAGCGCCGCTCGGCTTCGCGTTCCAGGAGGTGGGCGCCGAAGCGGGCTTGCAGGCCGTCACGGTCTTCGGCGGCCGCCAGAAGAACAAGTACCTGCTCGAGACGACAGGCACCGGCGTCGCGTGGATCGACTACGACGGCGACGGATGGCTCGACGTCTTCCTGGTCAACGGCACGACCCTCGACGGCTTCCCCAAGGGACAGGAGCCGCGCAGCCACCTCTATCGCAATCGCGGCGACGGCACGTTCGAGGACAAGACGCCGCCCGCGATCCGCGAGCAGAGCGGCTGGGGCCAGGGCGCCTGCGTCGGGGACTACGACAACGACGGCCGCGACGACCTGTACGTGACCTACTACGGCCAGAATCGCCTCTACCGGAACCTGGGCGGCGGCGGGTTCGAGGACGCCACCTCGAGGGCGGGGCTCACGAGCGCGCGGACGCGCTGGGGAACCGGCTGCGCGTTCGTCGACTACGACCGCGACGGCGGGCTCGACCTCTTCGCGGCGAACTACATCGACCTCGACCTCGCGACCGCCCCGGTGCCGGACTCGGGCTTGTGCCGGTACAAGGGAGTCATGGTGGCGTGCGGGCCGCCCGGGCTCCCGGGCGGCAAGAACGTCCTCTACCGCAACCTCGGGGACGGGCGCTTCGAGGACGTCTCGAGCCGCGCCGGGATCCTGACCGCCGGAACCTACGGGCTCGGCGTCAGCACGCTCGACTTCGACGACGACGGCTGGACCGACCTCTACGTGGCCAACGACTCGAACCCGAGCGCGCTCTACCTGAACCGCAAGAACGGGACGTTCGAGGACGTGGCGGTCCTCGCCGGGTGCGCCTTTAGCCAGGACGGCAAGCCGCAGGCCGGGATGGGAATCGCGATCGGCGACTACGACCGGAGCGGGACGCTGGACCTCTTCAAGACCAACTTCTCCGGGGACACCTCGACGCTCTACTCGAACTCGGGCGACGGGTTCTGCGACGACCGCACCTTCGCGGGCGGCGTGGGAATCAACACGCGCTGGCTGGGCTGGGGCACCGGCTTCCTCGACCTCGAAAACGACGGCTGGCTGGACCTCTTCCTCGTGAACGGCCACGTCTACCCCGAGGTGGAGCAGCTCGCGACCGAGGCCGGCTACGAGCAGCGCAAGGTCGTGTACCGGAACGGGCGCGACGGCCGCTTCGAAGATGTCACGGAGCGGCTCGGCGCTCCCGTGACCACGCCGAGGGCGGGCCGCGGGGCCGCGTTCGGGGACTACGACAACGACGGCGACGTCGACGTGATCGTGAGCAACGTCCACGACCGGCCGGACCTGTTCCGGCTCGACGCGGGACGCGGCAGCCACTGGCTGCTGCTGAAGCTCGTCGGGACGCGCTCGAACCGCAGCGCGATCGGCGCGCGCGTGCGCGCGTTCCGCGGCGACACCGTGCAGGTCGAGGAGGTGCGGGGGGGCGGCAGCTACATCTCGCAGAACGACCTCCGCGTGCACTTCGGCCTCGGCGACTCCCCGCGCGTGGACCGGATTGAGGTGCGCTGGCCGAGCGGGCTCGTCGAAGCCTGGACGGACGTCCAGGCGGATCGGATCCTCCCGCTCACGGAAGGCACGGGCGCTCCGGCCGGCAAGGGCCCGTGACGAGGGCGTTGCCGGCCGCTGCGCTGCTGCTGGTCGCGGCTACAGGCGTCGCACAGGAAGCCCCCGCCTCGCTCGACCGCGCGCTCTCCGAGGCGCGCGCCCTGATCGACGCCGGCGACCTGGCGGGCGCCACCGCCAGGCTCGACGCGCTCGCCTCGAAGGAGGACCCGCGCGTGCGCCTGCTCGTGGGCGTCGCGCGCTACCGCGCCGACCAGTACCTGTCGGCGATCGAGGCGCTCGAGCCGCTGCCGCAGGCCTTTCCCGCGGGCTCGCCCGAGCGCCGCGAGGCGACGCAGGTGCTCGGCCTCAGCCGCTACCTCTCGGGGCAGCTGCGCGAGGCGATCCCGCTGCTCGAGGAGACCCGGGAGTGGGCGAAGGACAGGCTCGAGCTCAACCACGTGCTCGCCACGGCCTACATGAAGACGCAGCAGCCG
>DATBSL010000287.1:0-13832 GCA_036559805.1 Vicinamibacteria bacterium
CGGCCGTCGGCGAGCATCGCGAGCAGGACGGGATGCTTGCGCGCGGCGCGCGCCGCCACGATCCGCAGGTAGGCTTCCGGCTCCGAGAGATGGAGGACGTGGATGCAGTAGCGGAACATCGACGGCGACGCCGAGCGCGCATACAGGCGTCGCCGATCGACCTCACCGATGTGGGTGACGAGGTCGGCCTCGGTGCAGCGGGCGTCGCGAAGGAGCTCGGCGAGGCGATGAAGAAGCTCGTCGTCCGGAATGGTGGTGAGGGCGCATGGCTCATGCATGAGCCAAGAGTAGGGCACACACTGGACAGCATAGGTCCGCACCCGAAGAGAACTTGGGCTCGAAACAGACCGACTGTCGATTGTGTGTGTGACACAGCACTGCTGAGGTAAGTAAGTGACCTCTGCGTCGGGAATGAGCGAGAGCCCGCGGGGCATCGAGCCCGTCTCGACGCGAACGCGAGCCTTGCTCGGTACTTCGTTGTTGGACGCTGGCTCGCGGCCACGGGCGGGAGGCGGCACCGTCCACCTGCGCCGCCCGGTTGATCGTCCGAGGCAGCCGGCTCCCTACTCGTCGGTAAATGCATGACTCGGTCCCGGCTGAGTTGCCCGTACGACTCCGTCCGGACCGAGTTCCCCGTGAAAAGATCCGGAGGGGGTGGCGCTGGCTCGCCCTCGGCACTCCGCCGCATCCAACGCCACGCCCTTGAAAAATGCCCTACGTCGAGGTTCAGTGGCCGTGGACCGTCTCGAGCGCCGCGATCGCGGCGCCGCGCGCGCCGGCCATGTCGAGGTCGGGCACGACTTCGAGGCGCGACGCCTTCAGCTGCTCGTCCTTGAGCGCGGTGTTCTCACGCACCTTCGCGAAGAACCACTCCCGAAAATGCGGCGCCGCCTCGACGACGCCGCCGCCCAGGAAGTAGGCGTCCGGGTCGCTGAAATTGGCGGCGATCGTGAACAGCCGCCCCACCGCCTTCGCCTGCTGCTCGAAGATCGCGAGCGCGAGCGGGTCGCCCTCCTCGCCGAAGGCGCGCACGAGCTTCGCGGCCTTGGCCAGCGACTCGGCCTGCGCCAGCTCGTGCCCGGGGTAGCGCGACAGCCAGTACGGCAGCAGGTTCTTCTCGATGCCGGTGAGCGAGGCGATGCTCTCGGCGTCGCCCACGAAGCCGCAGTTGCATTTCGGCAGCGGCTGGTCGGGCTCGACCAGGCCGTGGAGCGGGATGTGGACGTGGCCCAGCTCGCCCGCGAAGCCCGCGGCGCCCCGGATCACCTGGCCCTTCTCGATGACTCCCCCGCCGAAGCCGGTCCCGATGATCGCCGAGACCGACGCGCGCTGCGGGGCGAGCGGTCCGAACAGCTGGTAGTGGGCGTAGAGCGCGGCGGCGTTGCCGTCGTTGTTGTACACGACGGGCAGCCCCAGCCTGGCCTCGAGCGCGGCGCGGAAGTCGTAGTTGCGCCAGCCCGGGTGCGCGAAGTTCGTGGAGCCGCGCGACGAGATGACGCCGGTGGCGCTCGCCGGGCCGGGCGTGTCGAGCCCCACGGCCTTGACGCGGGCGCGCGCGACCCCGGTGCGCTCCAGCACGTCGGCGAACGTGCGCTCGAGCGCCGCGAGCGCTATCTCGGGCCCCTCGGTGACGCGGCTCGGGCTCTCGATCAGCTCGGTGACGAGGAAGCGGCCCGCGGCGTCGAGCACCGTGGCGTTGTTCTTGTTCCCGCCGTTGTCGAGCCCGACCACCACCCACGCGTCGCCCGACGTCACCTGTCGCTCCCGCGCGCCGCGGCGGCCGGCCGCAGCAGCTCCTCGCGGCCGCTCTCGTAGAGCGCGGCGAGGGCGCCGCCCGAGCCGATCTCGAGCGCCGCGAGGTTGCGGCCGTAGACCGGGTTCATGCCGACGTCGATCATCACCACGCGTCCGTCGAAGCGCGTCTTGATGCGGCCGTCGCCGGTGACGGTGTGCCCGATCACCACGCGGCGCGCGCCGATGCCGGCCAGCACGCGCTCGAGCGAGGGCAGCCACGCGGTCTCGTCCTCGCGCGCCATGCCGCGAAACCACAGCGGCCCGTTGTCGCCGGCGGCGAGCGACGCCTGGGGCTGCTGGCGCGTCTTCACCAGGTCGCTCGTGATCTCCCGGCGCACCGTGGCGTTGATCGTCTCGCAGCCGAGCGCCGCCGCCTCGGGGGTGAGCCCGCCGTGCAGGAACACGCTGTCGTCGATCTTCACGAGCGGCCGCCGCTCGCGCAGCCAGCGACCGTAGCGTCCCTCCTCCGAGAACGCCTGGACGCGCTCGACCAGGCCGAGCGGCACGTCCTCGTCGAACTTCGCGCGGAAGGCGGCCTCGTCGAACGGCTGCTTGGCGCCCTTCGCCGCCACGCGGGCGGCGTCGCGGCGCGATTCATAGAACGCCTGCCGCGTCTCGCGCGAGCGGCCGGTCTCGAAGGCCTTGTACTCCTCCCGGCTCACGTAGCGCAGGTCGCCGAGCAGGTTCATCGCCTCGTGGTTGCCGAGCAGCGCGTGGACGCGACCGCCCGCCTTCCTGGCCTCGCCCTCGAGCCGCATCAGCAGGTCCATCACCTGGCGCGTCTCGCTGCCGCGGTCCAGGATGTCGCCCGTCTGCACCAGGTGCGTCTTGCCGCCGCTCCAGCGCTCCTTCGCTTCGACGAGCCCCGCGAGCCGCAGCACCGCGAGGAACTCGGGGTAGGCGCCGTGGACGTCGCCGATCGCCACCACGCGCGCGACGCCCGCGAGTTCGCAGGCCTCGTCGCGCGCGCGCGCGGGCGCCGCCAGAACCAGGGCGACGCCGACGAGCGGGGCGAGGATGCGCACGGCGCGCCGGGTCAGAACGGGAACACCGCCGCTTCGCCCTTCTCGCGCGCCAGGCGCTCGAACTGGGCGACGATCTTGTCGCGGCGCTTCAGGACGTCCTTGACCGTGCCCCCCGTGAGCACCCACGGCTTGAGCTCGCGCATCAGCGTCGGCTCGTCGAGCGCCTTCAGCTTCTCGAAGAACTCGCGGTCGATCCGCGTCATCTGCTTCATGAACGGCATGGTGTTGGTGCCGAAGGCGCGCGAGTGGTCGATCAGCACCAGGTTCCACTCGTCGTCGACCAGCAGGTTGCCGGCGTTCCTGTCGATGTTCGCGACCAGGTTGTCGAAGGCGCGCTGCCGGCACACCTGCTTCGCCCAGGCGAGCGGCTTGGGGCACCTGGTCTGGTCGCGCTTCTCCAGGTGCGTGCAGCCCTCGATCCACAGCTGGAGCGAGGCGAGCTCGGAGCCCACGCGTCTCTCGATCGTGGGCGGTACCATGTCGAGCCCCAGGATGCGGTCGAGCTTGTAGGCCGCGACCTCGGACTTGTAGGCTTCCCAGTAGCCGCTCTTGAGGCTCGAGGGCAGGAACTTGAGCGCGGCGCTGCCGCCGATGCCGCCCTTCACGAAGAAGGCGCGCTTCGGCTTGGTGACCCCGATCGGCACGTCGCCGATGTTCTCGATCACCGCGGTCCTCAGGTACTCCTCGAACTCGGCGTGGCGTCCCAGCCAGATCTTGGAGCCTTGAGCCTGTGCCGGCTCGCCGCCCGGCGTCGTGATCGGCGGCGGGGCGGGGGGGGCCTGCGGAGCGACGGCGGCGGCCTGGCCCGTGGCGCGCGAGGCCGAAAAGACCGCGAGCGACGCGAGAGACAGCAGCACGAGCGGCGGCGTTCTCTTCATGGGCCTCTTCCGGGAGTTTCGGAGAGTGTACACCGGCCGTGGCGTCTGCTTTAATGCCGGCGCTTCCCCGATGACCCGCACGCTGGAGCGGCTTCTCCGCCTGCAGCGGGGGGATTTCCCCCGCGGGCTGCTGCTGTTCGCCTACCTGTTCCTCGTGATCTGCGCGTACCTGGTCGGGCAGGTGGCGCGCGACTCGCTCTTCCTCGGCCGCTTCGACGCGTCGCTTCTGCCCTTCGCCGACGTGTCGCTGTTCCTGGTCGTCGCCGTCGTGATCGCGCTCTACGTCCGTGCCGCGCGCCGGGTCTCGCTCGACCGCCTGATCTCGGGGAGCCTGCTGGCATTCGGCGGGTTGGGCCTCGTGTTCGCCGTGCTGGCCCGCAGCTCGCCGGGCGCCTGGCTCTACCCGATCGTGTACGTCTGGGTCGGCGTGCTGGGCGTGCTGGCGCCCGCCCAGGTGTGGACGCTTGCCAACTACGTGCTCACGCCGCGCGAGGCGCGCCGTCTCTTCGGCTTCGTTGGCGCCGGCGCGACCCTAGGAGCCACGGTGGGCGGGTTCCTGTCGAGCGCCCTCGCGCGCCGCTTCGGAGCCGAGAGCCTGCTGGTAGCCGTGGCCGTGTTCCTGCTGGTCGCCAGCTCGCTCGTCTCGGCGCTTTGGCGGAAGCGGCTCGGCGCGCTGCGCCAGTCCGTCGCGAGCGGCCCCGAGCGCGTCGGCCTGCGCGCGAGCCTGCGGCTGGTGCTCGACTCCCCGCACCTGCGCGCGATCACGGTGATCGTGGTGCTGTCGTCGTTCGTCACCGCCGTGGCGAGCTGGCAGTTCAAGGCCATCGCGCAGCAGGCGCTCGTGCGCAAGGACGCGATGGCCGCGTTCTTCGGGACGTTCAACGCCTGGGTCGGCGTGCTGTGCGTGGCGACTCAGCTGCTGCTCACGTCGAGTGTCCTGCGCCGGCTCGGGCTCGGCCCCGTCCTGTTCCTGCTCCCGATCGGGCTGCTCGGCGGATCGGCAGGGCTGCTCACGCTCGCGACGCTCGCCGCGGCGGTGATGCTCAAGGGCGTCGACAAGGTGCTGCGCTACTCGATCGACCGGCCGGCGATGGAGCTCCTGTACCTGCCGGTGCCGACGGCGATCAAGCTGCCCGCGAAGTCCTTCATCGACACCGTCGCGTGGCGCGCCGGCGACGCGCTCGCCGGCTTGGCGGTGCTGGCGCTCGCGACGCTCGGCGGGCTTCCGCCCAGGTACCTGGGCCTCGTGACGCTGCCCGCGATCGGGATCTGGCTGATGCTCGCCTCGCGCGTCCACCACCGCTACGTGGCGACGCTCGAGGAGAGCCTGCAGCAGCACAAGCTCGACGCCGAGCGCGCGCAGGCTCCGGTGCTCGACCGCGAGACGGCCGAGGTGCTCGCGTCGCGGCTCGGTGCCGTCGACCCCAAGGAGATCCTGTATGCGCTCGAGCTGCTCGGCAGCGGCAGCCAGGCGACGGCCGCGCACCCCGCGCTGCGCGGCCTGCTCGACCACGCCGACGCCGAGGTGCGGCGCCGGGCGCTCGCGGTCCTGAGCGAGGCGGGCGACCTCTCCGTGACGGCGCGCGCCGAGACGCTGCTCCACGATCCCGACCTCGACGTGCGCACCGAGGCGCTCCTCTATCTGTCGCGCCATGCCCACGTCGACCCGCTCGCGCGCCTCCAGGACCTCGCGGACTTCCCCGAGCACTCGGTGCGCTCCGCGATCGTCGCCGTGCTGGTGCGGCTCGGCGACGGCCGCCTCGAGGCGGCGCAGCCGCTGTTCGCGGCGATGGTGGCCGAGGCGGGCGAGCGCGGCCGGCGCACCCGCCTCGAGGCCGCGCGGCTCGCGGAGCGGATGCCGCTGCCCTTCGAGGAGTCGCTGCGGCTGCTGGTCAAGGACGAGGACGCGGAAGTGGCGCGCACTGCCATCCGCGCGGTGGCGCGGGCCGACCCGCAACCCTACGCCGACCTGCTGATCGCCCGGCTGGGCGAGCCCTCGCTCGCGGGCGACGCGAAGGAGGCGCTGCTCGCCGCCGGCGAGGACGCGGTCGCGGCGCTCGCGGTCGCGCTAGCCGACCGCCGCACGCCGACCGCGGCGCGCCGCGCGATCCCCGAGGTGCTCGAGCGCGCGGGCGGCGATGCGGCGGTCGAAGCGCTCACCGACAACCTGCTCGACGGCGACGCGGCGCTGCGGCTGCGGATCCTGGTGGCGCTCGGCGGCGCGCGCGACGCGCGCCCCGGGCTCGAGATCGACACGCGCCTGCTCGAGTCGGCGCTGGGCGCCGAGGTGCTGGGCCACTACCGCTCCTACCAGATCCTGGGCACGATCCTGACCCCGGGTCCCGGCCAGCAGCCGGTCGAGCGCGGGCTGCGCGCGGCGATGCGCGAGGAGCTGGAGCGGATCTTCCGCCTGCTCGACCTCTTGCACCCGCGTCGCGACTTCCGCGCCGCCTGGGTGGCGCTGCAGTCCGGCAACGCGGTGATCCACGACCAGGCGCTCGACCTGCTCGAGAGTCTGCTGCGGCCCGAGACGAAGGCGCTGCTCGTCCCGCTCGTGGATCCCGAGATCGCCGAGCCGCAGCGCGTGCGGCTCGCGCAGCGCCTGGTCGGGGCCCCGGTCGAGACCACCGAGCAGGGGATCGAGGCGCTCGCCTGCACCGGCGACCCGTGGCTGCGCTCGTGCGCCGCCTACGCGATCGGCTCGCTGGGCCTCGGAGCACTCGCCCACCACCTCGAGGCGTGGCGCGACGACCCCGACCCGCTGCTGCGCGAGACGGTGCGCCAGGCACGCCGCCAGCTTTCCCAGTCCCCGCGGGCCTGATCGGGCACCTGCTCTCGGACGCCCGCCGCGCGGCCGCCATCGGGCTTGACAGCCGAGCGGGTGCCGCCTATTGTTAACCAACTGGTTGATTAAGTGCAGAAGGCTCGCACGGCGGCGGCGGGTCGGGCCCGGCGGCAGGGCGGCGCCCGGCGCGACCCCGGGGCGACGCGCCGCGCGCTCGTCGACGCGGCCAGCGCGCTCTTCGCGGAGCGAGGCTTCGACGGCGTGCCGATCGACGAGGTGGCCGCCCGCGCCGGCGTCAACAAGGCGCTGATCAGCTACCACTTCCGCGGCAAGCGCGGGCTGTACGTGGCGGTGCTCGAGTCCGTGCTGCGCGAGCTCGCGCTGCGCGTCAAGGCGGTCGAGGCCGAGGCGCTGCCCGTGCCCGCGACGCTGCGGCGGCTGCTCGAGGCTTTCGCGGCGTTCGGCCGCGAGCGTCCCGCCTTCCCGGGGCTCTGGGTGCGCGAGCTGATCTCGCACGGCCTGGAGCCGGCCGTGGTCCCCCACATCCTCGAGATCGCCGCCGTCAACCGGCGGCTGGCCGAGCGCGGCATGCGCGACGGCAGCTTCCGCCGCGTCGACCCGCTGCTGTTCCACTTCGGGCTGGTCGGCTGCATGGTCTTTTTCCTTGCCACCGACCCGCCGCGCCGCCGTGCCGCGAGCGCGGGCCTCGTGCCTTTCGCGATGCCCGGCATCGCCGAGTTCTCCCGCTACGTCGAGGAGCTGACCCTGAAGGGGCTCGCCCCTCTTCCCCGCCGCAAAGGAGCGCGTGCATGAAGCGCCATCGCCTCGTCCCGTCCTGCCTGGTCTCGACCCTGGTCCTGCTCGGCGCCGCGTGCCGGCCGGGCGCGGGCACGACGGACATCGTCGCGTCGGGGCACGTCGAGGCCACCGAGGTGCTCGTCTCCACCAAGGTAGCGGGCACGCTGCTGCGCCTGGCCGTGGACGAGGGCTCGACCGTCAGCGCGGGGCAGGAGCTCGCCCGCATCGACACCACCGACACCGAGCTGGCGCTCGCCGCGGCGCGCGCCGACAGCGCCAGCGCCGCGGCCGAGCTGAGCCTGCGCCGCGCGGGCTCGCGCGTCGAGGACGTGCGCGAGGCCGAGGCGCAGCTCGTGCGTGCGAAGGCCGACCTGGACGGCGCCGCGCGCGACCTCGAGCGCATGCAGGGGCTGCTCGACCGGGGCTCGGGAACCACCCAGGCGCGCGACGACGCGCGCACCCGCCACGACGTGGCGCGGGCCAGCCTCGACGCCGCCCAGGAGCGCCTGCGGCGGCTGCAGGCGGGCTACCGGCGCGAGGAGAAAGACGCCGCGGCCGCCCGCCTGCAGGCCACGGACGCGCGCATCGCACAGCTCGAGCAGCAGCTCGCGGACGCCCGCGTCACCAGCCCCACGGCAGGTGTCGTCACCCAGAAGCTGGCCGAAGCGGGCGAGCTGCTGAGCCGCGGCGGCGGCATCGTCGTGGTGACCGACCTCGCCAGCGCCTGGCTCAACGCCTACGTCCCGGAGCCCGACCTGGCCCGGCTGCGGCTCGGCCAGGAGGCGCGCGTGACGACGGACGACGGCCAGACCCGCGGCGGCCGCGTTTCCTTCGTCGCCTCGCGCGCCGAGTTCACGCCCAAGAACGTGCAGACGCGCGACGAGCGCGTGAAGCTCGTCTACAAGGTCAAGATCGCGCTCGACAACGCGGACGGCTTGTTCAAGCCCGGGATGCCGGGCGAGGCGCGGCTCAGCCCCGCGGCGGTGCGGCCGTGATCCGCGCGGAAGGCCTGGTGCGCCGCTACGCCGCGGTGACGGCGGTCGACGGCGTGAGCTTCGAGGTCCGGCCGGGCGAGATGTTCGGCCTGATCGGGCCGGACGGCGCCGGCAAGACGACCACGCTGCGCATCGCGCTCGGCCTGCTCAAGCCCGACGCCGGGCGCGTCACGACCTGCGGCCTCGACCCGCACGCCGAAAGGCGCGCGCTCTCGGGCCGGGTCGGCTACCTGTCGCAGCGCTTCTCGCTCTACGGCGACCTCAGCGTCGACGAGAACATCTCGTTCTTCGCCGAGATCCACGACGTGGCCGACTACCGGGACAAGCGCGAGCGGCTGCTCGAGCTGGTGCGCATGACGCCGTTCCGCGACCGGCTCGCGGCGCGCCTCTCGGGCGGCATGAAGCAGAAGCTCGCGCTCGTGTGCACGCTCGTGCACACGCCGGAGCTGCTCGTGCTGGACGAGCCCACGACCGGCGTCGACCCCGTCTCCCGGCGCGACTTCTGGAAGCTTTTGGCGCGGCTGCAGCGCGAGGGGCTCACGATCCTGCTCACGACGCCCTACCTCGACGAGGCCGAGCGCTGCTCGCGCGTCGCGCTCATCGACCACGGGCGCATCCTGACCGTCGACACTCCCGACGCGCTGCGCCAGGCCGAGCCGGGTGTCCTGGTCGAGCTCGTGGTTGAGCCGCGCCGCAAGGCCCTCGAGCTCCTGGGCAGTGTCCGGGGCGTCAGCGAGGTCCTGAGCTTCGGGGCGCGGATCCACGCGACGCTCGTCGACGCCTCCCGCGCCGAGGCGGTGCGAGCCGCCGACGCGCTCGGCGCGGAGCTGCGCGCCGCGGGCCTCACGGTCCACTCCGCGCGTCCGACCACTCCGACGCTCGAGGACGTCTTCATCGGCCGCATCCGCGCCCGCGACGCGGCCAGAGCCTCCGAGGTGAGCGCATGAGACCCGCCCTGCTGCCGTTGATCCTGGCCGCGGTCGCCGCACGGGCGCAGGAGCCGCCCCCGCCCCCCCCGCCGGCCGAGCTGCGGCTGACGCAGGACGAGGCCGTCGAGCGCGCGCTCGCCGCGGCGCCCGCTCTCGTCCGGCTCCAGGCGCTCGTCGGCGCCGCCGACGCGCAGTCGGACGCCGCGCGCGCGCAGCGCTGGCCGCACGTCGAGCTCGGCGCCGGCTACCAGCGCCGCTCCGAGGTGCCCGAGCTCGCGATCTTCACGCCCACGGGCGATCCCACCCAGCCGGTCGAGCGCGTGGTCGTGTTCCCGAACATCCAGGACAACTGGCGCGTACGGGCGGGACTCTCGCTCCCGCTCTACACGGGCGGCCGCACCCGTGGCGAGATCGAGTCGGCCGACGAGAGCCGCGCCGCCGCCGACTTCGACCTGCGCGCCGGCCGCGCCGACCTCGTGCTGGAGACGAAGCGCGCCTACTGGGCGCTGGTGACGGCGCGCGAGGACGCGCGCGTGCTGCAGGAGTCGATGCGCGCTTACGACGCGCACTTCGCCGACGCCCGGAACCGCGAGCAGGTCGGGATGGCGGCGCGCAACGAGGTGCTGGCGGTCGAGGTCGAGCGCGACCGCGTCGAGCTCGACAAGCTCCGCGCCGAGGCGAATGCGGACGTCGCGGAGGCAAACCTGCGGCGCCTGCTCGATCTGCCGCCCTCGACGCGCGTCGTGCCGTCGGAGCCGCTCGAGGGCCGCCCCGTGCCCCGGCCCGATCTCGAGGCGCTCGTCGCCGAGGCGCAGGGGCTGCGTCCCGAGCGCCAGGCGCTCGTGGCGCGCGCCGCGGCGGCCGACGCCACGGCCCGCGCCGAGCGCGGGGCGCGGCTGCCGCAGCTGGCCGTGAGCGGCGGCTACTTCTACGACAACCCCAACCGCGAGATCATCCCGCCCACGGCCGACTGGAAGGACACCTGGGACATCGGCGTGGGCGTGTCCTGGAGCCTGTTCGACGGGGGCCGCCGGCGCGCGAGCCAGGCGCGCGCACACGCCTACGCGGACGCGGCGCGCGAAGACCTGCGCGAGTTCGACCGGCGCCTGCGGCTCGAGGTGACCGAGAGCACGCTCGAGCTGCGCACGGCCGAGGCGCGGCTCGCCGTCGCCGAGCGCAGCGTGGTGTCGGCCGCGGAGAGCCGCAGGGTCGCGGCCGACCGCTATCGCGCGGGCGTCCTCCCGTCCTCCGAGCTGACGGACGCCGAGGTGGCCCACGAGCGCGCCGCGCGCGCGCGGACCGAAGCGCTCGCGGAGCTCCGGGTCGCTTCGGCCCGGCTCGAGCGCGCGGTCGGACGCTAGGCCGATGGCCCACGCCGTCGAGCTCGTCGAGCTCAGCAAGCACTTCGGCGCGTTCAAGGCCGTCGACCGCGTCTCGCTCGAGGTGGCCGAGGGCGAGATCTTCGGCTTCCTCGGCGCGAACGGCGCCGGCAAGTCCACGACGATCCGCATGCTGTGCGGCCTGCTGCGGCCGACGTCCGGCCGCGCGAACGTCCTCGGGACGGACGTCGGCCGCGACCCGGAGGGCGTCAAGCGCCGCATCGGCTACATGAGCCAGCGCTTCAGCCTGTACGACGACCTGGCGGTGGTCCAGAACCTGCGCTTCTTCGGCGGCGTCTACGGCCTGCGCGGGCGGGAGGCGCGCGAGCGGGAGGCGTGGGCGCTCCACATGGCCGGGCTCGAGGGAAAGGAGGAGCGGCTGACGGGCGAGCTGCCGGGCGGCTGGAAGCAGCGGCTGGCGCTCGCGTGCGCGGTGCTGCACAAGCCGCGCGTCGTGTTCCTCGACGAGCCGACGAGCGGCGTCGACCCGATCTCACGGCGGCTGTTCTGGCGCCTGATCGACGAGATGTCGGCGGACGGCATCACCGTCTTCGTCACCACGCACTACCTCGACGAGGCCGAGTACTGCCACCGACTGGCGCTCATCCACGCCGGCCGGCTGATCGCGCTCGGCAACGTCGCCGAGCTGAAGCACGTCTTCGCCGGGAGGGCCGTGCTCGAGGTGATCGCGCCGCGCGTGGGCGAGGCGCTCGACGCGATCGCGGCCGCGCCGTGGGCGCTCGAGACGTCGGTCTTCGGCACGCGGATCCACGTCGTGGTCGAGAACGAGGCCGAGGGCCGCGAGCGCGTGCGCTCGCTGCTCGAGGCGGCCGCGAACCCGCCCGAGGCGATCGAGCGCATCCTGCCGTCGCTCGAGGACGTCTTCATCCACCACGTGGAGCGGGCCGAGGCCGAGCGGCGCGGGGTGCCGTCGTGAGACGCCTGGCCGCGGTGGTGGCCAAGGAGCTGCGGCAGGTGCGCCGCGACGCGTTCTCGCTCGGCATGCTGATCGCGCTGCCCGCGTTCATGCTCGTGCTCTACGGCTTCGCGCTCAACTTCGACGTGCGCCACGTCTCGCTCGCCGTGCAGGACCGCGACAAGTCCGCGCGCAGCCGCGAGCTGGTCGCCGCGTTCACCAACTCCACCTACTTCGACCTCGTGCTGAGCCCCGAGGCCGGCAGCGACTTGGGCGCGGTCACCGAGTGGCGGGTGGCACGCGCGGTGCTGGTGATCCCGGAGGGCTACGCGCGCACGCTCGCGTCGGCCCGGCCCGCGAGCGTGCAGCTGCTGCTGGACGGCGCGGACTCGACCACCGCGCAGACGGTGCTCGGCTACGCGCGCACGCTGGTGGCCGAGGCGAATGCGGCGCTCGTGCAGGAGGCCGCGGCCCGTCGCGGGCTCGTGCGCGGGCCGGCCGTCAGCCTCGAGCCGCGCATCCTCTACAACCCCGAGCTCGCCTCGACGCAGTTCCTGGTGCCGGGCCTGATGGGCTTCCTGCTGATGCTGACGGCGGTGCTGTCGACGGCGCTGTCCGTGGTGCGCGAGAAGGAGCGCGGCACGATGGAGCAGCTGCGCGTGGCGCCGCTCCGCACCTGGGAGCTGATCATCGGCAAGACCGTGCCCTACCTGGGTGTCTCGCTCCTCGCCGCCGGCATCATCCTGGTGGCGGCGCGCCTGCTGTTCGACGTCCGGGTGCGCGGCTCCTACTTCGAGCTGTTCCTGGCCGTGCTGCTCTACCTGGTCGGCGCGCTCGCCTTCGGCCTGCTGATCTCGACGCTCGCCCACACCCAGGCGCTCGCCTTCCAGGCGGGCCTGATCAGCTCGATGCTGCCGGCGATCCTGCTCTCCGGCTTCATCTTCCAGATCCGCGTGATGCCCGCCTGGCTCCAGCCCGTGACGTACCTGGTTCCGGCGCGCTACTTCCTGGTGATCCTGCGCGGCATCATCCTCAAGGGCGAGGGCCTGCTCACCTACTGGCCGCAGGTCGTGGCGCTCGTGCTGTACGCGCTCGCGGTGATAGCGCTCGCCTCGCTGCGGCTCGCGCGCGAGGAGGCCGCGTAGATGCACGTGCTGTGGCGCGTGATCGTCAAGGAGTTCCTGCAGATCCGCCGCGACCACAAGATGATCCCGGTCATCTTCGTGGCGCCGGTGGTGCAGATCCTGATCTTCGGCTTCGCGATGAACACCGACGTGCGCGACGTCCCGACCGTGCTGGTCGACCAGGACAGGAGCGCCCAGAGCCGCGAGCTCGTCGCCCGCTTCACGGCCTCGGGCTACTTCGAGCTCGTCGGCAGCGAGGAGCGCGCGGACGCCGTCGACCGCTGGCTGGCGACTGGCCGCGCCCAGCTCGCGCTCGTGATCGGCCCCGGCTTCGGCGAGCGCCTCGCCGCCGGCCGCCACGCCGCGCTGCAGCTCGTGACCGACGGAAGCGACGCGTCCTCCGCGAACGTGGCGCTCGGCTACGCGTCCGCGCTGGTGTCCGGCTTCGGCGCGGAGGCGCAGGCGCTCGCCGCCCAACGCGCGGGCGCCGTGCCGGTGGGCCAGACCGAGCTCGTGCCGCGCGTCTTCTACAACCCCGACCTGCGCAGCCGCTGGTTCTACGTGCCCGCGGTGCTCGCGATGATCCTGATGGTGATGACGATGCTGCTCTCGGCGATGGGAGTGGTGCGCGAGAAGGAGATCGGCACCATGGAGCAGCTGATCGTCACCCCGATCCAGCCCTGGCAGCTGCTGCTCGGCAAGCTCGCACCCTTCGCGATCATCGGGCTCGTGCAGCTGACGCTCGCGACGGCACTCACGGTGTTCGGCTTCGGCGTCCCGCTGCGCGGCTCGTTCCTGGTGCTGGTGGGGCTGTCGCTCCTGTTCATCCTGAGCACGCTCGGCCTCGGGCTGCTCGTCTCGACGCTCGTCGAGACGCAGCAGCAGGCGATGATGGGCGCGGCCTTCGGCGCGATGGTGCCGATGATCTACCTGTCGGGCCTGATCTTCCCGATCGAGAACATGCCGCGCGCGGTGCAGCTCATCACCTACGTCATCCCGCTCCGCTATTACGCGGAGATCATCCGCGGCGTGTTCCTGCGCGGCTCGGGCCTGTCCGTGCTCTGGCCGGAGGCTCTGGTACTGCTATTCATGGGCACCGCCATTCTGACGGTGGCCGCGCTGCGGTTCAGGAAGCGGCTCGATTAACTGGCCCGCTTGCCCGTTACTCCTCAAGAGCGATGGTTCAAGGGGGACGATCGGCCATCCGCC
>DATBSL010000288.1:0-5315 GCA_036559805.1 Vicinamibacteria bacterium
GCGCGGCTCGGGGACTCGGCCGTGATGCAGGTCGCGCCCGAGCAGGGCAGCTTCCTGCGCCTGCTGGTAGCCGCGATCGGCGCGAGGAGCGCCATCGAGGTCGGCACGTTCACGGGGCTGTCGTCGCTCTCGATCGCGCGCGGGCTGCCCAAGGGCGGCCGCCTGCTGTGCCTCGACGTGAGCGACGAATGGACGGCTATCGCGCGCCGCGCCTGGGCCAGGGCCGGCGTCGCCGACCGGATCGAGCTGCGTATCGCCCCGGCCGCCGAGACGCTGCGCGCGCTGCCCGACGAGCCAACGTTCGACTTCGGCTTCATCGACGCCGACAAGAAGAGCTACCCGATCTACTGGGACGAGATCGTCCGCCGCCTGCGCCCGGGCGGGCTGATCGCGGTCGACAACGTGCTGTGGGACGGGGACGTGGTACGGCCCGAGGAGCAGGACGAGGACGTAGTGGCGATCCGGGCGTTCAACGAGCGGGTGCTGGCCGACCGGCGCGTCGAGAGCGTCATGCTCGCGATCGCCGACGGCCTGACGATCGCGCGCAAGCTCGCATGAAACACTGGGACCGGTGAGGAGGCGTGCCGATATGACAAGCATCCGGAGGATCGCAGCAGCAGCCGCCTGCCTCGCGCTCGGCGCCGCGGCCGAGGCCGGCGACCGCTGGACGGAGTTCCGCGGGCCGGCCGGCACGGGCCACTCCGACTCGACTGGCCTGCCGCGCGAGTGGAGCGAGACGAAGAACGTCGCCTGGAAGACGGCCATCCACGGGCGCGGCTGGTCGTCTCCCGTCGTCCTCGGGAGCCAGGTCTGGCTGACCACGGCCACGCGCGACGGGCGCGAGCTCTCGGTGCTCGCGCTCGACCGCGACACGGGCAAGGTCGTCCACGACATCCTGCTCTTCAAGGTCGACAAGCCCGAGGACACGGCGCGCTTCAACAGCTTCGCTTCGCCGACGCCGGTAATCGAGGACGGCCGCGTCTTCGTGCACTTCGGCAGCTACGGCACCGCCGCGCTCGACACCAAGACCGGCAAGACGCTCTGGACGCGCCGCGACCTGCCGTGCAACCACTGGCGCGGCCCCGGCTCGTCGCCGATCGTCCACGGCGAGCTGCTGGTCGTGCACTTCGACGGCTACGACCTCCAGTACGCCGTGGCGCTCGACAAGCAGACGGGCCGCACCGTGTGGAAGGCGGACCGCGCGTACGACTTCGGCACGGACGACGGCGACATGAAGAAGGCCTACGCGACGCCCGTGGTGGTCGAGGCAGGCGGCCGATCGCAGCTGATCAGCCAGGCGGCCAAGGCGGTGCTCGCGCTCGATCCGAAGACCGGCCGTGAGCTGTGGCGCGTGCGCTACGCCTCGCACTCCGCGTCCACGCGCGTGCTGTTCGCGAACGGGCTGCTCTACGTCGGGTCGGGGCGCGGGCCTTCCGAGATCCTCGCGATCCGACCCGACGGCAGCGGCGACGTCACCGCCACCCACGTCGCGTGGAAGGCCACCCGCGGGATCGGCTCGAGCCCCTCGTTCGTGCTCGTGGGAGACCTGATCTACACGGTGGCGGACAAGGGCGGCGTCGTCACCTGCCTCGACGCGAAGACCGGCGTCGAGGTGTTCCAGCAGCGGACGGGCGCACCGGCGCACACGGCCTCGCCGCTCCACGCGGACGGGGCGGTCTACTTCTTCTCGGAGGACGGGGCGGCCCAGGTCGTGGCGCCCGGGCGCGAGTACCGCGAGCTCGGCCGCGGCCAGCTCGGCGAAGGCGGCGTGATGGCGACGCCGGCAATCGCGGGGCGCGCGCTTTTCGTGAGGACGGAGTCGCACCTGTACCGCATCCAGACGCTGCCCTAGCTACAGGTACTCCCGCTCCTCCCGCCGAAGCTCGCGGTAGCGCTCGAAGACGCGGCGCTGCGACTCGATCCCGAGCGCCGAGCGCCAGCTGCTGCCGCGGAACGTGTGCGCCAGCATCTTCGGCCCGTGGCGCAGCACCCACAGCGGGCTCGTCGCGAATGCCTTCGGGAAGTGGCGCAGCTTCATCCAGCGCTCGGAGCGCCAGCGCATGAACTCGATCTCGTCGGCCGGGAGGTGCTCGCTGCGCACGACTGCCGTCGTGCCGTCGTAGACCTCGAGCCGTTCGTCGGTGACCAGCCCGCGCTCGCGCAGGTCGCGCGTCATCGGCGTGCCGGGATAGGGCGTCGGGTGCTGGATGTACGGCCAGTCGACGTAGCGACGCGCGAAGCCGAGGTTCGTCTCGATCGACTCGCGCGTGTCGCCCGGGCTGCCCACGATCAGCCCGCCCACAACGTACATGCCGTTGCGCCGGATCGCCTCGACCGCGCGCAGCGTCGCGTTGCCCGTGCCCGCGCCACGCTCCTTGTTCTTGGCCCGCGCGCGCAGGAACGCGAGGTCGTCGTCGAGCACGTTCTCGATCCCGAGGAACACGTAGCGGAAGCCCGCGCGGCGCATCAGCGGCGCGAGCGTGTCGCCGGCCGCCGCGAGCGACGACGTCATCGCCTGGACCAGGTACTCGACGTCGTCGAGCCCGGCCGCGACGATCGCCCGGCACAGCGCCTCGAAGCGGCGCACGTCGAGCGTGATGTTGTCGTCGACGATGAAGACCGACTTGGCGCCGCGGCTGCGCGCGTCGCGGATGTCGGCCAGCACGCGCTCGAAGTCGTAGGTGTGGAAGTTCCGCCCGCGCATCTCGATGATCGAGCAGAACGAGCAGTCGAAGGTGCAGCCGCGCGAAGTCTCGACCACGTCCACCGGCCGGCCCAGGAACGTGTAGCCGTGGAGGACGCGCGCGCCGCGGTCCGGCAGCCGGACCTTGGGCCCGTCCAGGCGGCTCACCGGGCGAGCGGGGTTCGCACGGTACGTCCCGCCGCCGCGCCAGGTGAGGCCCGCGATCCCGTCCGGGTCGCGGCCTTCGTCGAGCGAGCGGACGAGCTCGCGGAACGTCAAATCGCCCTCGCCGCGCACGACGAAATCCGCGGTGCCGTCGCACCAGGCGTCGGGCGCCAGGCTAGGGTCGTAGCCGCCCACCACCACGCGGGCCTCGGGGCGCAGCGCGCGGATCAGCCCGACGATGCGCTTCGCGGTCCGGCGCTGGAACGTCATCACCGACAGCCCCACGACGTCGGGCGCCGTCTCGCGCACCAGCCGCTCGACGGTTTCCCGCACGCGGCCCTGGACCAGCACCAGGTCGGCGATCGAAACGCGGTGCGCGCCGTCCAGGTTGCCCGCGATCGAGGAAAGCCCCCCGTTGGGCATGCGAATGGCGAGCGCCGGCATGTGCTCGAAAGAATCCGGCATCGACAGCAGCAGGACGTTCATGGGCGTGGCTTAGACTGATCGAGATGGTACGCCGCCCACGCGCCCCCGCGTCAAGCGTCTTCGGCATGGCCCTGACGCTCTTGGCGCTGCCGGCGGCCGCCGGGGACACCCCCGACTTCGGCATGGCACTCGCCCGCGGGGACGAGCGCTACGCGGGCCGGGCCGAGGGAGCCCAGGGAGCCGTCGCCCTCGCCGGCCCCGTCGACGAGGCGATCGACGGCTACCGGCTCGCCCTGTCCCTGCGACCGGACTCGACCGAGGCGCGTTTCGGCCTGCTGCGCGCGCTCTTCTTCCGCGCTAACTTCTGCGGGAGCGACCCGCAGCTCAGCAAGCGACTCTTCGAGGAAGCGCGCCAGGTCGGAGAGGAAGGCGTCGTCCGGCTGGAGCGCGCGATCGGGAACAAGAAGGGCGCCGCACGCATCTCGGCGTTGCGCGAGGTTCCGGGAGCGGCCGAGCTGGTGTTCTGGACCGGCGTCGCCTGGGGGGAATGGGCGCTCAGAATGCCCCGGGTCACCACGGCGCGGGCCGGGGCGCCGGGCCGGATTCGCGCCCTGGCACAGGCCACGATCGACGCCGACCCCGAGCTCGAGGAAGCGGGCGGTCACCGCCTGCTGGGGCGGCTGCACGACCTCTGCCCGCGCGTCCCGCTCTTCACCGGTTTCGTGTCACGCGAGAAGGCGCTCGAGAACCTGCGCAAGGCGCACGCAGCCTTTCCCGGGAACACCGTCAACCAGTTCCTGCTGGCGGACGCGATCCTGCGCCACGACGAGCGCCACCGCGAGGAGGCGCGTACGCTGCTCGCGCGCTGCGCCGCCGCCGAGCCGCGCCCGGAGTACCGCGTGGAGGACGCCCACTACGCCGCGCTCGCCCGCGCATTGCTGGCCACGGCACGCTGAGGGCATCCTGTTCGGCGCCCCTGCCTGACGGGTCGGCGGCCGTGAACGACCGCCCCGCGACGGCCACCATTTACCTATTGACCGTACTCCGGCCTTCCCCGGCAACCCGAGCATTTGGCGCGCGCCAATCCCAGGTCGCGAACCGCGCGGGACCAGGCAAGTACCGACTTGTGCAGGACTTGTCACGGAAGCGAGAGACGATAACAATCCGGACGGACGGCGTGTCGCTGAGGGAGAGCGCAACTGTGCCGGTGTCCACAAGCAAGTAACTGGCTCTCTCCACCTATGCAGTGTTCGGCGGACCAACCAAAGGCGGCCGGCTAGGCATGCGTAAGCGACGGCTGGTGCGTCGGGCCGTTGTCCTGTCTACCCTCCTGCTCATCACGCTTGCCGTTTGGTGGACAGAGCCAATGGCCCTCTTCGGTGTGCTGCAGTGGGCGACTCCAGGCATCGTATGGCGGGTGCCCACCAGTGAGCCGCTCGTGGCCCTGTCCTTCGATGATGGCCCTCACCCTGTGCACACTCCCAAGGTTTTGGCCATCCTCGCGAAGCATGACGCGCATGCAACGTTCTTCCTTATCGGCCAGCGAGCAAATGATCATCCCCAGTTGGTCGAGGCCATTAAGGCCGGCGGGCATGAGTTAGGCAATCACTACCTCCACCGAGGGACCTGCCTCGCTGACAGCTCCGCGTCATTCTCAGCAAAGCTTGTTCAGGCCGAGCACGCGATCGGAATCTCGGGCGCGCCCAAGCTGTTCCGGCCGCCTGCGGGCTTGGCGTGGCCTTGGCAACTGCAGCAGGCTCGAGACCTTGGTTACACCCCAGTACTGGGTTCTGCCTACCCTCACGACCCGGCGCATCCTCCAGTGAGCTACATCCAGTGGCTTATCAAGAAGAACCTGGTGCCTGGCGCTATCGTTATCCTGCACGATGGCATTTCAGATCCGAGTCGTAGCATTGAAGCGCTTCCGGGAATCCTTGCTGCAGGTCAGGCGCGAGGGATTCGGTTCGTGACAGTAGGGACGCTTCTGGAGGAGCGACGAGGCCGCCGAACAAGGGGATGAAGCAGACGAAGCCAAGCATAT
>DATBSL010000289.1:0-6657 GCA_036559805.1 Vicinamibacteria bacterium
GGGGGGTAGAGTCATGGTTACGAAACGAGTCGCGGTGGTTTCTGCCGCGCTGTTTGGCCTTACCGTGGTGACTTCGTCGCGTGTAGACGCCACGATCATTCAGGACAACACCATCGTCGGCTCGATCGTGCATGACTTCAACGCACTCCCGACTGGGAACGTTGATGGCCTCCTCTCACTGCCTGGCGCGAGCTATGGCGAACGCCTGGCTGGTCAGACCCTGGGTGCGAGCGGCAACCTCGACACCCTTAGCGGCTCGCCAACGTCTCCGCTCAGCCTCGTCTCGGGCGGCGCCGGCTTGAACCTTCATGTGGTTCTGTTCGGCGGCTCCAACGTACTGGCCGGATGCGGCAATCTGGTATGCCCGACGAACGACGCGATCGGCGAGGGTGCAGTGACCGCGCTCTTCGACCAAGACACCGACGTGTTCGGCTTCCTCGTCGTCGGGAGCGACGGGGGAACGGCGACGTGGCAGTTCTTCGATCGGGGCGGCGCGTCGCTGGGCACTCTCACGCTCGGCTTGAGCAACTCGTTCTTCGGATTCCGCGTGACTGGCGGCAACCAGATCGCTGCGGTTTCGATGACAAACGACGACGACGGCGGGATCGGCGTGGACGCTGTCACGTTCAACGAGACCGCCGCCCCAGTACCCGAGCCTGGAACCGTGCTGCTTCTCGGCAGCGGTCTGCTCGGTTTCGCGGCTCGTCGTCGCCGCAGCGCGTAGCCTCGCCTCGGGCAGGTGACCGAAGGCCGCTACTCCTCAAGAGGGATGTGGAGATGGGGAGGAACGGCTGTTATCCCAGGTTCTGCGCCGCGAACTCCCAGTTGATCAGCTTGTCGAGGACGGCGGTGACGTAGTCGGGGCGGCGGTTGCGGTAGTCCACGTAGTAGGCGTGCTCCCAGACGTCGATCGTCAGGAGCGGCTTCTTGGCCGGGTTCGTGAGCGGGGTTTCCGCGTTCGGGGTCTGCTCGACCTTGAGCTTGCCGCCCTCGACGACGACCCAGGCCCAGCCGCTGCCGAACTGCGTTGTCGCGGCTTTCGCCAGCTCGTCCTTGAACTTCGCGAAGTCGCCGAAGTCGGACTTCACCATGTCGAGGAGCTTGCCGGTTGGCTGGCCGCCGCCCTTGGGGCTCAGGCTCTTCCAGTAGAACGTGTGGTTCCAGACCTGGGCCGAGTTGTTGAACAGGCCCTTCTTGTCGGCCTTGCCCGCCGTCGCCTTGACGATGTCCTCGAGCGACGCCGTCGCGTGCTCGCTGCCCGCGATCATGCGGTTGGTGTTGTCTACGTACGCCTTGTGGTGCTTTCCGTAGTGGAAGGAGATCGTCTCCGCCGAGATGTGCGGCGCGAGCGCGCTCTCACCCCACGGCAGCGAAGGGAGCTGGATCGGGCCCGTGGGCACGGGCGGAGGCGCGGGCACGGCCTGGCCCGCGGCTGCTTCGGCGGCGCGTGCCGCGGCCCCGAGGCCGACGGCCACCGCCCCCATCACGAAGTCACGGCGCGTGCCCGCAACGGAATCTCGCCTGTCGGCCATGGTTGCTCCTTGTTACTCGAAAGCCTATCCCGACTCCGCGCGGCCTGAAAGCCTGGGGCGGTCAGGCCGCCAGCACGATGCGGTAGCGCGCCTGGCCCCTGCGCACGGCCTCGAGGCCGGCGTCGGCCTCCGCGAGCAGCCGCAGCTGGACCATCGGCTTGATCCCGTGGCGCGCGGCGAAGTCGAGCGTCTCGCGCACGGCCGGGCGCCCGCCGATCGCGCTCGTCGTGACGGTGAGCTGCCGGCCGAGCATCCCGCCGACGTCGAGCCGCAGCGACTCGTCGGGCGCGCCGACCAGGCACAGCACGCCGTTCGGGCGCAGCATCCGCAGCAGGCCCTTCCAGTCCTGGGCCAGGAACGCCGTCGAGAGCACGAAGTCGAGGCTCTGCGCGGCCGTGCGCAGCGCCTTCGAGTCGCCCGCGGCCACGAAGCGGTGCGCGCCGAAGGCGAGCGCCTCGGCCCGCTTGGCGGGGTTCGTCGACAGCGCCGTCACCTCGCAGCCCATCGCGCGCGCGAACTGCAGCGCGAGGTGCCCGAGGCCGCCGATCCCCACGACGCCGACGCGCAGCGACGGCCGCGCGAAGCGCGCGAGCGGCGCGTAGACCGTCACGCCGCCGCACAGGAGCGGCGCCGCGTGCTCCGAGCGCAGCGCGTCGGGGATCGGAAACGCGAAGCGGCCGTCGACGCGGATCCGCTCGGCGAAGCCGCCGGGCCGCTCGACGCAGGTGGCCTCTTCCTGCGCGCACAGGTTCTCCTGGCCGGACACGCACCACTCGCACTCGAGGCAGGCGCCGCACTGCCAGCCGACGCCGACGCGCTGGCCGACGGCGAGATGGCGCACCGCGGGCCCCGCCGACGCGACCGTGCCCACGATCTCGTGGCCGGGCACCATCGGGTAGCCCGAGGCGCCCCAGTCGCCGTCGACCAGGTGGACGTCGCTGTGGCAGATCCCGCAGTGGCTGATGCGGATCTCCACGTCGTTCGAGCCGAGCTCCGCGGGCTCGTAGAGGAACGGCGCGAGCGGGCCTTTCTCCTCGTGCGCGGCGTAGGCGCGGAAGCCCATGCCCCATTATCCGCTGCCCGCCGGGTAAGATCGCGCGCATGCCCGACGTCGCCGGAGCCCGGGAGGACGCCGAGGCCCTCGACGCCACGGACGAGCTCGCCTTCCTGCGCGAGGCGTTCGCGCTGCCCGCGGGCGTCGTGTACCTCGACGGGAACTCGCTCGGCGCGCTGCCGCGCGCGACCGTGGCGCGGCTCGCCGACGTGGTCGAGCGCGAGTGGGGCGACGACCTCGTCCGCAGCTGGAACCGCCACGCCTGGATCGAACTACCCGCGCGCGTGGCCGCGCTCGTCGCCCCGCTGGTGGGCGCCGCGGCCGACGAGGTGGCCGTGGCCGACTCCACGTCGGTCAACCTGTTCAAGCTGCTCGCCGGCGCGCTGCGCCTGCGCCCGGGCCGGCGCGTGATCCTCTCCGAGGCGGAGAACTTCCCCACCGACCTGTATGTCGCGCAGGGCTTCGCGTCGCTCGTCGAAGGGCTGACGCTTCGCGTCGTGCCGCGCGCCGACCTGGCGCGCTCGCTCGACGGCGACGTGGCGGTGCTGATGCTGACGCACGTGGACTTCCGGACCGGCGCGCTCCACGACGTGGGCGAGTGGACGCGCGCCGCCCACGCCGCGGGGGCGCTCGCGCTCTTCGACCTCTCGCACAGCGCGGGAGCGGTTCCGGTCGACCTCGCGAGCGCCGAGGCCGATCTCGCGGTGGGCTGCGGCTACAAGTACCTGAACGGGGGGCCGGGCGCGCCCGCGTTCGCGTTCGTCGCGCGCCGTCACCACGAGGCGTGGACGACGCCGCTCGCCGGCTGGATGGGCCACGCCGAGCCCTTCGCGTTCGAGACGGGCTACCGGCCGGCCCCAGGCATCGCGCGCCTGCTGTGCGGAACGCCGCCCATCCTGAGCCTCGCCGCGCTCGAGTGCGGCGTGAAGACGATTGCACTCGCCGGCGTCGCGCGGCTGCGGCGCAAGTCGATCGCGCTCACGGAGCTGTTCCTGCGCCTCGTCGAACGCGACTGCGCCGGGTTTGGGCTCGCGCTCGCGTCGCCGCGGGCGGCGGAGCAGCGCGGCAGCCAGGTGTCGCTGCGGCATCCGGAAGGCTACGCGATCGTGCAGGCGCTCGCCGCGCGCGGCGTGATCGGCGACTTCCGCGCCCCCGACATCATGCGCTTCGGGTTCGCGCCGGCCTACCTGCGCTACTGCGACGTGTGGGACGCGACGGTCGCGCTGCGAGCCGTGCTCGACGAGCGCGAATGGGAGCGTCCGGAGCACCGAGCCCGGGCCCGGGTCACGTGAGCCGATGCGCGCGCTGCGCCGGTTTCGAGGGGTCTCGTGGCCGTCGCTGCTGGCGGCCACGCTGGCGGCGGGCCAGGACCAGGCGCCGCGCATGATGCAGGCGTCGGACCTCGCGAGGCTGCCCCAGCCGCCGGCCGATCGGGTCATCGCCTACGGCGAGGCGCCGCAGCAGGTCGCCGAGCTGCGCGTGCCGAAGCGGGCGGGGCCGCACCCGGTCGCGATCCTGGTCCACGGGGGTTGCTGGCAGGCGCCCTGGGCCGCGGACCACGTGCGCGCTCTCGCCGCGGCCCTCACGGCCGACGGGATCGCGACGTGGAGCCTCGAATACCGACGCGTCGGCGATCCTGGCGGCGGTTGGCCGGGGACCTTCCTCGACGTGGCCCGCGGCGCCGACCACCTGCGCGGTGTCGCGGGCGCGCACGGCCTCGATCTCACCCGCGTGGTGGCCGTGGGCCACTCGGCGGGAGGCCAGCTCGCGCTCTGGCTCGGGGCCCGGGCGCGGCTGCCGAAAGAATCGCCGTTGCGGGTCGAGGCGCCGCTACCACTGCGGGGCGTGGTCGCGCTCGCGGCCATCACCGACTTGCGCGCCGCCTCGGCCGGGGGCGTGTGTGGCGACGCGGTATCGCAGCTTCTGGGCGGGCCCGCCGAGAGCCGCGACGCCCGCCTCGCCGACACGTCTCCGATCGAGCTCGTGCCGCTCGGCCTGCCGCAGCGGCTCGTGTGCGGCGCGAGCGACCGCCTGGTGCCGAACGAGCTGTCGAGCCGCTACGCGGATGCCGCGCGGAACGCCGGCGATCCGGTAGCGCTCGAGGTCGTCGAAGGCGCGGGCCACTTCGAGCTCGTCGACCCGGCGAGCCCGGCGTGGCCGTCGGTGCGGCGCGCGGTCGCCGAGCTCCTGCGTTGACCGGGCCCGCTCCGCCGCTATAGGGTTCGGGCGTTCCAGGAGGACAGCCATGGGCCGCCCGATCGACCGCAGGGACTTCATGCACCGCGCCACGGGGGCCGGGGCCGCCGTCAGCCTCTCGCTCGCGGGGCCGCTGACGCGCCAGGTGCTGGGCGCCAACGACCGGGTCCGCGTCGGCGCCATCGGGACCGGACGCCAGGGCCTGTCGAACATGAAGGCCTTCCAGCGCCACGGCGCGGAGATCGCCGCTGTGTGCGACGTCTTCGAGCCCAACCTCGCCAAGGCCAGGACGCTGGCGGGGGATGCCGCGACCGCGCACTCGGACTTCCGGCGCGTGCTCGACGACAAGACGATCGACGTCGTCATCGTCGCGACGCCCGACCACTGGCATGCGCTGCCGGCCGTCCAGGCCTGCGAGGCCGGCAAGGACGTGTTCGTCGAGAAGCCGGTCTCGGTGGCGGTCGAGGAAGGCAAGGCGATGCTCGCGGCGGCGCGCAAGCACCAGCGCGTGATGCAGGTCGCGCTGTGGCAGCGCTCGAACGCCCACTTCCAGCGCGCGGCGCAGGTCGTGCGCTCAGGGCTGCTCGGCACGGTGACCTCCGTGCGCGCGTGGAACTACAGCAACGCCTCGCCCGACGGCATCGGCAACCCGCCCGACTCCGCGCCGCCCGCGGGGCTCGACTGGGACGCCTGGCTCGGCCCCGCTCCGAAGGTCCCGTACAACGCCAACCGCTTCGGCGTGCGCGACGACCGCTGGTCCACGTTCCGCTACTTCTGGGACTACTCGAACGGCATCCTCGGCGACTGGGGCGTGCACCTGATCGACATCGCGCAATGGGCGCTCGACACGCCCGGCCCGCGCGTCGTCAGCTGTTTCGGGCAGAAGCAGGCGCTGCGCGACAACGGCGACTCGCCCGACACGCTCACGGCCACCTTCGAGTACTCCGACTTCCTGCTGACGTACGAGTACCGCGCCACGAACGCGAACTCCATGTTCGCGAAGGGCTACGGCCTGCTGTTCCACGGCACCGAGGCCACGATGTTCCTGAACCGGCAGGGCTTCGAGGTCTTCCCGGAGACGCGCAAGGGCAAGGACGACAAGGACGTCGCGCGCTCCGCGTCGATGAAGATGGACGAGGTGGACAACGGGCTCGAGAACCACGCGGCCAACATGCTCGAGTGCATGAAGACGCGAAAGCGCCCGGCCTGCGACATCGAGGACGGGCTGCGCTCGTCGGCCCCGTGCCTCCTTGGGGTCGTCGCTCTGCGGACTGGCGAACGCCTGGAGTTCGACCCGCTCAAGCAAGAGCTCAAGAACCCGAGCGGGGCGGCGAAGAAGCTCTTCGGCCGCGATTACCGCTCGCCGTGGAGGCTCGCCTGAGCGTGTAGTTTCTACTCTCGCTGTCGGGTTCCCTTACAGATTCGTGGTCCTGTCGCGCTGGCGGGCGTCTCGGCAGTGAGCTGCCCAAGTGGTTGCTGCAAATAATCTTGCCACCTTGGATGGCCGCTGAGCAGACGCCGGGCCTCGTTCTTGCTCACTGCATCGGCGACGACCATATTCCGTATCCAAGGGGCGCCGTTTCTCTCGAGCTGTTCAGACCACGGCGGACCGTCCCTCCGTCGTCGTGGAGGAGCATGATGCGTAAGTCGGCGGCTTGTAGTGCTCTCTTGGCGGCGGCCCTGTGCCTCGCTCCTTCCGTCGTCCTCGCCGTACCCTCCCCGGTCAACTGGGATGGATCGTCGGACCTCGGAGACCTGGTCGTAACGGCCGAGGCCGCATCGATCGACGTCACCGAGGGCGGCTTGTTGAGGAGGGCGGCCTACCCGTTCGATCCGCCGGCGCGCGTGGACCCGGCGGTCGCCACGCTGCCTTCG
>DATBSL010000290.1:0-4568 GCA_036559805.1 Vicinamibacteria bacterium
GTAGACCATCTCCCAGTAGGTCCCGACCTGCCGATAGGCCGCGTTCAGCGGGTGATCGGCCCGGAGCAGGGCCTGCACGTCCTCCCACTGCGTCGGCCAGAAGTCGCGCATCACGGCCCGCCGCGATTCGCGCATCACCGATTCGCGGCGCAGGTCGTAGACTTTGATCAGCAGCTCCGCGTCGTGGTGATCGGGCGTCGGCTTCGCCATGGCAGGTATCATAAGCGACCGTGCGCGAGCCGGGCCGGGAGCCACGCAGAGGCGGCATGGCCCGCGCGTCCGCAGAGAGGCGAGACAAATGAAGCTGAGGACCATCGGGGTCGTGGCGGCGGCCGGTCTCTGGGTGGCGCCCGCATGGGCTGCCGAGTCGCTCGAGGCCCTCGTCGCCAAGGTGCGGGCGCGCGAGGTGGCCTTCGCCAAGACGATGGCCGATCGCGACCACGCCGCGTTCACGTCGTTCGTCGCGGACGAGGCGATCTTCATCGGCCAGACGCCGCTCCACGGGCGCAAGGCGGTCGCCGAGGGCTGGAAGCCGCTATACGAGGGCAAGGACGCGCCCTTCTCGTGGGCACCCGATCGCGTGGAGGTGGTCGCCTCGGGGACGCTCGCGATCAGCAGCGGCCCGGTGTTCGATCCCAAGGGCGTGCGCGTCCGCACCTTCGTCTCGACCTGGCGGCTCGAGAAGGACGGCGAGTGGCGGGTGGTGCTGGACATCGGCTGCCCGCCCTGCCCCTGACCGTGCCCGAGCACGTTCGCGTCTGCAAGGACTGCGGCGAGGAGTACCGGCCCGAGATCGCGCGCTGCGCCGACTGCGGCGGCGAGCTGGAGGACGTCTTCCCGGGCATGCAGCCAAGGCCGGCGCAGGCCGCGGAGCCGTCGCCGGGGGCCGAGCTCGAAGGCTTCCGCGAGCTGTACCGGACCACCCGCGCGACCGACCTCGTGCCGGTCGTCGAGCGGCTGCGCGAGGCCGATATCCCGTCGCGGCTCGCCGAGCTGCGCGAAGCGGTCGAGGGCGCCCCGCCGCGCTTCGCGGTGCTGGTGCCCGAGGCCGAAGGCGCACGCGCGCTCGCGGCGATCAGCGCGCTCGTGGCGCCGCACGAGGACGCGGCCGACGTGCACGCAGTCGAGACGCGCTTCGACCCGGAGCAGCGCGGCTACGTGCAGTGCCCCGCCTGCGGCGCCGCGCCGCCCGCGGGCGCGGCCGAGTGCCCCGAGTGCGGCCTGGGCCTCGGGCTCGAGGGAGCGGCGGAAGAGCCGGAGTGAGCGCGGCGGCGACGGGCGGAGCGGCGCTCGCCGAACGGGCCCGGCAGCTCGCGCTCGAGGTCGGCTTCGACCTGGTGGGCTTCGCCCGCGCCGACACGCCGCCCCAGCTCGCGTTCTTCGCCGAGTGGGTGTCGCGCGGCCACGCCGGCGAGATGGCCTACCTCACCTCGCAGGTCGCGAAGCGCAGCGACCTGCGCGCGGCGTTCCCCTGGGCGCGCACGGTGCTGTGCGTGGCGCTGCAGTACGACACGCCGCACGCCTATTCGACCGAGGCGCCCGCAGGGCGCGGCTGGATCGCGCGCTACGCCTGGGGCGACGACTACCACGACGTGATGAAGGCGATGCTCGAGCGGCTGCGCCTGCGGCTCGCGGCCGAGGCAGGGCCGTTCGAGGCGCGCGGCTACGTCGACACCGGGCCGATCTCGGAGAAAGCCTGGGCGGCGGCCGCGGGCCTGGGCGCGCTCGGCAAGAACACCTGCCTGCTCCATCCCGAGCACGGCTCGTGGTTCTTCCTCGGCGAGCTGGTCACCGACCTCGACCTGCCGGCGGACGAGGCGCTTCGCGACATGTGCGGCAGCTGCACGGCCTGCCTCGACGCCTGCCCCACGCAGGCGTTTCCGGCGCCCTACGTCCTCGACGCCACGCGCTGCATCAGCTACCTGACGATCGAGCTGAAGGACGCGATTCCATTGGCGCTGCGCGAAGGCATGGGCCGTCACGTGTTCGGCTGCGACATCTGCCAGGACGTGTGCCCGTGGAACCGCAAGCGGCGGCAGCGCGGCGGCGCGAGCTTCGAGCCGCGGCCGGGCGCCGTCGCCCCGGACCTCGCCGAGCTCGCGGGCCTCGACGAGGCGGCGTTCCGCGAGCGCTTCCGCCGCAGCCCGGTGAAGCGCGCCAAGCGGCGCGGCCTGCTGCGCAACGTCGCCGTCGCGATCGCGAACGCGGGCGACGCGCGCCAGCGGCCTTGGCTCGAGCGACTCGCCGCCGACGCGGACCTGCTGGTGGCCGAGCACGCGCGCTGGGCGCTCGGACGGCTGGACGCGCGGCTCAGCGCAGCCGCAGGCTCTTCTGGAGCTTGATCGTGTAGCTCGAGCCGCTCGCGAGCTCGACCTCCATGCCACGCGTGGCGAGCACGGCGGCGCCACCCGCCGCGCCGCCGATCAAGCCGCCCTTGAGCGCGCCTGAGCCGCCGTCGGCGATGCCGCCGATGATCGCGCCCGCGGCCGCGGCGCCGCCGGCGATCTTGGCGTCCTTGCCCTTGCTCGAGCCCGCGGTCACGTCGAAGCCCGTCGCGGAGATCGTGTAGCTACGGCTGCCGACGTGGACCTCGTCGAACGCCACGACGAGGCGCGCCTTGCCCTTGACGCGGCCCGAGCGCAGCGCGCTCACCACGTGGCCGCGCACCTCGGAGCCGGCCGGCAGCAGCACGTCGCCGTCGACAGTTACGTCCTCGGCCAGCTCGGCCACGACCGGGTCCTCGGCCTGGGCCGTCTTCGTGGACACCGCCTGCTGCAGCACGATCTTCAGCGCCGTCCCGGTCGCGACCACGCGCGGGCGCGGCGTCGGCGTCGGAGCGGGGGTCGGATCCGCGGCGGGCGGCTCGACTGGGGGCGCAGCCGGCTCGACGGCTGCGGGAGCTACGGTCGCGCTCGGAACCGGCGCGCGCGGCGCCTGGGACACGGCCGGCGGCGTGGCTTCCGCGGCTGCAGGTGTGACCGCGGTCACGGGCGAGGCACTGGCCGCCGGCGGTGCCGGTGAGGCCGCGCCGGCGTCGGCGGTGCGCGTCGCCGGACGCTGACAAGCGGTCGGCACGAGTGCGACCAGGACGATAGCAACCATCGCATGCGGCTTCATGGCGTTCGCCTCCCGGGACCAAGCGCTCCGGTCCTAGATCAAGCCTGGCCCTCCTGCGAGAAGGACGCAACTGCGCGCCCGGGGGATGGTGATTTCGCTCACGCATCGCACTTGTTTTCACCGCCCTTACAATGTCGAGCGAACGGAGCGTGCCCCATGCGTGGCCTCGCCCTGGGAGCCTTGGCCGTGGCGACGGCCGCAGGCCCCGCCTCGGTCTTCGCCGCCGAGCCCCGGCCCTTCGGGCTCGTCGTGATGGACGCGCAGGGGCAGTTCGTCGCCGACGTGCGCGCCGAAGACGTGCGCGTGCTCGAGAACGGCGAGCCGCGCGAGCTCGCGGGCTTCGAGCGCGACGAGCGGCCGCTCGCCGCCTACCTCGTGCTCGACACGAGCGCCGGAGCCGCGCGCGTCTTCCGCACCCAGGCGTTCGAGTCGGTCTGGACGTTCGTGTCGAGCCTGCCGAAGGACGCCCGCTGCACGCTGTTCTCCACCGGCGACCGCGCGCGCAAGCTCGGCGTGCTCGACGGCGAGCGCAAGGACGTCGAGAAGAAGGTCGGACAAGGCTTCGCGCTCGCCGGGTCGAACGCGCTCATGGACACGCTCGTGGAGGCCGCCGAGGCGCTGGCACGCGAGTCGGGCAAGCGGCGTGCTCTGGTCGTGCTGTCGGGCAACGGGGCCGGCTACCCCAGCTACTCCCCGGGCGACGTGGTCGCGCGTGCGCGACGGCCCCTCGCGCCGGTCCTCGCGCTGATGTACGGCGACGGCGCCGGCGCGGCCGCCGGCTCGCTGCGGCTCGGGGACTCGCCGCGCGACGCGCAGAACCTCACGATCGTCACCGAATCCGACCACGAGAAGATCCTGTCGGGACTGGCCCAGTCGACGGGCGGCCGCTTCGAGCGCGTCCCGTCGGCCCTGGGCGTGGGCACCACCTTCGCCGCCCTGGCGGGCGAGCTCGGCGGCCAGTACCGGGTGCGCTACCGGCCCGGCGAGGGGGAGGGGCCACGGCGGCTCGAGGTGCGCGTGGCGCGGCCGGGCGTGCACTGGCGCGTCACGCTCGACAACCCCTGAGGCGGCGATGAAGAAGCTCCTGGTCGCGGCCCTCGCGCTGGTTCTGCTCGTCCTCCTGGCGGCGGCCGGCGTGGGGCTCTACGCCATGCGGCGGCTGAACCCGGCCGAGCTCCGGAAGACGATCCTCGCCCAGGCCAGGGCCACGCTCGGAACCGAGCTGCGCGTCGACACGATCGACGTCTCGCTGCTGTCCGGCGTGACGCTCGAAGGCGTCGCGATCAAGAACCCCGCGCCGTTTCCGGGCGACCTGCTCGCCGCCGACGCGTTCGTGCTGCGCTACCGCCTGCTGCCGCTCCTCCGCGGCCGCGTCGAGGTGGAGCGGCTGGCGCTCGAGAAGCCGGTGCTCGCGCTGGCCATGGACCGGCGCGGCGTCTTCAACTACGAGA
>DATBSL010000291.1:0-8757 GCA_036559805.1 Vicinamibacteria bacterium
GCCCGGCGCCGGCAGGCTGGCGCGGCCGGCGCGCGTCAGGCTCACCGGCGCGCAGTCGAGCCCGGAGACGAGCTCCCCCAGCGTGCGCCCGCGCCAGGCCTCGGGCACGATCGTCTCGTACACCTCGACCTCGCCGTTGCCCGCGGCGAGCACCGCCCGCATGCGCCGGCTCTCGAGCAGCTCCTGCACGCGCTGCGCACCCCAGGCGGTCGAGCTGACCATCTGCAGGCTCATCGCCTCGTGCAGCGGCCGCCAGCGCGGGTCGAAGTTGCGGGAGACGACGCTCGGGACGTTGTAGACCGTGCGCGCGACGTGCGCCACGACGGCGTTGACGGCGTCCGAGTTGGTCACGGAGGCGAGCCCGCCGGCCTGCGCGATTCCCGCGCGCTCCAGGACTCCCTCCGCCATCGCCTCGGCTTCGATCGTGCGGCCGCGCCACGCAGCGTCGAGGTGCGAGAAGGACGACCCGATGTGGTCGATCACGGTCACGTCGTGATCGCGACGGCTCAGCAGCATCGCGAGCTCCGACCCCACGCGCCCGCACCCCACGACGATTACGTACATCGGATCACGTACATCGGCTAGTCCCCCTCTCCCCCGACCTGGTACGGCACGCTGGTGATGACGATCCCGCGCTCGAACAGCAGCGCCAGGCGCAGCATGATCGCCGTCTGCGAGTGCAGCAGGTTGTGCCAGGTGCGCCTCGGCACGAACTGCGGCACGACGACCGTGATCACCTCGTTCGGCTGGCGGCGCGCGGCGATCTCCTTGATGTACGCCACGATCGGCTCGACCAGCAGCCGATAGGGGGAGCTCAGCACCACCAGCCGCACGCCGGCGCCCCACAGGCCCCACTTCTTCTGCACCGCCGCCGCGTCGGCGGGGTCGGTCGAGACGTAGACCGCGGTCACGTCCTCCGAGAGGGCGCGCGCGTAGCGCAGGCCGGCCACGATCCCGCGGTGGACACCGCTGATCGGCAGGATCACCCGATGGCGGTCGACGCGCGCGGGCGGGCCGAAATCCTCGAGCGAGAGCTGGGCCGCGAGCGCCCGGTAGTGGCGCTTGACCGCGTAGAACACCGCGACCAGGGCGGGGATGATCAGGATCACGACCCAGGCGCCGTCGTGGAACTTGGTGACGGCGAAGATCAGCGTCACGACGGCGGTGATCAGCGCGCCGGTGGCGTTCACGATGGCCTTCAGAACCCAGCGCGCGTCGTGCTGCAGCGTCGAGCCCCGCTCGCGCCGCTCTTCCCCCGGGGCCAGCCGTCCGGACTTCCACCAGCGGCGTGCCATCCCGGCCTGCGACAGCGTGAACGAGAGGAAGACGCCGATCGCGTAGAGCGGGATGAGTCCGGTGACGCTGGCGTCGAACATCCAGATGAGCGCCGAGGCGACGAGCGCGAGCACCACTATGCCGCGCGAGTAGACCAGCCGGCTGCCGCGGTACGTCAGCTGCCGCGGCAGGAAGCGGTCCTCGGCCTGCAGCGCCGCGAGGCGAGGGAATCCGGCGTAGGCCGTGTTCGCGGCCATCACCAGGATCAGCGCGGTACCCGCGATCGCGGCCATGTAGAGCGCCCCCCTGCCGTCGAAAGCCGTGCGCGCGATCTGCGAGATCACGGTCTCGACCTCCGACGGCACCGCGCCGATCGGCCCGGCCAGGTAGCTGATCGCCAGGAACAACGAGCCGAGGATCACGGCCATCCACAGGAGCGTGATCCCGGCGTTGCGGCTGCGCGGCTCCTTGAACGCCGGAATGCCGTTGGAGATGGCTTCGACGCCGGTGAGCGCCGTCGTGCCGCTGGAGAAGGCGTGGAGCAGCAGGAACATCGAGATCGGGGCGAGCTGGCCTTCGACGCCGTGCATCGGCGGCGGGTCGACCACCGTGCCGAGCGTACCCGCGAAGTGGCGGACGAGCGCCACGCCGACCGTCAGATACATCACGGCCATGAAATAGAAGGTAGGCACCGCCACGATGGTGCCCGCCTCGCGCACGCCCCGCAGGTTGATCAGCATCACGAGCATCACGAGCCCGACCGCGATCGCCACCCGGTACGGCATCAGCGTCGGAAACGCCGAGACGATCTGGGCGACCCCCGACGACATCGACACGGCCACGGTCAGGATGTAGTCCATGAGCAGCGCGGCGCCGGCGACCTGGGAGGGGAACTCCCCGAGGTTGTCGCGCGAGACGATGTAGGCGCCGCCGCCCCCGGGGTAGGCGTGGATCGTCTGCTCGTACGAGAACGTCACGATCGCGAGCAGCAAAACGATCGCGATCGAGATCGGGAACACCAGCGAGAAGGCGGCGGTCCCCGCGAGCGCCAGGATCATCAGCATCTCCTGGGTCGCGTACGCCGTCGACGAGAGCGCGTCCGACGAGAAGACCGCTAGCCCGACCGTCTTGCCGATGGCCTCGTGCGGGGCGTCGGCGGTAGGGAGCGGCCGCCCGAGCAGCCACAGCCGCCACGACGAGCTGCGCCGGGCCCGCGATTCGCGCTGATCCTGCGCGACCGTCGCCGACGGCCGGACGAAGGAGGTGTCCTTCACGGTAGGAGGGGGAACTCTAGCATCAGGCCGCTAGACAACAACCACCCAGGGGGTCTGGGGGACGAAGTCCCCCAGAACAAGAAACGCAAGCGTGAACGCCCCCCTCCGATCTTCCCCCCTTGAGGAATAACGGGTCGCGGCCACCCCTGACACCTTCATGAGCCAAAAGTGAGCCTTTCGATAGGGCGCTCGTGGCGCTGCCGGACGAGTTTGTGGCCAGCAAGGAGGGCGAACATGGAGCGGTTCAGGTGGCAGGCAATCAGGGCGGCCCTCGGGAGCCTCGCTGTGATCGCGGCCGGCTGCGGCACGGAGTCAGGGCTCTCGCCGGCCGGAGCGACCCCGGGGTTCTCCGGCGCCGGCGACGCGATCGCGATCGCGCCGGCCGGGGCGATCGTCGGCACATGGGTGACCCTCGAGAGCCGGATCGGATCGGCTCGCGCGGGCACTTCCTTCACCTACTACTGGGACTTCGGAGACGGCTTGACCGTCTCGGGTGGCGACGCGATGAGCCACGTCTACGCCGACACGGGTACCTACGTGGTCACAGTGACCGCGAGCAGCAGCGAGACAGGCACGACCCAGGCGACGCTGAACATCCCGGTCAGGAGCCTCACCGCCGAATGGTCGGGAGCCTATGGCCGAGTGTCGATCACACAGGACGGCCTCGACCTCCGGGGAAAGTACCTGGACGATCCGCGCCAGGGCATCGTCGAGGGAAGCGTCAGCGAGTCGGGTACGGTGAACTTCACCATTACGCGCCCGGGCGTCGCCCCGGTCACGTTCACGGGAACGGCGGGCCCGGAGGTCATGACGCTGGTGGGCGTCGAGAACGGGCGCGACGGCGTCGACAGGCCCTGGAAGTTCACCCGCTATTAGCGAGTTACTGGTGAAACACGAAGGGCCGGCCGCGTGCGAGCGGCCGGCCCTCGTGTTCCTGTTAGATCAAGGAATAGCGGCGGCTTGCATTCAAGGCGTCCTGTAAGTTGGTGCTGGTGCTGGGATTCGAACCCAGACTTTGCCAGGTTTAAGCTGGCCGCCTCTGCCAGTTGGGCTACACCAGCATGCACGAGTCTAGACGAGCGCGGGCTTCTCCTCGCGTAAGACGTCGACGAGCGCGTCCTGGATCAGGCCGTTCGTGGCGACGACGCCGTCGGCGCCGAGGCCGAGCGGCGTGCCGTCGAGCCGCGTCGCCGTGCCGCCCGCCTCCTCCACGACCAGCCGGCCGGCGTGCATGTCCCACGGCTTCAGGATCTCCTCCCAGAAGCCGTCCGCGCGGCCCGCGGCCACGTAGCAGAGGTCGAGCGCCGCGGAGCCGTCGCGGCGCACGGCGCGCGCGACGCCCATCACGCGGTTGAAGAAGCGCAGCCGCTCCTCGAGCCGCTGGTGCAGGTCGTACGGAAAGCCTGTGATCAGCAGGCTGTCGATCAGGCGGCGGGCGCTCGAGACGCGCAGCGGGCGGCCGTTCAGGTGCGAGCCTTTGCCGCGCTCGGCGGTGAACAGCTCCTCGCGCAGCGGATCGAACACGGCCCCGGCCACGATCGCGCCGTCGACGGCGAGCGCCACCGAGGCGCAGAAGAAAGGATAGCTGTGGGCGAAGTTGACGGTGCCGTCGAGCGGGTCGATGAACCACACGAAACGCGAGCCCGTGCGGCCGAGGTCGGTCTCCTCGGTCACGATGTCGTGCTCCGGGTAGCGCCCGCGGATCGTCTCGAGGATCGCGAGCTCGCAGTCGCGGTCGACCTCGGTCACGAGGTCGATCTCGCCCTTGAACTCGACCGCGACGCCGCTCGCGTAGCGCTCGCGCTGCAGCCGCCCCGCCCGCAGCACCGCCTCGGTCGCCACTGCCAGGTACCGCCAGCTCACGCCCTCACCGCCTCTCGAAGAAGCGATTGTAGCCCGGCCGGGCGCCGGTCTCAGCGACCGGGGATCGGACAGGGCAGCCTGGCCGGATCGGCCACGCCATTCGCAAGTCGTTCGTACGGTCGGGGTTGGAACCGGCAGGCGTCTTGCATCGGGTGGCCGTCGCTGGGGCTCTGTCGGGAAGGCAGGCCCGAGGTGGAGGGGGCATGAACAAGCTCGCAGGGGCGCTGGTGGCCGTGATGGCGATCGTCGGGATGAAGTTCTACAACAAGGCTTCGGCGCACGACGACGTGCAGTCGCGGCTCGTCGAGCTGTGCGAGGGCGACGCGGCGTGCCAGGCCGCCGTCAAGACGCACTACGACGCGTGCTTCGACAGCGCCTACAAGATGGGCGGCAAGAACCAGTCCTCGAAGCTCGACCTCAACACGCTCGTCAAGTGCGTGAACGAGCGCGCGGGCGAGGAGTACTTCACCGTCACCGAGGAGAAGAAGTAGCCATGAGCAACGAGAACCCCCGCCCCACGCCGCGTCCGGCGTCGCGCTTCAGCGCGAGGCCGGCGGGCTACGACGGCAGCGGCCAGCCGGTGGCCCTGCGCTCCGAGGAGGCGCGCGCGACCTTCATCACCCGCACCTACCTGCACCTCTTCGGCGCGATGCTCGCCTTCACGCTCCTCGAGATGGCGTACTTCACGAGCGGGCTCGCGCTGCCGATGGCGCAGGCGATGCTCTCGACCTCCTGGCTGCTGGTGCTCGGCGGCTTCGTGGTCGTGAGCTGGCTCGCGACGCGCGTCGCGCACGTGGCCGAGTCGCCCGGCGCGCAATACGCGGCGCTCGCCGGCTACGTGATCGCCGAGTCGATCATCTTCGTGCCGCTGCTGCTGATCGCCCAGTTCGCGGCGCCCGGCGTGATCCAGAGCGCCGCGGCGGTGACGCTGTTCGGCTTCACGGGGCTCACGGTGGTGGTGTTCGCGACGCGCAAGGACTTCTCGTTCCTCGGCGCGATCCTGGGCTGGTGCGGCGTCGTGGCGCTGCTCTTGATCGTGGCGGGTGCCATGTTCGGCTTCGAGCTCGGCACGTTCTTCTCGGTCGCGATGATCGCCGTCGCGGGCGGCGCGATCCTGCACGACACCTCGAAGGTGCTGCACCACTACCCCGAGGACCGCTACGTCGCGGCCTCGCTCGAGCTCTTCGCCTCCGTGGCGCTCCTGTTCTGGTACGTGCTGCGCCTGTACCTGCAGAGCCGCAAGTAGCGCGCGGCCGTCACGTCGCCGTCGCCTCTCGCGAGGCGGCGAGCGAGCGGGATTCACTCCCGTGAGCGAGCGGGGGGGTACGGGGGGTGCGGCGCAGCACCCCCTGTATCAAGGGGCGGGGCCGTTTCCTTTTTCCGCGCGCCGCGCATTAGGATCGGCGGCGCATGCCGACGAGCCTGCCGCCCCGCGCGACCGCGCTGCTCCTGGCGCTCGTTTTCGCGCTCCTGGTCCTGCGCCTCGGCAGCGTGCCGCTCTTGGGGCCAGACGAGCCGCGCTACGCTCGGGTCGCCGTCGAGATGCAGCGGGCCTCGGAGTGGGTGACGCCGACGCTCCAGGGCCAGCCCTGGCTCGAGAAACCTCCGCTCTACTACTGGCTGGCGGGGGCGGCCTACCGCGTGCTGGGCGAGACGGAAGCCGCGGCGCGCGCGCCGTCCGTCCTCGCCCTGCTCCTCCTCACGGGCGCGACGGCGCTCTTCGGCGCGCGCCTCTACGGCTCGGCCGCCGGGCTCCACGCGGGGTTCGTGGCCGGCACGGCGCTCCTGCCGTTCGCCTACGGGCGCGCCGCCTCGATGGACATGCTGCTGGCGGCGACCGTGACGCTCGCGATCGGCCTCGCGGGCCTGCGGCTCGTGGGGATCGCCGGGCGCACGGCATGGGCGGGCGCCGCGGCCGCCGCCGGCCTCGCAACGCTCGCCAAGGGCCCGCTGGGCCTGCTGCTGCCGGCGCTCGTCGTCGGCGCGTACGTCGTCTGGACGCGCGAGTGGCGGCACGTGCGCGACGCGCTCGCGCCCCTCGCGCTCGCGGCGTTCGCCGTCGTCGCGATCCCCTGGTACGCGGCGATCCTCCGCGACCAGGGGCGCCACTTCCTGGACGTCTTCGTGCTGAACCACAACTTGCAGCGCTTCACCTCGACGATCCACAACCACCCCGGCCCGCCGTGGTACTACCTGGTAGTGCTCTTCCTCGGTCTCGTCCCGTGGTCCGGGCTGCTCGTGCCGGGGCTCGTGCGCACGGCGCCGCGCGAGTCGACGCGCGACCGCCTGGTGCTGCTCTGGCTGCTGGTGCCGCTCGTCTTCTTCTCTGCCGCCGCCTCCAAGCTGCCGGGCTACATCCTTCCGTGCATCGCGCCCCTCGCGATCCTGATGGGCCGCGCCGCCGACCGGCTGATCCGCGAGGCGACGACGCCCGAGCGCTGGCTGTCCGGCCGCGTCGTCGCACTGGTCGGGCTGGTGCTGGGAGCGCTCGTGGCCGCAGCACCCGCGGCGCTCGCGCGCATGAACGAGCCGCTCTGGCGCTCGGCCGTTCCGCTCGCGGTCTGGTCGATCGTGGTGGCCTTCCTTTTCTCACGCCGCGTCGGGCCCGACCCGGCCGGCGGGCTGCGCGTGCTGCGTGTCGGCGCCGCCGGCCTGCTGCTGCTCCTGGCGCTCGCGGCGCCGCCGATCCTGGCCCGCCGCGAGTCGGGCCGGGCACTCTTCATCCCCGCGATGGGCCGCGAGGTGATGGCGTGGGGCGCCTGGCGCACGGCGTGGATGGCCGGCTACTTCTACAACGACGCTCGCGTGCGCCAGGTCGACGGCGCGAGCGAGGTGCTCGCCGCGGTCGAGCGCGGCCCGCAGCTCGTGCTGGCGGGGCCCGGTGAAAGGCGACGCCTCGAGTCGATGGGAGGTGTCGAGCTGAAGGTGCTCGCGGAGGGCCCGCGCCAGAACGTGCTGCTGCGCGTCGCCCAGCGTGGAGCGCCCGCGCCATGACGCGGCTGCGCCTCGCAGCTTCGGCGGGCATCGCCGGCGTGCTCGGCACGCTTCTAGTGCCCGTGATCGTCCGGTCCCTGCCACAGGACCCGTCGGTCGCCTACGGCGTCGGCCAGGGTGCCGCCGCGAAGATCTCCGCGGACGTCTGCGCGAGCTGCCACGGCGAGGGCCTCGGCGGCGGCCGTGCCTCGAGCCTGCTCGACGACACGTGGGTCTACGGCGGCAGCGACGAGGCCCTGGCCGAAAGCATCCGCGAGGGCCGGCCGGGCACGCTGATGCCGCCCTTCAAGGCGACGCTCGACGAGCGGCAGATCCGGTCGCTCGTGGTCCTGATCCGCGAGCTCGCGGAGAAGGCCAGGGTCGAGGGCGCGAAAACGCCGGCCGTGCCCGAAGGCGCGGTGAGGACCAGCGAGCGCCACGCGTTCAAGCTCGAGACCGTGGTCGACGGCCTCGACACGCCGTGGGCCATCGAGTTCCTGCCCGACGGCCGCATGCTGCTGAGCGAGCGGCCCGGCCGGCTGCGGATCTTCGCTCCGGGCGTGGGACTGGGCGCGCCCATCACCGGCGTGCCGAAGGTCTGGGTCAAGCAGGACGGGGGGCTCTTCGACGTCGCGCTCCATCCCGACTACGCGACGAACGGCTGGATCTACCTCGCCTACTCCGTCCAGGGCCAGGGCGAGACGTCGATGACGACACTCGTCCGCGGGCGGATCAAGGACGGCGCGTGGGTGGACCAGGAGTTCCTCTACCGGCCGTCGCCCGACGTCTTCGGTCCGGGAAACGACCACTACGGCCTGCGCTTCCTGTTCGACCGCGAGGGACACCTCTTCTACTCGATCGGGGACCGCGGGATCCCGGACGACGCGCAGCGCCTCGCGAGGCCGGCAGGCAAGATCCACCGCGTGCAGGGCGACGGCTCGGCGGCGAAGGAGAACCCGTTCGCGGGCCGCGAAGGCGCGCTCGCCACGATCTGGAGCTACGGCCACCGCAACCCGCAAGGCCTGGCGTTCCACCCGGTCACCGGCGAGCTGTGGGCCGCCGAGCACGGCCCGCGCGGCGGCGACGAGCTCAACCGCATCCTGCCGGGCCGCAACTACGGCTGGCCCGTCGTGACCTTCGGCATCAACTACGACGGAACTCCGGTGAGCGCGCTCACCGAGAAGGAAGGGATGGAGCCCCCCGTCGTCCAGTGGACTCCGTCGATCGCCGCCTGCGGCATCGCGTTCTACACCGGCGACCGCTTCCCCGGCTGGAAGAACGACCTGTTCGTGACCGGCCTCGTCGGGAAGCAGCTCCGCCGCCTGGTGATCGAGAACGGCCGTGTGACCCACCAGGAGATCCTGTTCCGCGG
>DATBSL010000292.1:0-2293 GCA_036559805.1 Vicinamibacteria bacterium
TCCGTCCGACCTCGTTGCCGTGGCGACCTACGGCCAGCGCGGCGTTCAGCTCCTCGTCGGCTTCACGCCCGACCGGCTCCAGCTCGAGCAGGCGATCGCGACGCTCGGCCTCGTCGAGACGCAGCCGCGGGCGCGCGACACGCTGAACATCGCCTACGACCTGGGCGTCAAGCCCTGGGGCGACAAGTACGGCCCTCCACCGGGCGACCAGATGAGCCAGTACCTGATCGACATGTCCAAGCTCATGGCGCGCGGCGAGCAGGCCCAGTACAAGCAGCGGGTGGACGGCTTCCTGGACGGGCTCGACCAGCTCGTGCAGCTCCTCGACTCCGTCAGGGGGCGCAAGCAGCTCGTCCTGCTGTCCGCGGGGTTCGACTCGGCCGTCACCGGCGGAGCGCAGGGACAGGAGTCGAAGGACGCCGCCGAGGCGGTGGTGAGCGGGCGCATCTGGGAGGTTCAGACCGACCGATACTTCGGCGACTCCGCGGCTCGCGACTCGCTCGACAAGGTGTTCAAGGCCGTGGCCACGACCGATACGGTGATCCACACCGTCGACGTGAGCGGCATGGAAATAGGCGGAGGTGCCTCCGAGGGGCTGCCCCAGGCCGTCGGCCGGGGCCGCGACACGCTGGCCCAGCTCGCCGCGAACACCGGCGGCCGCTTCGTCTCTAACGCCAACGACCTCGAGGCGGGCCTCGTCTCGCTGCTCGACGCGAGCCGGCACTACTACGTCCTGGCATTCGAGCCGCTCGACGCGAAGGGCAAGCCCGGGCGTCTCCGGAAGCTCAAGGTCCGCGCGCGCGGCGACGGGCTCTCGGTCTCGCACCGCCGCGGCTACGCGCTCTCGGACCCGAAGCGAGAGACGAGCCCCGCCTCGGCCGCGTTGCAGGCGGCCGATACGATCGCCAAGGGCCTCACGGGCGGGGCGATCGCGCTGCGCGCGGTGGCCGTGCCCTACCGCAACGCGAAGGGCCGCCTCGCGCTGCCCGTGATCCTCGAGGTCGATGGACGAGCCCTGAGCGAGGGCAAGACGGCGCAGCTCGGGCTGGAGCTGTTCGGCTACGCCTTCGACGGAGAGGGCCGGATCCTGGACACGATGACGATCGCGCCGGTCATGGACCTCGCCAAGGTCCGCCCCGCGCTCGAGGCGAAGGGGCTGCAGCTCATCACTTCCTTCGAGGTGCCCGAAGGGCCGGTCGACCTGCGCTTCCTGGTGCGGGAGTCGGCCTCGAAGCGCACCGGGTCGCTGCGCGTGCGGCTCGAGATGCCGGCCTTCGAGGGCGACGACGTGGTGCTCTCGCCGCCGCTGGCGATGGACGACCCGCGCGGCCGCCTCGTAGTGCCCGCCCCGTCGAAGCGGCTGCCGCAGCTCGAGATCCCGTTCCGGCTCGGCGAGACGCCGTTCACGGCCGAACCCCTGCCGACGCTCGCCAACGGCGCGACCCAGGACGTCTGCCTGATGGCCTGGGGCGCGGGCGCCAGCGACGCGGCCGGCGAGATCCGGGCCCAGCTCCTGGATGCATCGGGCGGCGAGCGCCCGATTGCACTCTCGGGATCGACGCGAGCGGTCGCCGACGCCGACGGAACCACGCGCTACGTCCTGACGCTCGCCCCGAAGGACGTGCCGAAGGGGCGCTACCTGCTGCGCCTCGCGATGGGCGAGCCGGGATCGAAGGACGCGCCGCGCAGCGAGATCGCAGTGCTGGTCGAATAGCGCGCGGCTACTTCAGCGACTCGAGCGCCTTCTTCGCCATCGCGGTCATCTCGCCATCCGGCTGCAACTCGACCACCTTCTGCAGGTCGGCCTTGGCCTCGGCCGTCTTGCCTTGTCCGAGGTACGCGAGCGCGCGGCGGTAGTAGGCGTCGACGTGCGCCGGGTCCTTGGCGATCGCCTTGCCGAGGTAGGCGATCGCGTCCGCGGTCTCGCCCGCGTTGAAGAAGTTGATGCCCATGTTGAAGAACACGTCCGCGCTCTGGATCTGGCTCTCGTCGAGCCCGGCGAGCAGCGCACGCCCCTTGTCGACCATGCGGCCCTCGAGCGCCGCCTGCGCGGCGATCGCGCGGATCTGGACGTTCTGCGGGTCCACCGCCAGCACCTTCTCGAGCGACTCGACCGCCTGCGCGTACTGCTTCTCCTGCACGTAGGCGAAGCCGATCTGCTGGTGGATCGTGGGGGCGAGGTCCGGCCGCACCGCGAGCAGCTTCTCGTACTCCGCGCGCGCGTCGGCGAAGCGGCCCTCCTTGTACGCGGCGTCGGCCTTCGAGGCGAGCGCCTGCAGCTCGGGGGAAGCTC
>DATBSL010000293.1:0-1619 GCA_036559805.1 Vicinamibacteria bacterium
AACACGATCACGCCCGTGCACGCGGGGGCGACGCCGATCGCGCTCGTCCATCGCGACGGGGGCTTCACCGCGATCTCCGGCGTCTGCAACCACGTGGGCGGCCCGCTCGGCGAGGGCCGCCTCGACGGCGACTACGTCGTCTGCCCCTGGCACAACTGGAAGTTCCACTACCACACGGGCGAGGGCGAGCCGGGCTTCGAGGAGGACCGCGTCCCCTCGTATGCCACGAAGCTGGAGAACGGCCGCGTCTTCGTGGATGCGAACCAGCGTACGCCGCGGCACAAGAACCCGCACCCGCCCCACCCGCTCGCGCGCCCCGTGCGCCGCGAGCCCGGCCCGGTGCGGGTCGCCGGCATCTCGACGACCGTGATGGACCGCGCGAACCCCCGCTATTCCGGCTCGGAGGCCCTGCTGGCGCACGCCACAGCGCACGCGCAGCAGGCGCTCGGCGCCGAGACGCGCCTCATCCGCCTGGGCGAGCTGAGCTTCCGCGCCTGCGAGGGCTACTACTCGAAGAGCGCCAAGGCCTGCACCTGGCCCTGCTCGATCACGCAGATGGACGACAAGGACCAGCTCGACCAGGTCTACGAGGCGCTCGTCCACTGGGCCGACGTGATCCTGGTCGCGAGCCCGATCCGCTGGGGCGCCGCGAGCTCGCTCTACTACAAGATGGCCGAGCGCATGAACTGCATCCAGAACCAGATCACGACGCGCGACCGCGTGCTGATCCGCGACAAGGTCGCCGGCTTCATCGTGATCGGCGGCCAGGACAACGTCCAGGCCGTGGCCGGCCAGATGCTGGGCTTCTTCGCCGAACTGGGCTTCCTGTTCCCGCAGTTCCCCTATGTCGCCCACTCGCGCGGCTGGGCCGCCGAGGACATGGAGCGAAACGTCGAGGAGCTGCGCACGAGCCAGGCGCTGCGCGCCGGAGCCGCTGCCCTGGTCGAGCGCTGTACGACACTCGCCCAGCGCCTGATGGCCGCCGAGGACCACACGCTCGAGCGCATCGCCCGCGGCGGCCGCAAAGCCCACTCGCTCGCAGAGCGCTGAACATGGCGACAGCCTCAGCCGTCAGGAGAAGGCTCACGCCCTTGCTGCGCCGCAAAGCCATCCGCCCGCTCGCGATCGAAGGACGCAGCGGATCGGGCAAGACCCAGCTGCTTCGCGAGCTCTGGCCCGAGGCCCAGCTCACTCGATGGAGCTCGGCCCGTGACCTGATTGACGAGGCCGTCGAGGCGGTGCGCGCGAATCGCTACGCCGCCTTCGAAGAAGCAATGGCGACCGATGAGCGACCCCTGGTGATCGAGCACATCGAGGACCTCCGGGAGAAGCCTCGGACCCGTGAGGAGCTCAAACGCGCTCTATGCCTGAGAGCTGCGGGAGGTCGCCCGACCGTACTCACGTTGACCACCGGCCGAGGCCGGTCGGAGATCGTTCGTTGGCTCGGTCGCTGGGCCGATCTGACTTCGCTCGATCCGCGACGGCGGCGGCCAGCCGCGCAATCAGTGCGCCCGCGAGGCGTCGAGCTCGCTTGACCTCAGGCCGTCCGCTTCTCGAGGGCTGCGACGCGCTCTTCCAGCCTGGCAAGCGCATCCACCCGAGCCGTGAGATCTCGGATG
>DATBSL010000294.1:0-6317 GCA_036559805.1 Vicinamibacteria bacterium
CCACAACAACCCGCTCGACCTCGAGCGCAAGCTCACGGGCGTCAAGGGCAAGAAGCTGGTCGTGGTCGAGGGCGTCTACTCGATGGACGGCGACATCTGCGTGCTGCCCGAGATCCTCGAGGTCGCCAAGCGCCACGGCGCGCGGCTCCTGATCGACGAGGCGCACTCGACGTTCCTGTTCGGCCCGAACGGCCGCGGCGTCGCCGAGCACTTCGGAGTCGACGCGGAAGTCGACTTCCACCTCGGCACCTTCTCGAAGAGCCTGGGCGGCCAGGGCGGCTTCATCGCCGGCTCGAGGGAGCTGTGCGACTACGTGGTCGCCTTCGCGCGCTCGCGCTTCTTCTCCTGCAACCTGTCGCCGGTGCTGACGGCGGGCCTGCTCGCCGGGCTGCGCATCGCGCACGCCGAGCCGCAGCTGCGGGCGAAGCTGTGGAGCAACTGCGCGTATCTGCGCCGGCGCTTCGCCGAGGAAGGCGTCGACATCGGCAAGTCGAACTCGCAGGTCATGCCGGTGATGGTGAACAACGACTCGCGCGTGCTGGCGGTGGCCGAGAAGATCCAGGATCGCGGCCTGTTCCTGAACCCGGTCACCTACCCGGCCGTTCCCAAGCACAAGTCGCGGCTGCGCATCTCCGTCTCGGCGGCCCACAGCGAGGCCGAGCTCGAGACGGCGGTGCAGACGATCGCGGGCGTGCTGCGCGAGGAGGGGCTTTGCCAGGTCCGGGCATAACCCGCTACGGCTACCGCGACGCGATCAGCGGCTTCTTCGAGTTCCCGACCGAGAACGCCCGCCGCGTGCTGCCGCGCGGCTTCGAGCCGGTCGAGGTGCACCACGGCACCAGCATCCTCGCGGTCACCGTCTTCGACTTCGACGAGAGCGAGGTCGGGGAGTACGGCGAGGTGGTCTACGCCGTGATCGTGCCGCCGCTCGTGCGCGACACGCGCCTGCCGAAGTCGGCGTTCTTCCCGTGGCAGGTGGCCACCACCACGAAGGCCGCGCGCGAGCACGCGATCGGACGCTGGCACCTGCCGCACTGGATGGACGACGTGAAGGTCGAGTTCGTGCGCGAGAAGGGCCGCACCACGGCGAAGGTCCAGGCCGAGGGCTCGCCCGCGCTCGAGCTCAGCGTCACCGACCACTCCTGGCAGGAGGTCTCGCACCTCTACCAGTCGTTCCAGAAGGACGAGAGCGGCACCTACCTCGCGAACATCCTCTTCGAGGGCGACAAGAGCGAGCACGAGGAGGAAGCCGGCCGGATCCTGCTCTACCCCGACAACGCCTTCAACAAGGACATCCAGGTCTCCGAGGTCTACGAGATCCCGTTTCGCGAGCTGTGGATGAGGAAGGGCTGCCAGCTGTTCGACCCGCTCGCCCAGCTCGAGGGGAAATAGCTGCCGGAGCCGGTCTACGTCGTCTTCAACCCGCGCTCGGGCAAGGGGCGGGGCGCACAGTTCATCACGCCGGTGCTCGAGCACCTCGCTGCCGCGGGCAAGCTCGAGCACGGCCTGACGCAGGGGCCCGGCGACGAGGCCCGGCTCGCGAGCGAGGCGATCGCGCGCGGCTTCCGGCGCATCGTGGCGGTGGGCGGCGACGGCACCTGGAGCAACGTCGCGGGCGCGATCCTGAAGAGCGGCGAGCCGGCGAGCCTCGGCCTGGTTCCCGGCGGCACGGGCTGCGACCTCGCCAAGACGCTCGGCATCCCGCCGCGCGACGTGGCGGCCTGCTGCCGGATCGTGCTCGAAGGCGTCACGCGGAGAATCGACGTCGGCCGGGTCGAGGATCGCCACTTCCTGAACATCGCCGGCTTCGGCTACGACGTCGCGGTGCTCGAGGACTCGTGGAGTGTGTCCTACCTCGAAGGGAGCCTGCTCTACCTCTATTGCGCGCTGCGCCAGCTGCGCTCGTTCCGCGGCATGCCGGCGAGCGTCCAGATGAACGGCCACAGCCTGCGCGACCGCGACCTGCTGATGCTGATCGTCGCGAACGCGCGCATCTTCGGCGGCGGCTTCCGGATAGCACCTCACGCGGACCCCTCGGACGGTAAGCTCGACGTGGTGGCGTTCGGCAACATGGGCCTCGCCGCGCGGCTCGGCGTGATGCAGCGGCTGCTGCGCGGGACCCACGTTGGCCACCCGAAGGTCGAGGCCGTGTCGACCGAGAAGCTGGTGTGCCGCTTCGAGTCGCCCCCGAGCTACGAGACGGACGGCGAGTGGAACCGCGCGCGCTCGGCGGAGCTCACGATCGAGTGCCTGCCGAGCGCTCTCTCGGTGCTCGTCCCCGGGCCATGACGACCGCGCTCGAGGCCCCGCCGCTCGCACGGGCCGTCGCCGAGCGCACGCTCACGCCCTTCGCCGACCCGGCGCTCGACCGGGCCGCCGCGCGCCTCGCGGCCGCGGCGGGGGAGTCGCTGCGCGCGCTCGTCTTCTTCGGCTCACGGCGCACCGGAGCCGCGCGCGCCGACGCCTTCTCCGCGCACGACGTGATCGCCGTGGTTTCGCGCTACGGCGCGTTCTACCGGGCCGCGCGTGCCGCGGGCCTCACCGGGAAGCAGCCCGGGCTGCTCGCGCTCGTCAGCCGCATTCTGCCCCCGACGCAGGTGTCGCTGCGCTTCGGCGAGGAAGGCCTGCACGTCAAGGCCTCGGTGATCGAGGAGCGCGCGCTCGTGCGCGAGACGTCGCCCTCGCGCCGCGACCACTTCTGCGCCGGCCGCCTGTTCCAGCCCGCGGCGCTCCTCTTCGCCCGCGACACGGCCGCCCGCGAGACGATCCTGGCGTGCCTCGTCTCGGCCGTGCGCGAGACCTGGTCGTGGGCGCGGCCGTGGCTGCCCGCGTCCTTCGACGCGGCTGGCTACGGCGTGTCGGCGCTCGAGACGTCGCTGCACTACGAGGTGCGCCCGGAGCCGGCGGGCCGCGCCGAGCAGCTCTGGGTCGCGCAGCGCGAGCTGCAGCTTCCGGTGCTGGACTCGCTCTTGCGCGAGCTGGCGAGCCAGGGCGAGCTCGTCGCCGCGGGCCCGAACGGCGCGTGGTCGGCGCGCCGGCCGGTGGGGCGCCTCGAGCGGCTGCGCCTCTCGGCCTACTTCCGGCTCTCGATGGCGCGCACGACCGCGCGCTGGCTCAAGCACATCGTGAGCTTCGACGGCTGGCTCGACTACATCGTGCGCAAGGCCAGCCGACACAGCGGCCAGGAGATCCAGCTGACCGAGCGCGAGCGCCGCTTCCCGCTGCTGCTGCTGTGGGGCCGCGTGTTCCGCTATCTGGCCGAGTCCCGCAAGCGCCCGCGGAGGGACGCGTGACGCCCTCGCTCGTGGTGCTCGCGGCAGTTCTCGGCCTCGCGTTCGCGTCGATGCCCGTCTTCGCGCTGGTCGCGCACGGCCGGCGCGATCCCGACGCCACGCGCAAGGGCTCGAGCTTCCTGCTGGGAGTCGGCGACTTCCTCCTCCACTGGCTGATGTGGGCGATCGGGCCGGTCGAGCGCGCGCTGCTGCGGCTGGGGGCCGGACCCGACCTCATGAACGCCTGCGGTCTCGGCTTCGGTGTGCTGAGCGGAATCCTGATCGGCCTCGGGCAGCTCGAGGCGGGTGGCTGGGCGATAGCGCTCGCCGGCATCAGCGACATCCTCGACGGCCGTCTCGCGCGCGCGCTGAAGCTGTCCTCGCCCTACGGCAAGTTCGTGGACGCGACGCTCGACCGCTTCGTCGAGACCTTCGCGTTTCTCGGCTTCGCGGTCTACTTCGCGCGCTGGCCCTGGGGGCCGCTCGTCGTCGCCGCGGGGCTCGGCTTCTCGCTGCTCGTGAGCTACGCGCAGGCACGCGGCGAGACCGTCTCGGTCTCGGGCTCGGGCGGCCTGATGCAGCGCGCCGAGCGGCTCACGCTGCAGATCCTCGGCTGCCTCTTCGACCCCGTGCTGTCGAAGGCGCTCGGCAAGCCCGAGGGCACGGTGCTCTTCTGGCTGCTGGTCGTCACCGCGGTGGGGGCCTTCGCCACCGCCGTGCACCGGACCTTCTGGATCGCGCGCAAGCTCAAGTGACGAGGCCAGGTCCGAGTCACCGCATCGAACCGAGTCACCGCAACGAACGACGGCTTCCGGGGGGCGCTCTACCGCCGCGCCCCCCGGACCCCCTGGGCGGTGCATAATCTCGCCGCATCTCGCGAGACTCGTTCAGGAGGAGTTGCTTGTCCGATCTCTACCCCGTCAAGCCGGACGTCGCCGCGCGCTCCCACATCAAGGGCATGGCCGAGTACATGCGGCTCTACCGCCTCTCGCTCGACAACCCCGACTGGTTCTGGGCCGAGCAGGCGCGGGCGATCAGCTGGTTCCACCCGTGGCAGAACGTGTTCGACGCCGACTACGACGAGGTGGACTTCGCCTGGTTCTCGGCCGGGCGGCTCAACGCCTCGTTCAACTGCGTCGACCGCCACCTCGAGGCGCTCGGCGACAAGAACGCGATCATCTGGGCCCAGGACGAGCCGGGCGCCTACCGCCACATCACGTATCGCGAGCTGAAGCACCACGTCTGCCGCGTGGCGAACGTGCTGCTGGCCCACGGCATCCGGCGCGGCGACCGCGTCTGCATCTACATGGGCATGATGCCGGAGCTCGTCTACACCATGCTCGCCTGCGCCCGGATCGGCGCCGTGCACTCGGTGGTGTTCGGCGGCTTCAGCGCCGAGTCGCTGCGCGACCGGATCGTGGACGCGCGCTGCCGCATGGTCGTGACGGCGAACGAGGGCCTGCGCGGCGGCAAGCGCATCCCGCTCAAGAAGACCGTGGACAAGGCGATCGAGGGCATGTCGCTCGTCGAGACCGTGCTGGTCGCGCGCCGCACCGACAGCGAGACCGCCATGCAGAGCGGGCGCGACCACTGGCTCGAGGAGGAGTGCTCGAAGCAGCGCTCCACCTGCACCAACGAGTGGATGGGCGCCGAGGATCCGCTCTTCATCCTCTACACCTCGGGCAGCACCGGCAAGCCGAAGGGCCTGCTGCACACGACCGGCGGCTATCTCGTCTACGCCGCCTCGACCCACAAGAACGTCTTCGACTACCACCAGGGCGACGTCTACTTCTGCGCGGCCGACGTCGGCTGGGTCACTGGCCACAGCTACATCGTCTACGGCCCGCTCGCCAACGGCGCGACGACCGTGATGTTCGAGTCGACGCCGGTCTACCCGGACGCCGGCCGCTACTGGCGGATCGTGGACGACCTGGGCGTCAACATCTTCTACACGGCGCCGACGGCGCTGCGCGCGCTCGCGCACGCGGGCAACGACTGGGTGAAGCGCTACAAGCGCAGCTCGCTGCGGATCCTCGGCAGCGTCGGCGAGCCGATCAACCCCGAGATCTGGCGCTGGTACCACGACGTCGTCGGCGACAAGCGCTGCGCCGTCGTCGACACCTGGTGGCAGACCGAGACCGGCGGGATCCTGATCACGCCGCTGCCGGGCGCGACGCCGACGAAGCCCGGCTCGGCGACGCTGCCGTACTTCGGCGTGAAGCCGGTGGTCATGGACCCCGCCGACGGCTCGGTGATCGAAGGCAACGGCGTGAGCGGCGCGCTCTGCCTGGCGACGCCGTGGCCGGGCCAGGCGCGCACCGTGTGGGGCGACCACAAGCGCTTCAAGGAAACCTACTTCACGCAGTTCCCTGGCTACTACTTCACGGGCGACGGCGTCCGGCGCGACGAAGACGGCTACTACTGGATCACCGGCCGCATCGACGACGTGCTCAACGTCTCGGGCCACAGGCTCGGCACGGCGGAGATCGAGAGCGCGCTCGTCGCGCACGAGGCGGTGGCCGAGGCCGCCGTCGTGGGCTTCCCGCACCCGATCAAGGGCCAGGGGATCTACGCGTACGTGGCGCTCACCTCCGACTACGCGTCGAACGACAAGGAGCAGGTGATAGGCGCGCTCAAGGAGCAGGTGCGCCACGCGATCGGCGCCTTCGCGGCTCCCGACGTGGTGCACGTGGCCTCGGGCCTGCCCAAGACCCGCAGCGGCAAGATCATGCGCCGCATCCTGCGCAAGATCGCCTCGTCGGAGTACGAGGGGCTCGGCGACCTGACGACGCTCGCCGAGCCCGAGGTCGTGGATCGGCTGATCCAGGAGCACAAGGCCGGGCGCAAGTAGCGGGTCAGTCTCCCGGTGGCGTTCCGCCGTCGAGCGCGCGCTGCAAGAGGTCGGCCTCGCGGTCCTCGTGCTCGAGCAGGTCGTCGATGAACTGCCGCACCTGGACCACCCAGCCGCTGCCGCGGCGGCCCTCGGGGCTCGCGATCCGCAGGCTGTCGAGGCGCGTCACGAGCACGCGGTGCTCCTGACGCAGC
>DATBSL010000295.1:0-12987 GCA_036559805.1 Vicinamibacteria bacterium
GTCGAATGCCACGGGGCTCGCGACGCGCCGAGATCGCCCTGCTGCTGGTCTCGGTGGCGGCCGCACTGCTCGTCGCCGAGGCCGCCGCGCGGCTCCTGGCCGGGCCGACCTCGAGCGGGTATGCCCCGCTCAAGACCGGCCGGCGCGAGCGCGCGCCGATCAACGCGCTCGGCTATCGCGACCTCGACCGCGCTCAGCCCAGGCCCGCGGGCGTGCGGCGGGTGCTGTGCCTCGGCGACTCCTTCACCTGGGGCGTGGGCGTGATGTGGGACGACGCCTGGCCGCAGCGTGTCGAGCGGCTCGTCTCGCGCACGCGGGGCGAGCGCTGGGAGGCGGTGAGCCTGGCCGAGCCGGGGATGAACGCCGTGCAGCAGGCGAGCCGCCTCGAGAGCGAGGGCTGGGGCTACGGACCCGACGTGGTGGTGTTCGGCTACGTGCTGAACGACAGCGAGGACGAGAACGCGGCCGAGGCGCGCCGCGCGCGCGACTGGGCCGAGGAGGAGCAGGAGAAGAAGACCGCGGCTCCCGATCTCGCCTCGCGCTCCGCGCTCTTCAGCCTGGTGCGCTCGCGAGTCCACGCCACCGTGGAGAACCGCCGGCGCGTCACCGGCTACCGCTCGATGTACGCCGACGACTACGCCGGCTGGCTGGGCGCGCGCCGAGCGCTCGCCGCGATGGGCGGGATGTGCCGGGCCCGGGGCGTGCCGTTCGTGGTCGCGATCTTCCCGCTGTTCGCGAACCCGCTCGACGACGGTTATCCGTTCCGCGAGCTCCACGCGAAGGTCGCGCAGGCGGCGGGGGAGTCCGGGGCCAAGGTGCTCGACCTCCTGCCGTACTACCGCACGGTCGACTGGAGGCTGCTGGTCGTGGACGGGGCCGCCGACGAGCACCCCAACGAGATCGCGCACCGCATCGCCGCCCAGGCGATCGCGAGGGCGATCGACGAGGTCGTGCCGCGCGCGCCGGCTCAAGCACCCGCGCGTCCATGAGCCGCGTCCTCCAGCCGGGGCTGCTCGCCGCGGCGGTCGCGCTGCAGGCAGGCCTCTCGATCCACGCCATGCGCGGGAACTCGGCGACATTCGACGAGGGCGCGCACCTGCCGGCGGGCTACAGCTACCTGGCGCTCGGCGACCACCGCCTGAACCCCGAGCAGCCTCCGCTCGTGAAGCTCGCCGCCGCGCTGCCGCTCGTCGCGCTACGACCCGAGCTGCGAAGAGACGACGTCTCGTGGGTGCAGGCGCGCCAGTGGGAGTTCGGCCGGCGTTTCCTGTACCGCTGGAACGACGCCGATCGCCTGCTGTTCGCGGGCCGGCTGCCCGTGGTCGCGCTGGCGTCCTGCCTGGTCGTCGCGGTGCTCGTCGTCGCCCGGAAACGCTTCTCGCCCCTGGCCGCGTGCGCCGCCGCGGGCCTCGCGGCACTCTCGCCCGACGTGCTGGCGCACGGCGGCCTCGTCACGACCGACCTCGCCTTCGCACTCTTCTTCTTTCTCGCGGTGGTGGCGTTCGACCGGCTGCTCGAGCGGCCGTCGGCCCGCCGGCTGATCGCCGCCGGACTCCTGACCGGCGCCGCGTTCGCGAGCAAGTTCTCGGCGCCGATCCTGCTGCCGGTGTTCCTCGCCCTGGGCGTTGCCGCGCTCGCAGCGCGCCGCGCCCGGCCGGCGCGCTTGCTCGTATCGCTAGCCGGAGTGCTGGTGCTGGCACTCGCCGTCGTCTGGGCGAGCTACGGCTTCCGCCCCGCGCTGTCGCCCGATGCCGCCGTTCGCGCCGAGCTCGTCCAGGCCGTCGACTCGCGGCCCGAGGGTGCGCTGCGCTCGGTCCTTGCCTTCGCCGGGCGCGCCGGGATCGTGCCGGAGGACTACGCGCGCGGGATGCTGTTCGTGACGGAGCACTCGGCGGCGCGGCCGACGTTCCTGCTGGGCGAGCTCCGCGACCGGCCGTTTCCCCACTACTTCGCGGTCACGTTCCTGCTGAAGACGCCGCTTCCTCTGCTGCTGCTCACGGCGCTCGCGCTCGCACGCGCGCCGCGGCTCGCGCGGCGCGACGCCGTGCTCGTCTGGGTCCCGGTCGCCGTGTACGTCGCCGCGACCGCGACGCGCGGGCTCCAGATCGGGCACCGGCATTTGCTGCCGATCTACCCCTTCCTCTTCCTGGCCGCGGGCGAGGCGCTCTCGGCGCTCCGCGGCTGGCGCGCGCCTCGCGGCGCCTCCGTCGCGGCGGCGCTTCTGCTCTGGTACGCGGGCGGCACGCTCGCGCAGCACCCGCACCACCTCGCCTACTTCAACGAGCTCGCCGGCGGGCCCGGGAACGGCTGGCGCCGGCTCGTCGACTCGAACCTCGACTGGGGCCAGGACCTGAAGCGCCTGGCCGCATGGCTGCGGGAGAATCCGGCGCCGGGCCTGAAGCTGTCGTACTTCGGGAGCGCCGACCCGGCGTATTACGGAATCGAGAGCGAAGCGCTGCCGGGCTACACGGCGCCCCATGCGCCGCGGATCACACGCGAGATCCGTCCGGGCGACGTCCTGGCCGTGAGCGCCACGAACCTCCAGGGTGTCTACCTCGGCCCGGAGGACCGCGCGCTCATGGCGCGCGTGCGCGCGCTCCAGCCGATCGCACGCGTGGGCTACTCGATCTTCGTGTTCCGCTCGGACTTCGCGTGGCCGCCCGCGAACGTCGAGAGCGCGGGCTCGCCGTGAGCGGACGCGCGCGCGCGGCGCTCGCGAGCCTGGCTCTCGCCGTCGCCTCCGCGGCGCTCGTGGTCGCGCTGGTCGAGGCGGCGCTGCGGCTCACGGGCTTCGCGCCCGCGGGCGAGCGCGCGGTGCGGCGCATGGTCGACGCGCACTGGACGGTACTGCTCGACTGCTTCCCCTCGAATCCCCGGGGCTACTTCGACATCGACCTGCGCGCGGCGGAGAGCGCGTCGCGCTACGGGCGCCTCGCCCCGCTGCGCTTCTCCGCCATCGCGCGCGACCACCGCTGGGCGGTCGAGACGCGCTACAACACGCTGCGCTTCCGCGAGGTGGCTCCCGAGCCGAAGCCGCCCGGCGTGAAGCGGATCGTCGTCTTCGGCGATTCGTTTGCGGAGGGCCAGGGCGTGAAGCAGGCCGACACGCTGGCGCGCGCTCTCGAGCGCACGCTCGAGGCGCGTGCGCCGGGCCGCTACCAGGTGCGCAACTGCGGCCGGCGCGGCCTCGACTTTCCGGAGCTCTACGAGGCCTTCCTCGACTCCTTGTTCTACGAGCCCGACCTCGTCATCTACACGCTGACGCTCAACGACGCGGTGCAGCCGGGGGAGTTCAGGGCCCTGCACGGCGACGTGAACGACTGGATCCTCGACCGCACGCGCTCGCCCGACGGACCGCTCGAGCCCTACCCGCCGCTGCGGCCGCGCGTTTTCGACTTCGTGAACGACCGCGTGACGGCGCTTCGTACCTCGCGCGAGACCACGCGCTGGTACCTGGACATGTGGGGCGAGGCGAACCGCGCGGGACGCGAGCGGACCGAGGAGTACCTCGACGAGATGCAGCGGCGGCTCGAAGCGCTGGGCGCGCGGCTCGTCGTGGCGCCGTGGCCGCTCTTCGTCGGGCTGGAGCGCGGCTACCCGTTCGCAACGGTCCACGACACGATCCGGCGCTACTGCCTCGCGGCGGGCATCCCGCACCACGAGCTGCTCGAGGCCTACGCCGGGCGCCGCACGGAGGAGCTCTGGGTCCACCCGGTCGACCACCATCCCAACGAGACCGCGCATCGCCTCGCGGCCGAGTCGCTCGCACCCGTGGCGCTGAAGCTCGCGCCATGAGAAGCCGCTCCCGCGCGCTCCGGCCCGTGCTAGGCTGAGGCCCGGTGAACTCGCAGCGGCGCCCCCTCGCATGATCGTTCGGGAGACGCTCGGCAGCGGCCTCACCCTCGTCACGGACAGCATGCCGGAGGTGCGCAGCGTGGCGATCGGGGTCTGGCTGCGCCGTGGCAGCCGCCACGAGGCGCTCGCCGCGAGCGGCGTCAGCCACTTCATCGAGCACATGGTGTTCAAGGGCACCAAGCACCGCTCGGCAGAGCGGATCGCGGCCGAGGTGGACTCGATCGGCGGCTACATGGACGCGTTCACCGCCAAGGAGTACGCCTCGTTCCACCTCAAGGTGCTCGACGAGCACACTGAGCTCGCGGTCGAGATCCTCGGCGACATCGTGCAGAACCCGCTCTTCGACGCGCGCGAGATGGCCCGCGAGAAGCAGGTCATCTACGAAGAGATGAGCATGGTCGAGGACACGCCCGACGACCTCGTGATGGAGATCTTCTCCGAGTCGTTCTGGCCCGACCACCCGCTCGGCCGCCCGATCCTCGGCACGCGCAAGAGCGTCGGGCGCTTCAAGCGCCAGCACCTCGCCTCCTACTTCGCGCGCGTCTACCGTCCGGACAACATCCTGATCGCCGCCGCCGGACACCTCGAGCACGAGGCGCTCGCCGCGCTCGTAGGGCGTCACTTCGCGGGCCTTGATGGCCGCGCCTCGGCCCCTGCCCGCGTGCCGGGGGCCAGCGCCCCGCGCACGGCGTGCCGCACCGTCGCACGCTCCAAGCACCAGCTCGAGCAGGTGCACATCTGCATCGGCGCGCGCGCCTACCCGCAGGCGCACCCCGACCGCTACGCCTGCCACCTGATGAACACGGTGCTCGGCGGCTCGATGTCCTCGCGCCTGTTCCAGAACGTGCGCGAGAAGCGCGGCCTCGTGTACTCGATCTCCTCCGGCGTCACCGCCTACTCCGACAGCGGCGCGCTCACGGTCTACGCCGGCACGCGGCTCGACTCCGCGCCCGAGGTGGTGCGCCTCACGCTCGAGGAGATCCGGCGCCTGCGTGGCGAGCTGCTGCCCGACGACGAGCTGCGGCGCGCGAAGGACCACATCAAGGGCGGGCTCCTGCTCTCGCTCGAGGGCTCGAATGCGCGCATGAACCACCTGGCGCGGCAGGAGTTCCTCTACGGGCGCCAGCACTCGGTCGACGAGCTGATGCAGTCGATCGAGCAGGTGAGCGCCGACGACGTGCGCCGCGTGGCGGCCGAGATCTTCGACGGCCAGCTCGCCGCGGCGGTGCTCGGCAACCTGAAGGGCTGGCGGCCCCGCACCCGGGAGCTGACAGTATGACGGACCGGCAACAGGCGGTGACAACGGGCTGCGAGCGAAGCGGGATTCACTCCCGCGCAGTGAGCGGGGGGTCTGGGGGGTGCGACGCAGCACCCCCCAGAATGTGATGAGCCTGCGTTTCAAAGTTCTTGGCTCGGGAAGCGAGGGCAACGCGACGCTCGTCGAGGGCGGCGGCGCGCGCGTGCTGCTCGACGCGGGGCTGGGCTCGCGTCAGCTCGCCGAGCGGCTCGTGTCGGCCGGAGTCGACCCCGAGCGGCTCGACGCGGTGTTCGTGACGCACGAGCACGGCGACCACGCGCGCGGAGCGCGCACGTTCTCGGCGCGCTTCGGCGTCCCGCTCGTCGGCACGCGCGGCACGTTCCTCGCCGCGGGCTGGGACGGGGCGAAGCTCGCCGGCTACGAGACGATCAGCGCGGGCGAGACGCGCTCGATCGGGCGACTGCTGGTGAAGGCGCTGCCTGTGCCCCACGACGCGGCGGGCCCTCTCGCCTTCCTCGTGTCGTGCGGCGGCGCCTCGCTCGGGCACGCGACCGACCTCGGGCACCTCGGCCGGCGGCTGGTCGAGGCGTTCCAGGTTTGCGACGCGCTGCTCGTCGAGTCCAACTACGACCCGGCGATGCTGCGCGACGGCCCGTACCCGTGGTCGCTCAAGGAGCGCATCCTCGGCCCGCTCGGGCACCTCGCCAACGCCGACGTCTCTCGCCTGCTGGAGAAGGGGCTCGGCTCGCGCTGCCGCAGGGTGGTGCTGGCGCACATCTCCAGGAAGAACAACCACCCTGAGCTCGCCTTGATGGCCGCGGAGGACGCGCTCGCACGCGCCCGGCGCGGCGACGTCCGCCTGACGCTCGCGGCTCCGGACGGCACCGGCTGGATCAGCGTGGGCGCCGGGCGCGCCAGCGCCGCGCGCGACGACAACCAGCTGCGGCTGTTCTGACGGAGGGCTCCTCGCGCGGAGCGATGGTCTCCCGATTCCTGCTGGGACCGCGGGACACCTGGCTGCCGGCGCTGGCGCTACTGCTGCCGACGCTCGCGTGGTTCGCGCTCGAGGGCCGCGCCTACCCGCGCTTCGAGCCCTACCAGACCGGCGACTTCGCGAAGATCGAGCTCTACACGCGGCTGGCCGCCGAGGGCAGCCAGCGTGTCGGCACCGAGTCCCGCTTCCACATCCACCAGCCGGGACCGAGCTTCTTCTACGCGGCGGCCCCGGTCTACCTGCTGGCCGGCGAGACGTGGCGCGCGATGGCGCTCGCCGCGCTCGCGTGGAACGCGGCCTTCCTGCTCGCGCTGCTGCGCGGGGCGAGCGCCCTGGCTCCCGGAGCCGGGCCGTTCGCGGCCGCGCTGTTGCTCGCCGTCGTCCTGCAGGCGCGCGGGCCCGGAGTGCTGCTCTCGCCGTGGAACCCGCACGTGGCGCTCTTGCCATACGCCGTGATGCTGCTCGCGAGCGCGCGGCTCGCGACCGGCGACGGCCGCGTGCTGCCGCTCGTGGTGCTCGCGGGGAGTGTCGTGCTGCAGTGCCAGGTCGCGTGGGCCCCGGGCGTCGCGCTGCCCGCCGCCGCCGGCATCGCGCTCTTCCTCTGGCCCGCGGCGCGCCGCGCGCTCGGCATCCCGACGCTGGGCCCGGGGCCCACGGCGCGCAGCACGGCCGGGGCGGCGCTCGTCGCGTGCGCGCTCTGGGCGCTGCCGGTCGCCGACGAGCTCACGGGCGAGTACGGGAACTTCCAGCGGATGCTCGCCCTGCGCGGCGACCCGCGCCCTCCGACGCCCTGGCCCGAGACGCTCGCGCCAGCCGCTCGAGCCCTCAACCTGCGTCGCGACGGCGAGCCGCCCGAAACCGCCTACGCCTGGGGCGCGCACAACCTGGGCTACGACCCGCGGCTGTCGGCGGTCAGCGCCGCCCTTGGACGCGTGCCCTCGGCTGGACAGGACGGCGTGCTCGCCGCCTTCGTCTCGCTGGCTCTCTTCGCGAGCGGCTGGTTCGCGGCGCGGCGTCGCGCGCCGATGACGGCGCTCGCCGTGGTCGCGGGCGTCGGGCTGGCCGCGGTTCCGGTGGCCGTCCGCTACCTGCCGGGCCGCGCGTTTCCACCCTACCTCTTCATGTGGGGTGCGATGGTGACGTTCGCTGCGCTCCTCACGGCCTCGACCGAGCTCGCCGCGCGCGCGCCGCGGCTTCGCTGGGGCCGCGGGCTCGGCGCGGCCCTGCTGCTGGCGCTGCCCGTGGTCCTGGTCGCGGACGGGTGGCGCACGCAACCACACCTTGCGAGCCCGCGCGATCCACGCTCGATCCTGATCGAGCGCGTGACGGCGGACGTGCGCGCGCGCGCCGCCGCGGACCTTCCCGAGCACCGGCGCTTTCTGCTGCGGGTCGCCCCCTACGAGGACCAGTTCACGTCGATCGGCCTCGTCCTCGCGCTGGACAAGGCCGGGCTGCCCTTTGCGGTCGAGCCGTTCGGTTCGTGCCGCATCGAGGGCCGCTTCACGCCGCGCGGCGACGAATGGGCGGAGCTGCTCGTGGGTCGCCTGCCCGCGGGCGCTGGCGCCCGCAGGCTCGGCCCGGCGGGAGGGTCCGGGTTCGTGTGGCACGTGCCGTGGCGCGACGGCCAACGAGCGCCGCCATAGCGCGCGCTCCGCCTCAGGTCCGGTCCGCGAGGCTTGGTGTAGGCTGCCCAAAATGGCTCTTCGTGCCTCCGCCACGGCCGCCGCCATGGCACTCGCAGGCCTGGGATGCGGAGGCTCCGGCTCCGAGCCGCCCAGGGCTAGCGTCCCGGACCGCATGGAGCCGGTGGTGATCGCGCCGGCGGCGGCCGACGCCGTGGGGACGCTCGACATCGCCGCCGTGTTCCCGACGCTCGGGCGCTACGCCGTCTCGGGCCAGCAGTCGCTGCGCGGCGCGCGGCTGGCGGTCGAGGAGCTGAACCGGGCCGGTGGCGTGCACGGGCGGAGGCTGCGGCTCGCCGAGTACCGCACCGGCAGCTACGTCGTGGACGCGCGGCACGCGGCCGCGCTCGCCGCGAGCGACGGGGTGCTCGCGATCGTGGGCGCCAACTCGAGCGAGCTCAGCCGCGCGATCGCCGAGGTGGCCGAGTCGGTCGGGGTCCCGCAGCTCACGAACGTCTCGACGGCGAGCGACATCACCTGGGACCCGCAGACAGGGGCCGACCGACCGTTCGTGTTCCGGATGTGCGCCACCGACGACGTGATGGGCCGCCTGCTCGCGGGCTACGCGCGCGACACGCTCGGCGCGCGCCGCGCCGCGGTGCTGTACGAGGTCGGACGCAAGTACAGCCAGCAGCTCGCGCGCAGCTTCGGCCTGAGCTTCGCCGACTCCGGAGCGGGTCGGGAGATCGCGGAGTTCTTCTACCGGGCGCTCGAGACGGACTTCATCCCGCAGCTGCGGCGCGTGCGCGAGTACGGGCCGGACGTCGTGTTCCTGCCCGGCTCGTACACCGACGCGACGCTCGTCGCCGCGCAGGCGCGCACGGTGGGGCTGACGGCGACACTTCTGGGCGGCGACGCCTGGTCGAGCCCGCTCCTGTTCCAGCGCGGCGCGCCTCCCGGCCCCGCCTATTACCTCGAGCTCTGCCAGCGCTCGGCCGAGTTCGAGCGGCGCTTCGGCGAGACCGGCGAGGACGAGCCGCCCGGCTGCCGTGCGATCCTGGCCTACGACGCGGTGCAGGTGATCGCGGCCGGCCTGCGCTCGCTCGGCCCGCTCGAACCGGCGGCGCGCGACACGGAACGCAAGGGCGTCCGCGGGCGGCTGCGCGAGGCGATCGCGCGGACCGACCTCGCCGCGGCCACCGGACGCGTGCGCTTCGACGCGCGGGGCGATCGCCGGCTCGGCGTCGCGCTCTACGCGGTCGAAGACACGCCCGAGGGGCCGCGCGCACGCGAGCGCGGCTGGCTGGGAGAGCGGTGACGCGCGGCTTGGCTCCGCTCGCCGACCTGAGCCTGCGCCGCAAGGTCGCGCTCGCGCTCACGCTCGTGTTCCTCGGCAGCGTCGGCGTGCTGCTGCTGGTGTTCGTGCCGTTCCTCGCCGAGCAGCGCCAGCGGCTGCTCGACCAGGACCGGCGGCTGCTCGCGACGCTGCGCCGCAGCTACGAGCGCGAGTTCATCTACGACCTGCTGAGCCGCGACCGCGAGTCGCTCGCAGTCCACCTGGCCGACCTCGCGTCGCAGGAAGGCCTCGTCTGGGTGCGCGTCGAGTCGGGCGACCTGGATCTCGGGGCCACGGCCGACCGCGGCGTCGTGACGCGCCTCGTCGGCGCCGACGCGGAGCCCTTCGTTGGGCGCCCCGGCGTCGTGCTGCTCGTGGACCGGGAGGGCGAGGCGGACATCGTGGGGCCGGGAGGTCGGCCGCTGCTCTCGGGGCGCCGCGTGACACGCGAGGAGCCGCGTGCGGCCGGAGGCGGGCCGCCGCCCGGCCAGGACGAGTTCCGCGAGCACGCCTTCGCGGGCGTGCGCGTGCTCTCGCTCACGGCGACGCTGCAGGCGGCAGGCGAGCCGTACGGACGGCTCCACCTGCTGAAGAGCCTCCAGCCGCTCGAGCGCAGCCAGGCGCTCACGCGCTCGCTGCTCTACGGCGGCGTCTCGCTCTCGTTCGTGTCGGTGCTGCTGCTGCTCAACCTGCTGCTGTCCCGGATCGTGCTCGCTCCCGTCCAGCGCGTGCGCGACGCGATGGCGCGCGCCGCGACGGGCGACCTGCGCGTGCGGCTGCCGGTGCACTCGCGCGACGAGGTCTCGACCATGGCCGAGTCGTTCAACCGCATGGTGGGCGAGCTCGAGACGAGCCGCGCGCAGATCGAGGGCGTGAGCCGCAACCTCGAGAGCATGGTCGAGGCGCGCACCGCCGAGCTCAAGGCGTCGCAGGCGAGCCTGCTCGGGCTCAAGAACCACCTGGCCACCGTGATCGCGAACGTGGGCACCGGTGTGCTGTCGCTCGACGAGCAGGGCCGCGTCGAGATGCTCAACGAGCGCGCGGGCGAGATCCTCGGCCTCTCGCCCGAGTCCGCGCGCGGGCGTCCGATCGAGGCGCTGTTCGTCGGGCCCGGGACCGCGGGCGTGCTGGAGGCCGTCGCCCTCGTCCGCGACGGGCGCGCGGCGTCGAACGAGGTCCAGCTCGCCTGCGCGCTCCCGCAGGGCCGCCGCACGCTCGCGCTCGTGGTCTCGGCGCTGCTCGGGGAGGGCGGGCGGCCGCTCGGGACCGTGGTCGTGGTCGAGGACCTCACCCAGATCCTGGCGAGCCAGCGGCTCGAGGCGTGGAAGGAAGCCGTCGAGCGCGTGATCCACGAGGTCAAGAACCCGCTCACGCCCGTCGGGCTCGCGGCCGAGACGCTCAAGACCGCCTGGGCGCGCGACAAGGAGCGCTTCGCGTCGGTGTTTCCCTCGGCGATCGACATGATCCTCGGGGCCGTGCGCGACCTGAAGGAGCTGATCGGCGAGTTCTCGCGCTTCTCGCGCCTGCCGGCGATGCGCACGGAGCGGCTCGACCCCAACGCCCTGGTGGTCGAGGCGCTCTCACCCTACACGAAGACGCCGCCCGAGCGGATCCAGGTCAAGCTCGAGCTCGCGCCGAACGCGCCCGCGGTCGACGCGGACGCCGACCAGATCAAGCGCGTGCTGCTGAACGTGATCAACAACGCGCTCGAGGCGATGGGCGAGAGCGGCGGCACGCTGCGGCTGCTGACGCAGCGTGAGGCGGGCGGCCTCGCGATCCGCATCGAAGACGACGGCCCCGGCGTCGAGGACGTCGAGCGCATCTTCGAGCCGCACTACACGACCAAGGTCAAGGGCACCGGCCTCGGCCTCGCGATCGCGCGCCAGATCGTCGAAGAGCACGGCGGGCGCATCCACGCCGAGAGCCAGCCCGGCCGCGGGACGAGCGTCCACGTCTTCCTACCCGCGGCTGTCCCCGTCGCGGGCGGCAGCCAGCAGGCGTGACGCCGAGAGGAGCGCGAGCGCCGGCACGGCCCACACCAGCCACTGGCGCAGCGGAAACTGGTAGGTCGTCAGGTTGTAGACGGGCATTCCCTCGGGCACGGGCGGAACGAGCGCGTGTGCGTAGACGTACCAGGCGTTGAAGCGCCCGACGTCGCGGAACATCGTGGTGCCCAGGGCTCCGAGCGTGCAGAACGCGACCGAAGCGGCGAGCGCCAGCGCGAAGCCGAGCCGTCCCCAGGCGAGCGGGATGCGGCGGGTCCCGTTCAACCAGAGCGGGACGAGCCCCAACGACAGGAACGGCAGCGTGGGCAGGAGCAGGCGCGGGCCGAACTGAAGCGCACCGATGCCGCTCGAGACCAGAAGGTGGCCCAGGGTCAGGAGCGCGCCCCCCGCGATCGTGAGCTGCTCGCGCCGAAGCGCGCGGGGGAAGGCGAAGAGGCCGGCCACGGCGACGGCCAGGACCGGGCAATAGAAGAAGATGCCCGTCGTGGGGTCGCTGAAGTAGAAGTGCAGGCGCCGCGCGATCGCCGACCCGGTCAGCGCGAGCGTCGTGACCTGGTAGTCCCGCGACGCCTGGTACACGGTGGTGAACGGGCCGCCGTAGTAGATCGCGTTCAGGATCAGCAGCGGGGCGGCGCCCGCGAGCAGGCCGGCCGCGAAGGCGAGCGTCCGCCTTCGCTCGAGGGGCAGCAGGCAATAGCCGGTGATCGCGAGCGCGATTGGCAGGTACGCGAAGGAGAACGTCGTGCCCAGGCCCAGGAGTACGCCTTCCGCCGCGGGCTGGAACCATCGCTGGCCGTCGCCGTGGCGTCGTCGGTACGCGAGCGCGAAGCATCCGACGAAGAAGACCGCGGCCGCCTGGTGCTGGTACAGGACTCCCGAATAGGGGAAGGCGAGCGTCCCGAACGCGTAGGCCGCCGCCACGCACGCGCCGCCTTTCCGGCTCTGCGTCGCGCGCCGGGCGAGCTGATACAGCAGCAGGAAGACGGATGCCGTCGACAGACACGTGGTCAGGAACGTGACGAGCGTGCTGGTCAGGTCGAAGTCACGCGCGTAGGACAGTCCGAACACCCGCCGCAACACCGCATAGGTCGCGGCGGCGGTGACGTACGTGCCGGGGGCGTTGCGCGCGTAGCTGTGGCCGTCGGGGCCGACCCAGACGTCGCCGAGGCGCGGCACGGCGAACTGCGGCGTCGGGCTTCCATCCAGGTGCATCACGCCTCGCTCGCCGAGGCTTTCCACCCAGGCGTGCTGCGTGTTCCACGACAGCTGGTTGCGCGTGTTGACGAAGCAGCCGAGCACCGCGAAGACGAGCAGGAACAGCCACAGCGACTCGCCGCGGACGAACGCGGGCAGCCTCAAACCACCTCGATCCCCGGGTAGGTCGGCTCCCACATCGCCGTCGCCACCGCGTCGGCCGGATCGTCGACGGGGTTTCGCGCGACACCTTCGGCCATCGCCTGGCGAACCACCGCCTCCGCAACCCTTCCCGTCACGCGCCGCAGCTCGGCTATGCGCGGGAAAAGGCTGCCAGCCGCGGCCTCGTCGGCCGCGAGCTCCGCGGCCAGCGTATCGGCGGCGGCCGCGAACATCGCGTCGGTCACCTCGCGCGCCTCGGACACCAGCACGCCCAGCCCCACGCCCGGGAAGATGAAGGCGTTGTTGCCCTGGCCGATGCGCACCTGCCGGCCGCCCACGTCCACCGGATCGAAGGGGCTGCCGGTCGCGACGAGCGCGCGCCCGCCGGTCCAGGCCATGAGGTCGGCAGGCCGCGCCTCCGATGCGCTCGTCGGGTTCGACAGCGGGAAGATCGCGGGCCGCTCCACGGCCTCGGCCATCGCGCCCACGAGCTCCTGGTCGAAGAGGCCCGCCACCCCCGACACCCCCACCAGCACGGTGGGCTTCTGGGCGCGCACCAC
>DATBSL010000296.1:0-2004 GCA_036559805.1 Vicinamibacteria bacterium
CGATGGTCTCGATCCGCCCGCCGGGCAGCGACGGCGGGCCGCACCTGGGGCTCGGGCTCTACCTCGTGCGGCTGATCGCGGCCTTTCACGGCGGCGAGGCCGCCGCGCGCAACCGTGAGGACGCCGACGGCGTCGCGGTGAGCGTCACGCTCCCACTGCACACCGCAGCAGGCGACGCCGTCGCGCGCCCCGCGCCCGCGGACAGCTCGAAGCCGGACTAGACTCCCGGCGTGAGCGACAGAGCGATTCGGCGCGCCGGCCTCGGAGCAGCCGCCTGCTTTCTGGCCGCCACGCACGCGAGCCTCGCCGGGCAGACACCCAACGAGAAGCCGGCGCCTCCGGTGTTCCGTGGCGAAGCGATCCTCGTCGCCGTGCCGGTCTTCGTCACCGATGGGTCCGGCAAGGCCGTGGCCGGGCTGACCGCTCAGGACTTCGATGTGCAGGACGGCGGGAAGCCGGTTCCCGTCGTGGCGTTCCAGGCGATCGACGTCGCCGGCGACGGCGCGCTCGACGACGCGGGCGACGTGCCGGTCGCGATCCAGGCCGCGGCTCCGCGGCAGTTCCTGCTGCTCTTCGATCTCGCCTTCTCGCCACGCGGAAGTCTCACGCGTGTGCGCCAGGCGGCCTCGCACTTCGTGCGCTCTCTCGGCCCCCGCGACCTCGTGGCGGTCGCAACGTACGGCCGGAGCGGCCTCAAGGTTCTGACGAGCTTCACGCTCGATCGCGCGTACGTGGCGCGCATCATCGACACGCTCGGCCTCTCGCCGCTAGCCCTCGCGCCCGCGGATCCACTCGGCCTCAGTGGAGGGGACACATCGGGCACGAACGACGCGGGCTTCGACGTCGAGGGCGAGCTCCAGGAGGAGCAGGAGCTCATCAACCGGACCATGGTCCAGAACTACCGCCGCAACGTCCTCGACTTCCTCGGGGGCCTCGAGGAGCTCTCGCAGGCGCTCGCGCCGCTGCGCGGGCGCAAGCAGGTCGTCCTGCTCTCGGGAGGCTACGCGGAGCGCGCCTGGACAGGCACCGACTTCGGCGCGACTCCCGAGCAGGCGTTCTACCAGAACCGCGAGGATCCGACCGCGGTCGCGACGCTCGACCGGCTCCAGAAGGACGTGTTCCGGGCGTCCGGCCTCTCCGACGTCGTGATCCACTCGATCGACGTCAAGGGGATCGAGGGGCCGGTCGACGTCGGGAGCCCGACGGGACGCCTGGCGAGAGAGGGCGGAGCGACCGCGATGCGCGCGCTGAGCGACAACACCGGCGGCCGCTTTGTGCAGCCGAGGAACGACTTCGGGAAGGCGTTCGAGGAGGTCGATGCCGTCAGCCGCCACTACTACGTCCTGGCGTTCGAGCCGGCCGAACCCGCTCCGAAGAGCGACCGACCACGCGCGCTGAAGGTGCGCGTGCGCCGCGACGGGCTCCGCGTCTCGCATCGTCCCCAGTACCAGGTGCCGGCCGCGTCGCCCGACCCGAAGGCTGCGCAGCTCGTGGCCGCCGAGGCCATCGCCAAGGGCCTCTCCGGCGGACGCATCGGCCTCGACGTGGTGGCACTTCCCTACCGCGACCGCGACGGGCGGCCCAGCATTCCCGCGGTCCTGCGCATCGAGGGCGAAGCGCTCGCGGCCGCGGGCCGGAGCGCGCGCGGCGAGCCGCTGAAGGTCCACGTCTACGGCTACGCGATCGCCGACGGCCGCGTGGTCGACACGCTCGACATGGAGACGACGCTCGACGCCGCGAGGGCCGGGCCGCAACTCCGCCAGGACGGCTTTCGGGTGCTGACCACGTTCGCCGCCGCGCCCGGGCCGGTCGAGCTGCGCTTCTTCGTGCGCGCGGGCGAGGCCGGGGACACAGGGTCGCTCCGCAGCAGCGTCACCGTGCCGGGCTTCGCCGAGGACCGGCTCGTCGTCTCGCCGCCGCTGCCGACGCTCGCCGCCACGGACAAGGTGGTCGGGTGGTTCGAGACGCGCGCCCGGCCGCCGCTCGAGGTCCCGTTCCGCGTCG
>DATBSL010000297.1:0-3698 GCA_036559805.1 Vicinamibacteria bacterium
CGCCCTCGCCGCCCAGCAGGCCGCCGAAGGGATCCTGCTCGAGGACGTCGCCCATCTCCTCCTCGATCTTCTCAGGGTCCTCGCCGGCCTCCATGCGCTTGAGCGCTTCGGCCATGCCGCCCTCGATCGGCATCCCCGTCGCGGAGAAGAGTCGGCGCATGAGTTGTGCACCCTGCTTCGGGTCGTTCTCGTCTAGCGAGTCTAGGTCGCCCGCGAGGGACTCCATCGCCTTCTCGAGGCGCGTGTCGTCGAGGCCGGGCAGGGGCGGCGTCTCGGGCTTGGGCTCTTCCTTGCGGCCCTTGGAGATCGCGAAGGCGGACGCGCGCCGCGCGAGGTCGCCGCGACCGCAGTGCGGACAGGCGGGGGTCTTCTCGGTGTTGACCGCACGCGACAGGAAGCTCATCACCCGGTGGCAGTGGCGGCAGTAGAACTCGTAGATCGGCATGGCTCGACATCCATCTTAACGAGTTACCATCCCGACATGCGGCGGGTGGTGGTCGGGATCACGGGCGCTTCGGGATCGATCTACGGGATTCGCGTGCTCGAGGAGCTTCGCAAGGATCCCGCGCTCGAGCTGCACCTGGTGATGAGCGCTGCGGGCAAGCGGACGCTGGTCGAGGAGACGGGACGCACGCTTCGCGACGTGGAGGCGCTCGCGCACCTCGTCTACGACGACCGGGACACGGGGGCGTCGCTCGCCAGCGGCTCGTTCCGCACGGCGGGCATGATCGTCGCTCCCTGCTCGATCAAGACGTTGGCGGCGCTCGCGACCTGCCACGCCGACACCCTGATCGCCCGGGCGGGCGACGTGACGCTCAAGGAAGGCCGGCCGCTGCTCGCCCTCGTGCGCGAGACGCCGCTCCACGTCGGGCACCTGCGCCAGCTGCTGGCCTTCGCCGAGATGGGCGGGATCGTGTTTCCGCCGGTGCCCGCGTTCTACCAGAAGCCCGCGAGCGTGGACGACGTCGTCGCGCACACGGTCGCCCGCGTGCTCGAGCGCATGGGCCTCGCGCACGAGCCGCTCGCGGAGTGGACGAGCGGCGGCCGCAAGCCCTAGCCGCGCGAGGCGGCCTCGGCCTCGTCGAAGGCGGCGTAGAAGCCGGCGGCCCGCAGCGCGTCGGCCATCATCGCGGTGGCGGCGCGCACGGAAGGCGTCTCGACCGAAGGCGCCACCTTGCGCACCTCGACGCGGAACGCCACCATCCAGGCCGCCACGGCCAGCACGGCGTCGCCGGGCAGCCGCGGCCCGCCCTGGAGATTCGTCGCCACGTGCGCCTCGGGCGTGACCTCGAAGGCGACGAGCGTCGGATGCCGGCCGAGCAGCTCGCGCCGCGTCTGCGCCAGCAGCTCGCGCGTGCCGCGGGTGCCGAGGTGAGTCCACAGCGGCTGGACCAGGAAGTGCGCGGCCCACGCCATCAGGCTGCCGTCCACTCCGTCCCTCTCGAGCGCGGCGCTCGTGACCGGCTCCACGGCCCGAGCCGGCCGCGCCGCGCGGGGAGCTTCCGGCGCTGCCGCCTGAGGCGCCGGAGCCGGCGGAGACGGAGACGCTGCCGGCACTGCGGCGAGCCCCGTCGCGGGCTTCGCCTCGAACGCGCGCGAGTCGGCAGCGGGCAGCGGCGTCGTGTCCGACTCGTAGTTGGGAGCCGGAGCCGGCGTCGCCTCGGGCGCCGGCGCGTCGAGCCGCCGCCACAGCCGCGCGAGCTGGACCTGCGCCGCCGAGCGCACCTCGACGTGCTTGCTGCGCGCGCACAGGCGCTCCAGATAGGTGACGTCCTCGCGCCGCGTCAGGTGCCGGACCAGGATCTGCCCGACGTGGCGGTCGTCCTCGAACTCGAACAGCCGCCTGCGGTCCCGCACGCGCTTCGCCGCTTCCTGGCGGATGAAGAAGTGGCGCTCGCTCCCCACGACCTCGAGCAGCCGGTCGTCGTGGCCGTCGATCGCGTCGAACGTCTCGATGCGGTGCAGGAGCACGTCGTCCTCGAGCGCGAGCCAGCTCTCGGGAGTGACCGACGCGTCGGGCCCCTCGCTCCACGGCCGCCTCTTCGATGCGTCGCTCACGCCCCCCCCAAGCCCGGTTGACGCCGACTAGCCTAGCGCCTTTCGCTTCAAAGCCAAGCCGGCCGCCCCTCGAAGTACGCCGGCCGCACCCTCGGATCCGGGAAGCGCGCGCGGAAGCGCCGGTAGCGCGCGAGCGCGCGCCGGTAGCGCGTCTCGGGCATCGGCAGCGGGCGGTGCGGGTAGTCGATCAGCCACTTCTCGACGCGCCACACGTTGCGGGGCGACAGCCGCCAGTCGTAGCGGCCGAGCTCGCCGAGGTGCGCCACGGCGTAACCGGTGACGCGGCCGCTGCCGTCGACGTAGGCGTCCATGTAGCTCGCAGCGAGCTGCCGCGGCGTGCGGAACACGGGCTTCCTCCCGTGGAGCGCCGGGTCGCGCGAGCGCGCCACGGCGCCCCAGCGCCCGCGCTCGCGGAACACGAACAGCACGTGGTCGAGCCCGTCCTGGCTCTCGAAGCTCAGCAGCAGCGGCGGGTGGCCGTGCTGCTCCAGGATGCAGGCCGCCGCGAGCGCCGCCTCCAGGCAGTGCGCCGTACGCCGCTTCAGCACCTCGCGGAACGAGCGCAGCGTCTCGCCGCCGCGCTCCCAGTTGTAGGGAAGCGAGCGCAGGAAGCGCTGGACCGCGCGCGGCGTGCCGAGCCGCTCGACGAGCGCGCTCTCTCTCGGCGTGAACGGCTGAGGCTCGGGAGCGGGCACCTCAGCGCGTGGGCGCCGTCGGCCTCGGCCCGGAACGCGACTGGATCACGTTCATGGCGGTGGCGATCACCGAGCCGACGTCGGCGAGGTTCGACGGGATGATCAGGCTGGTGCCGGTCTTGGCGAGCTGGCCGAACTGCGTCAGGTACTGCTCGGCCACGCGCAGCTGCACCGCCTCGAAGCCGCCCTCGTTCTGGATCGACTTGGCCACCGAGCTGATGCCTTCGGCCGTGGCCCTCGCGACCGCCAGGATGGCGGCGGCCTGGCCCTCGGCTTCGTTGATGCGCTGCTGCTTGGTGGCCTCCGAGGCCTTGATCACCTGCTGCTTGGCGCCTTCGGCGTTGTTGATCGCGGCGTCGCGCTCGCCCTCGGACTGCAGCACTACCGCGCGCTTCTCGCGCTCGGCGCGCATCTGCTTCTCCATCGCCGCCAGGATGTCCTGCGGCGGGGTGATGTTCTTGATCTCGTAGCGCAGCACCTTGACGCCCCAGGACTCGGAGGCCTTGTCGACCTCGGTCACCACCTGGGTGTTCACGTAGGTGCGCTCCTCGAAGGTGCGGTCGAGGTCGATCTTGCCGATCTCGCTGCGCAGCGCCGTCTGCGCGAGCTGCGAGATCGCGTACATGTAGTTGTTCACGCCGTACGACGCCTGGCGCGGGTCGAGCACCTGCATGTACAGGATGCCGTCGATGGCGACCTGCACGTTGTCGCGCGTGATGCAGACCTGTTCGGGCACGTCGATCGGCTGCTCCATCAGCGTGTGGCGGTACCGGACCAGGTCGACGAACGGCACGAGCACGTGGAATCCGGCAGAGAGCGTCTTGCTGTAGCGGCCGAGCGTCTCGACCACGTAGGCGCTCTGCTGCGGCACGACCACCGCGGTCTTGGCGATGATGATGATCGCGAGCAGCGCGACCACGCCGACGACGTACATGGTTCCCATGC
>DATBSL010000298.1:0-1976 GCA_036559805.1 Vicinamibacteria bacterium
AGAGCCGCGCTCGCGAACGCGCGCCCGGGCGTGCTGCGGCGCGCGGCGGCCGGCGCGTGGCACGTGCCGGCCGGCTTCGTGTTCCTGCTGCGCCACCCGCGGCTGTGGCCGCTCGCGGCCCTGCCGACGCTCGCGGCCATCGTGCTCGTGGGGACGGGCGCGCTCGGCGGCCTGCTGCTGGCCCCGCGCGTGGAGCCCGTGGTGCTGCCCGAGCCGGGCCGCCTGCCGGAGTGGCTCGCGGTTCCCATGACCGCGCTGCTCTGGATCGCGACAATCGGCTCGTGCGCGTTCCTGGGGCTTGGGCTGGCGCTCGCGCTCTCGGCGCCGCTGCTCGAGCAGCTGTCGCGCCGGGTCGAGGCGCGCGCCCGCGGCATGGCCGAGGACGCCTCGCGCGGCCTGGCGTTCGAGCTCAAGGAGTCGCTGCGCGGCGCGCTCTACTTCCTGGTGGCGGCGCCCGTGCTGTTCCTGCTCGGCCTCGTCCCGCTCGTCGGCCCGATCCTCGCGATGACGTGGGGCGCGCGCGCGGTCGCGATGCAGATGACGGACCCCGCGCTCACGCGCCGCGGCATGGCGTTTGCGGACAAGCGCCGCTGGCACAGCCGCTGGCGCGTCGAGACGCAGGGCTTCGGCCTGCTGGGGATGCTGGGCCTGATCGTGCCGCTCGCCAACCTGCTGCTCGGACCGGCGCTCGTCACCGGCGGCACGCTGCTGGTTGTGGAGCTCGAGGACGCGGCCGGCTCCCGTCCGCGACTCGCGGGAGCCGGCCCGGGCGACGCCGCTAGAGGCTGACGCCTCGCGCCTCGCGGCGCTTGATGCGATCGTCCGGCTTGGCGAGAGTGACCTTCAGCTCGACCGGACGGCCGTCGCGCTGCACGGTGACTGCCACCTCGCTGCCGCCCTCGGCGTCCGAGAGCGCCTGGCGCAGGTCGTCGCCGCCAGAGACCGTCGCGCCCGCCAGCTTGACGATCACGTCGCCGGCCCTGATTCCCGCTTTCGCCGCGGGGCCGGCCTCGTCGACCGACGTCACCAGGACGCTCGAGCTTCCGGCCTTGAAGTAGGCCGCGAGCTGCTCGCCGAGCTCCATGTACTCGATGCCCAGCTTGCGCGGGCCGCCGCCCAGCATCCTGAAGGCGAAGTCGCCGTCGCCGCCCTTCCACGCGAACGCGTGCGGCGCGCGCGGCGGACGCACGGCGCGGGGCACTCCCGGCGCGGGCGGCGGAAGCGGCGCATCCGGGGGCTCGATCGACCACTCCGGCATGTCGAAGCTCCACTCCTTGACCCCATCGGGGCCGTGGAAGCGGAAGTGCTGGCCGCCTTCGGCGAGCGTCGCCGTCAGCTTCTGCGTGGCGCCGTCGCGCGTCACCTCGATCGCGACCGCGCGGCCGGCGGGCGTTTCGGATACGAGCCTCGTCAGGTGACTCGCGCTGCGCACCGTCTCGCCGTCGAAGCGGACGATCACGTCGCCTTCCTTGACTCCGGCCTTCTCGGCCGCGCTGTCTTCCGCGACCGAGCGAACCGTCGCCCCGCGAGACTCGCCCGTCGTGTCGCCGATGGTGACGCCCAGCCGCCCGCTTCCCGAGCGCGCGACGATCTTCGTCTCGATCTTGTCGTCGTCGTCTCCGCCGGCCCGAACGTCGGCCAGCCCGAGACAGAAGGACGCGAGGAAGACTGCGGCAGCGCCCGTGGTGAAGGCGATCCTACCCTTCATGGAACCTCCTTATTGGCCCGTTCTGCCCTTGAGACGCGGGCCGCGCGGGGAAAGTCGGTTCCGAAAGGTTCAGTGCTGGTGGCCGTGCCCGTGGCCGCCGCCGGCCTCGCCCTCGCCGGTCTGGAACGAGTGGCCGCAGCCGCACGTCGACTTGGCGTTCGGATTCTTGATCGCGAACCCGCCGCCCATCAGGTCTTCCTTGTAGTCGACCTCGGCGCCGTCGAGGTGGCGCAGGCTCATGGGGTCGACGATGACCTTGATGCCGTCC
>DATBSL010000299.1:0-2886 GCA_036559805.1 Vicinamibacteria bacterium
AAAAGGCCCCGAAAAGCGCCATGGCCAGCGCGATGCGGCAGGGAAGGCTCGCTCCGGTCATGCGTGACGCTAGTCTATAACGCGTACATGACGGGGTGCCGGTCGCAGCTCTTGCGCCTCCCACACTCAACTCGTTCCGGAGCGAGTAACCGAAGGTAACAACCCGGACGCCGCGATCAGGCGGCCGCGGCTTCCGCCTCGCGCGCGAGCTTTCGCCCGCGCTCGACGTCCACGCGCGTGAGCAGCCATCCGCCGACGATGAAGAAGACGATCAGGCTCAGCAACGCGGGCCGGCTGGTCCCCACCAGCGAGAGCGTCACGCCGAAGATCAGCGTGCCGATGGCGCCACCGAAGCGATCGAATACGCCGAAGAAGCCGAACATCTCGCCGGCCTTGTGGCGCGGGATCATGGTCGCGAACAGCGAGCGCGCGAGCGCCTGCGCCGCGCCCTGCACGGTGGCGATCAAGATCCCCATCACCAGGAACTGGGTGGGAGTCTCGAGCGCGAATGCGTAGATCGAGATGCCCGAGTAGACCGTGAGCGTGATCAGGATCGTGCGCTTGGGGCCGATCCGGTCGGCGATCAGGCCGAAGGCGAACGCGAAGGGCACGCCCACGAGCTGGACTACGACCAGTGTCAGCATCATCCAGGCCTTCGAGAACCCGAGCTCTCCGCCGTAGATCACGCCCATCTTGATGATGGTGTTGATAGCGTCGTTGTAGACGAGAAACGCCAGCAACAGCAGGCCCGCGTCCTTGTGGCGACGCAGCTCGAGAAACGTCTCGCGCAGCCGCCCCAGCGCGACCGCCAGCAGGCCGCGCGTGCCAGACCCTCCCAACTCGCGCCGGGGCGGCGGCTCCGCGACCTGGCGCAACACTGGAATCGAGAAAAGCGCCCACCAGACGGCGACGCTCACAAACGACAGACGAACGGCCGTGTCCACGTTCGGGATCCCAAATCGCTCAGGCGACGAGATCATCGCCAGGTTCACCGCGAGCAGCAGGCCTCCCCCGAGGTATCCGACTCCATAGCCCGCGGTCGATACCCGGTCGATCTCGTGCGGAGCGGCGACCGAAGGCAAGAGCGAGTTGTAGAAGGCGAGGCTCGAGGTCACTGCGATGTTGCCGATCACGAACACGCCGAGCGCCATCGCCCAGCGCTCGGCGCCGGCGTAGAAGAGCGCCGCGGAGCACAGGACCCCGACCGCGATGAAGGCGGCCATGAAGCGCTTCTTGCTGCCGCGCAGGTCCGCGATCGCGCCCAAGAGTGGCCCCAGCATTCCGACCAGGATCACCGAGAGTGCGCTCGCGAAGGCGAAGTACGCGCGGGCGGTCGTATCGCTTAGGCCAGCCTGCGTCGCGATCTCGGGGAAGTAGTACGGGAATACCGCCGTCATCGTCGTCGTCATCCACGCGGAGTTGGCGACGTCGTAGATCGCCCATGCGCGCTGCGGGCGCGTCTCGAGGCCGAGCTTGGCGAGCAGTTTCACGGGCGCAAGCCTAGCAGGGGATTGCCACGCCCGCATGCCACGGCGGGCACCAGCGCTGGCGCTCGCCGCCCGTCAGCCCACGGGCGACGGGAGCGCCGGAGGCGAAGGCGTCGCGGCCTGTGGCTCGTCGGCGAACACCACCCGCGCCCGGTAGGCCTTGCCGTCGGAGAAGCGCTGCACCAGCCAGGTCTCGACGAACGCCTCGACCTTGCGGCGGCCGGTCTCGCGCACGAGCGGCACGTGCGCGCGCGCGCGCCGGGCGAGCAGCGGCGTCAGCTCCGCGCGCAGGCGATCGAGCACGAGCTGCTCGTCGCGCAGCACGCTGCCCTCGCGCACCGAGAAGTGGAGCGCGGAGACGTCCGGCGCCGGCCGGTTCCACTCCACGGCGGGGACCGTCACGTACACGACGTCGGGCTCGAGCCGGAAGCGCCACTCCTTGTCGAGGTCGAGAAAGTACGTGTAAGCCACCGGGACGCGCGCCTCCACCACGACGTCGGGCAGTGCCAGCGTGCCCCACAGCACGGCCGCCGAGTCGCGCCGCTCGAACGTCTCCACCTGGCGGAGCTCGGCGAACTGCAGGCGGGTCGCGCCCGTGATCGACGTCGCGTCCCCGCGAAAGGACGTCGTGACGCTGCCGGTCCGGAAGGCGGCGGCGACCTCGCGCAGCTCGCCGAGGGCCTGGCGCCCGCTCTCGGCCAGCTCCGCCGGCAGGCTGCGGGCCGAGCGGAACACGTACAGGACGCCGCCGGTCACGATCAGCGCGACGCCGATCACCGCGGCCGCGAGGGCCCACGCCACGTGCGCGGAGGGCCGGGCCGGCTCGCTCATGCTGCGCTCAGCCTAGCACGCGGGTCACAGCTCGAAGTCCACGATCACCGGCAGGTGGTCGCTCGCGACGCGCGACAGCGCGAGCCGGCAGCGGCGCGCCGAGACGAGGCGCAGCGGCCCGCGGTGGTAGACGCGGTCGAGCGCCCCCTGCGGAAAGAACGACGGGAAGGTGGAGATCGCGCGCTCGCGCGCGTCGTTGCCGCCGGTGGCGGAGCGGAAGCCCAGCATGTCCACGAACAGCGGGCGCAAGAGCGAGCGCCAGTCGTTTGTGTCGCCCGCGATCACGGTCGGCACGCCGTAGGGCAGCGCGGCGAACTCGCGCGAGCGCACGAGCAGGGCCATCTGCCGCTCGCGCTCGCGCGCCGAGAGCCCCAGGTGCAGGTTGAACACCTCGAGCCGGCGCGTCCCGCCGGCGGGCGTGCGCACGGCGATCCGCGTGTGCTGGCAGCCGCGCCGGCGCATGAAGCCGATCGTCAGGTCGATGTTGCGCTCGCGCCGGATCGGCCAGCGGCTGAGCGTGGCGTTGCCGTAGCGCCCCTTGCGCAGCCGCACGTTGTGGCCGATCGCG
>DATBSL010000300.1:0-7761 GCA_036559805.1 Vicinamibacteria bacterium
CCGTTGTGGTACGGGCCCACGTTGTTGCTGCCCTGGGTCACGGTGAAGGGCCGCCCCGAGCGCGCCGCGTAGATCCCGGAGATCATCCAGTCGCCGAGGAGCGCCCGCTTGGCGCCGGTGGCGCCCTTGGCGAACGGCAGCTCGTAGACGAAGTTCACGGCCAGGCGGTGCGTCGTGTCGTAGCCGCAGGGGCCGCGCCACGCCTCGAGGTCGTGCGCGTTCTGCGAGCGGCTGGGCGAGCCGCCGGTCGCGAGGTGCTCGGCGGTCGTGTCCTCGCACTCGGAGAGCGTGTAGGCGAGGCCGAAGGCGTACCCGTCCGAGAAGCGCTTCTGGAACTGCAGGTCCATCCCCTTGTAGTGCGACTCGCCGTTCTCCTCGCGCCACTGGATCTGCGGCCCGATCGTCGGGAACGGCCGCGGGCCGAGCGCGTTGTTGCCCGCTGCGTTGGGGAGCGGCTGGTTGAGGTTGATCAGGTTCGCCAGGTCGCGGCCCTCGGTGCCGACGAAGTCGATCGACACCATCCACACCTGGGCGAACGTCTTCTGGGCGCCGAAGCCGAACTGGTGCATCTGCGCCTTCGGCGAGTCGCGGTCGGCGCCGCGGATCACGGCGCGCGACAGGTCGATCCGCGCCGGGTCGAGGTATCCCGGCGGGAAGCCGTTGCGCAGCAGCATCAGCGGTCCGCTGGCGACGCTCGCGGTCACCGGCTGCAGGCTGACGAGGCCCGTGCCGGGGTTGAGTGCTATCTGGTCCTCGCTGCCGATGCGGTCGAACTGGTTGTAGAAGATCCCGTAGCCGCCCCGCAGGATCATGGTGTCGCCGAGCTGGTAGACGAAGCCGACCCTCGGCGCGAAGTTGTTCTTGTCGGGCCTCACGAGCGCCCGGTCCTCCATCGAGCCGTCCTTGGCCTGAATCAGCGTGGCCGTCGCCGGATCGAAGTTGGCCATGCGGTTGTTGGCCTCGTACGAGGGCGTCATGTAGTCGTAGCGCAGGCCGAGGTTCAGCGAGAGCTTGGCGCTCACCTTCCAGTCGTCCTGCACGAAGAACGACGCACCCCACATCCTCTGGTCCACCACCCACGGCGTCGTGAGCAGCGTGTCGGAGACGTAGCCGAGCAGGAAGTCGCCGACCGCCTGGCCGGAGAACGTCGCGCGGAAAGTGAGGTCGCCGCGCGTGGCGGGCACGTCCATGTACTCGTTCTTCATCGGCGCCATCACGTCGATGCCGAACTTGAACTGGTGGTTGCCCTTCAGCCACGAGATCGTGTTCAGGAACTCGTACTGCTGCGTGTGCTGGAACTTGGGCGAGAAATTGGGCGAGCCGATCTTCGCGCCGCCGCCGAAGTAGCCGATGATGTTCATCCCGGTGAGACCGCCGCTGAAGAGCGAGTCCACCGGCACGCCGGGAACGACGGCGCCGGCAGGCGGATCCTGGCCGAACGGCACCTGCACGAGGTCCGAGTCGGCGTTGATGTACGAGACGCGGAACTCGTTGACGAGCGACGGGCTCAGGATGCGCGTCCAACCCATCACGAGGCCGTGCGACTTCATCGACTGGTCGCCGAGCGCCGAGCTCGCGGTGCCGTCGACGATGCCGCCGAACCAGCCGGGCAGCACGCGCTTGCGCGTCGTGTAGATGTAGCGCGCGAAGAGCGTGTCGTTCTGGCTCGGGCGGAAGTCCACGCGGCCGAGGAAGCGGTCGGCGTCGTCCGTCACCTGCGCGTCGGGCCGTGTGTAGTTGTTGGCGCCCGGCGTGTTGGGCTCGGGCAGCAGGTCCATGATCGAGCGCGCCACGGGGTCGAACCGGTCGGCCGGGATCCTGTTGCCCGGGAACGGCTGGCCGGTGAGCGGGTCGCGCACGGTGCCGGCGAAGATTCCCTGCCGCTCGTCGAGCGTCGGGACGCGCGTGATGCGCGTGACGCCGCGCGTGATGCGCGTGCCCTCGTAGTCGGCGAAGAAGAACGCCTTGTCCTTGATGATCGGGCCACCCAGGCTGCCGCCGAACTGGTTCTGGTCGTTCGCGAACTTGGGCAGCGGCGCCAGGCTGCGCTCGGTCCGGAAGTCCTCGTTGAAGTACGTGTTCGAGTCGAACTTCTCGTTGCGGTAGTAGTCGTAGACCGAGCCGCGGAAGGAGTTGGTGCCGGACTTGGTCGTCACCGAGATCGCGGCGCCCGGCGAGCGGCCGTACTCGGCCGAGTAGGGGCTCGTGATCACCTTGAACTCCTCGATCGAGTCGATCGAGGGGCGCGAGACCTGCGTCGAGAGCTCCTGGACGTTGGTCGAGATCGTGTTGTTGTCGACGCCGTCGAGCAGGAAGTTGTTCTGCAGCGACCGGTTGCCGTGGACGTTGACGCCGCCCGTGCGCCCGAGTGCCGTGGCGCCGCCCTCCTCGCTGTAGCGGTCGCCCTGCACGCCGGCGACGAGCGCCAGCATGTCGTCCCAGTTGCGGATCGCGAGCGGGAGCTTCGCGACGGCGTTCTGGTCGATCACGGTGCCGACCGCGGACTGCGTGGTGTTGATGAGGCGCGTGGCCTCCGCCACCTCGACGGCCTCGCTCATGCCGCCGACCCCGAGCTCGAAGTCGATACGCGCGCGCTCGCCCACCTCGAGGATCACGGCGCGCGACTGCGAGCCGAAGCCCTGCGCCTCGGCCGTGATCGTGTAGGTGCCGGGTGCCAGGTTCGGCACGAGATAGACGCCGTCGCCCGTGGTTCGCACGCGCGTCGTGGCGTTCGTGCCGGCGTGGGTGACCGCGATCGAGGCCGTCGTGAGGACGGCGCCCGTCGGGTCCTTGACCGTCCCGGAGACCGTGGCGCGGTCTACCTGAGCTTCCGCGGGAATCGAGAGCAACGCGAGGGCTGCGCACGCGAGCAGGCGCTTCATGAGTACCTCCACGTCAGGAGTTGTAGTGGCGCGATGGTGACTGGCGGATCGTACACCCGCGGGGCACCCCCGTGACAAGCCTGTGATCGCTCGCCTTGATAGGATTCAGGACCCTGAATGACGCCACTCCCCCTGCTCCTGCTCCTAGCTCCCCCCGTCCCCCTCCACCAGCAAGCCTTCACGCTCGAGCGGCCGGCCGAGGTCGTGGCCGCGATCGACGTGTCGTGCGCCCAGTGCCAGTGGGGCGTGCGCGGGCGCGAGGCGGCCGTGCTCGCCTTGACGGTCGACGGCCGGCCGTCGCAGCACCTCGTGCTCACGCGCGGCACGCGCGGCGAGTACCGCGTCCTGCTGGGGGCGCTCGGCCCGGGCGAGCACCGCCTCGAGCTCGCGCACGACACCTCGCGCTCGGCGCCGGGGGCGGGCGGGGTGCGGGTCGAGAGCGTGCGCTTCGAGAGCGTGGCCGCGGACGACGCGCGGCACGAGGCGCTCGCCCACGCGCCGATCGTCCACACACGCAAGGGCACGATCGGCCGCTTCTCCGACGTGCCGCTCGTCGCCTGGGTCGAGACGGTGCCTGGCGCGGACGGGGGGCGCGAGCTGCGCTACTCGATCGTGTTCAGCCACGAGGACGGCGGTACGCCGCTCGACCGCCTGATGGCGACCTGGGGCCGCGCGACCGACATCGAGCACGTGTACTCGGTCGAGCTCGACGCCGCGGGAGCCGTTCGCGGCGCCGTCTACCAGGGCAAGGACCACGTGATGAAGGCCTTCACGGGCCGCCTCGAGGGTCAACACCCGGTGCTCTACGTGGACACGAAGAACAACATGGTGAGCGACCGGGGGTCGCAGACGCCGCGCATAGCGCTCGTCCCGCAGCCCTTCACGCTCGATCGCGTCTCGCGCGAGGCCGTGATGGACGCGAACCCGTGGACCTACGCCGTATCGGTGTCCGAGGTGAGGCGCGAGGGCCTGGTGTCCGACACGGCGGCGCCGGGGTCGAAACGGATCCCCGAGCCGCGCCGCTTCGCGCACCTCGAGGCCTGCGGAAACGTGAGCGACGCGCGGCTCGCCTTCGACGCGGGCCTCCCCGCAGCCGACGGCACGCTCGCCTGGCACGCCTCCGACGCGGGCCGGTCCGACTTCCGCGTCGCGCGCAGCGGCTGCTTCCGTGCGGCGGTGGCGCTGCCCGCGGGCCGGTCGGTGAGCGACGTCCGGGCGCTGCGCCTGCGGGCCCACACGCGGCCGCCGCGCGGCAACGAGCCGCCGCTCGTCCCCGGTTCCGGATCGGCGCGCGTCGACCGCGTCAACCTCTTCTATGGCCTCGGTCCCGACGACCTGCCGGGTCCGAGCCTGTTCCAGTGGACGGATGGGGCGGATCTCGCTCCCGACGGCCCGCCGCTCGAGCTCGAGCTGCCCGTGAGCCCAGAGGCGGAGCGGCCGCTTCCCGAAGCAGTGGCCGTGCCGGCGCCCGAGGACCGCCCGTCACCCGAGCCGCTGCCCGCACCGTTGCCCGAGCCCATCCCCGCAGCGCCGCCCTCGCCGGTCACACCAGCCCAGCCCGCGCCGGTCGCGGTCGCGACTCCCGAGCCAGACTCGAAACGAGTCGTGTCGCTCTTCCCGGCCGGCGACATCTACCCCCCCTACGTCGCCGACCCCCACCGGACGGGCAACGGGGCGATGGTCCAGTTCCACACGCGAACCGAGATCCCCGAGACGAGCGGCACCCGCACGATGCTGAGGGCTGGCGGGCGCATGGGCGTGGCGCGGTGGGACGCGGCGCAGCCGGGCGGCCGCTCCTGGCAGATCAGCCTCGACGCCGGGTTCGACGCCGTTTTTGACTCGCAGAACAGCCTCGACAACATCGGCTGGGACGGGAACTACGGCTTCACCGTGACGACGGCCTCCAGCTCGCGGCTCTCGTACAAGGTCGGCATCCTGCACTGCTCGGCCCACATCGGGGACGAGTACATCGAGCGCACCGGGCGCACCCGCCTCGGCTACTCGCGCGAGGAGCTCGCGGTGGGCGCCCGCTACCGCTTAGCTCCGGCGTGGAGCGGCTACGCCGACCTGGGGGTGGCGTACCACCAGCTCGACGACGAATTGCAGGAGCCGTGGCGCGCGCAGCTGGGCGTCGAGTGGCAGTCGCAGCGAACGCTTTTCGGAGGCTTCGCGTGGTACGGGGCGCTCGACCTGCAGATGTGGCAGGAGCGCGACTTCAACCCCGACTTCACGCTCCAGGGCGGCCTCGCGGCGGCGGGCGCGGGGCGCACGTGGCGCTTCGGCGTCGAGTACGCGTACGGACGGCCGCCGCTCGGCGAATTCTTCCAGGACACCGAGGCGCGCGTGACGCTCGGGATGTGGGTGGAGTTCTAGGAACTCTTTCAAACCCTGTAACACTATTACGCTCGGCGTAACGCGCGTGCCGACGTCACATCCAGGCTGGCCAACGACTTGCCGTGATCACACCGCCGGCACGGCTCTTGCCTCCCAAGGGTCAACCGTTCCCGAAGGAGTGAGGTGTGCATGAACACGCGCCGGTGGATTGCCGCACTGCTGATGAGTTTCTCGGCGTGCGGCGGGTCATCGGCCTCCCCGGGAGGGGGCTCGTCGACGCCGACCACGACGCTGCCCCCGTCGGGCGGACCGACCATCACCATAGGCCCTGCGGGCGTGAGCCCCAAGCAGCTCGAGATCACGGTCGGCAGCCGCGTCATCTTCACCAACAACGACGGCGTGCCTCACGAGATGTCCTCGGACCCGCACCCGACGCACGAGTTGTGTCCGCCGGTCAACGAAGTTTCCGCGCTGGCTCCCGGGCAGTCGCGCCAGACCGGTGTCTTCGGCAGCGCGCGCACGTGCGGCTTTCACGACCACGGACAGTCCACCAACACGGCGCTCCAAGGCACGATCGTCATTCGATGAGGCGGGCGATCCGCCTCGGGAGGTAGAGCATGCGTCGAGCCGCAATCTTCGCCGTTCTCCTGGCCGCCACGTTCGGCGGCGCGTGCAGCGACGACAGCGACCTCACCTACTTCGACGCGGCCCTGAGCCCCGACAACGAGGTCCCGGCGCGCGCGAGCGGAGCGAGCGGCGTCGCCCGCATGACGTTCGACGGCACCACCGTGACCTACATCGCGATCGCGTCGAACCTCAACAACTACACGCAGGGCCACATCCACTCGGGCGCCGCGGGAGTCAACGGACCGGTGCGCGTGTTCCTGCTGCAGTTCCAGAATCCGGCGCTGAGCATCACCCAGGGCACGATCACGGAAGGCTCGTTCACGGCCGCCGACATGCAGGGTGGCTTCGACTTCAACACCCTGATCGAAGAGATGCGCGCCGGCACCGCCTACGTGAACTTCCACAGCACGACCTACCCGGGCGGCGAGATTCGCGGACAGGTGCGTCTGCTGAACTGACGACGCGGGCTGCGCTCTGAGGGCCTTGACAGGAGAGCCTCGCCAGTAGAGGCTCTCGCTCTGTTCCCCGCCAAGTTGCCGTGCACGACGCGGCCACGGCTTCGACCGAGGCTGCGGCGCGTCGTGTCGCGCCCGGCGGCCTTTCGGCCGTCGGTCGATACCCTTAGAGAGGTGCCCAGATAGTGCGAAAGATCTCCATGAGCCTTGCCGTGCTAGTGCTCGTCACCGGCGTGTCCGCCAGTGCGATCGCACAGGGCGTGCCGAACACGCAGCCGAAGTTCCTCCACGTCTACCGCGAGCAGTTAAAGCCCGCGCGCGGGGCCGAGCACGCCCAGTGGGAGACGGGCTGGCCGGCGGCCTACGAGAAGGCCAAGTCGACGACGCCCTACCTCGCGCTCAACGCGATCACCGGACCGCAGGAAGTCTGGTACGTGACACCCTACGCGTCGCAGGCGGCCTACGGCGAGACGATGGCCTGGGAGGAGACACAGCCCGGGCTGACGACGGAGCTGGATCGATTGGCGAAGGGCGACTCCGAGTTCCTGGCGGAAGCCAACGCGTTCCAGGCTGTGGCGGTTCCCGAGCTGAGCCACGGCGCCTATCCCGATCTCGCGAAGCAGCGGTACTGGGAGATCACCACGTTCCGCATCCGGCCCGGCCACGAGCCCGCCTGGATCGCGGCCACGGGCGCCTACAAGGCGGCAACGGCGCGTTCCGCGCCGAGCGCCAGCTGGCGCACGTACCGGATCGTCGCCGGAGCCCCCGACGGCACGTATCTCGTCTTCTCCTCCGTGGCCTCGTTCGGCGAGTTCGACAAGATGGCGGCCGATGGCGACGCCACGATGAAGAATGCCTCTGCCGAGGAGATGACGGTGCTCGGCACGTTCATGAAGGAGAGCGTCATCAACGTCTCGACGAATCGCTATCGCCTGGACCCGAAGCAGAGCTTCGTGGACGCCGCGACGAAAGCCAAGGACCCGGCGTTCTGGACGCCGAAGAAGTAGGCCGCTAGCGCGTGTACCGGGACGCGCCGCCCGATGGGCGCGTCCCGGCCGGGGCTCGGCCTTGACCTCGACGGCGTGCCGGGCCTACCTTCAGGCGACGAGGTCCACGCGCTTGAAGATCGCCCTGCCGATCCTTTGTCTCGCCGCGCTGCCCCTTCCCGCCTTCGGGCAAGCGGCCGAAGATCCCCACGCCGCGTGCGCGGCCGTGGGCTACGTGCCTCGCGAGCTGCTCGAGAAGCCCGTGGCGCTGCGCGAGGGGGCGGGCGCGGGCCGCGGCAGCGGACAGGTCCACGATCCCGCCACCACACGTTCCGTCGAGGCGCAGGCCTTCTACGACCAGGGCGTCGCCTACCTGCACTCGTACGTGTGGATCGAGGCCTCGCGGGCCTTCCACCAGGCGCTGCGGCTCGACCCGGGCCTCGCGCTCGCGCACCTCGGCCTGTCGCGCGTGGCGAC
>DATBSL010000301.1:0-3341 GCA_036559805.1 Vicinamibacteria bacterium
TGACTTTATGCGTTCGGCCGGGAGTGGGTCAATAGTCGTGAGAAACAGTCATAAATCGTCAATTTGTCCCACAACGGTCCGATCTGGGGCAGCCGCGGGGCGCGGCACGCGCTCAGGCGTAGACCGATGCGTCGAGCCCGGCGGCGCGCGCGCTCGCGGCTATGGCCTCGAGCCGCGTCGGATCGAGCGCGCCGCAGCGCGGGTCCGAAGGCGCGCGGGCGATCGTGTACACCTGCACGTGGTCGATGCGCCCCCCGCCGGCCACGATCCCGCGGAGCCGCGAGGCCCAGGCCGCGACTTCGACGTCGTCGGGGCCGCGGCCGTCGAGCGCCAGGAACATCGCCTGGATCACGATCGGCCGCTCGCGCGCGACGAGCAGCAGGTTGTCGAGGATGCGCTGGAACGGCAGGCGCGTGCCGTCGACGACCTGGAAGTAGGCTTCGCTGCCCGCGTCGAGCTTGCACCACAGCTCGTCGAACTCGGCGAGCGCCGCGTGCACCTTCGGCTTGTGGAAGAGCGTCGCGTTCGTCAGCAGCCGCAGCGGCACCCCGGGGGCGAGGCGGTCGCGCAGCTCGCGCACGACGCTCGCGGCGCGGGGGAACTCGGGCGGCGTCGTGGGCTCTCCGTCGCCCGCGAACGCGACGTCCGCGACCTCCCGCAGCTCGCGCTCCACGCTGTCGAAGGGCGCCTCGGCCCACAGCTCGTCCGCGGCGCGCCCGAGCAGGTCCCTGAGCTCGTCCGCGAGCGCGTCCACGTCGATGCGCGAGGGGCCGCCCGGCGTCGTGCGGTCCACCTGGCAGTAGGGGCAGTCGAAGTTGCAGGCCTTGTCGGGGTTGAGGTTGACGCCGATCGAGAGCCCGCGCGCGCGGCGCGAGACGACCGCGTAGACGTAGCGGTTCGCGCCCAGCTCGCGCCGATGGTCCCTGAAATCGAGGCGCCGGGCCACGGCGCTATGGTAGCGGAGGTTTCACGCCACGAGCGGCTCGAACTCAGCCGTGAAGTGCCGCAGCACGGCGGGCGCTTTCGCGATGCGATAGCCGCGCAGCTCCTGCTTCAGGCCCGCCACGCCGATCACGGCCTCCGCCACGTAGTCGATGTGCGACTGCGTGTAGACGCGCCTCGGGATCGCGAGCCGCACCAGGTCCATGGCCGGGACGCGCTCGCTGCCGTCGGGCTGGCGGCCGAACATGACGCTGCCGATCTCGACGCCGCGGATGCCGGCTTCCAGGTAGAGCGCGTTCACGAGAGCGATCCCGGGGTACTGGAGCGGCGGCACGTGGGGCAGGAGCGCCCGCGCATCGATGTAGACCGCGTGCCCTCCGGCCGGCTGGATCACCGGCACGCCGGCGGCGACCAGCCGCTCGTGCAGGTACTCGATCGAGCGGATCCGGTAGTGCAGGTACGGCTCCTCGACCACCTCCTCGAGCCCGCGCGCGACCGCCTCGAGGTCGTAGCCCGCGAGGCCGCCGTAGGTGGGGAAGCCCTCGGTCAGGATCAGCAGGTTGCGGCAGCGCTCGGCCCAGGCGTCGTCGTGGAGCGCCAGGAAGCCCCCGATGTTGGAGAGGCCGTCCTTCTTGGCCGACATGGTGCAGCCGTCCGCGAGCGCGAACATCTCGGCCGCGATCTGCTTCGGGGTCTTGTCGCCCTGGCCCGCCTCGCGGGTCTTCACGAACCAGGCGTTCTCGGCGAAGCGGCAGGCGTCGAGGAAGAAGGGCTTGCCGAAGCGGTCGCACAGGCGGCGCACGCCGCGCAGGTTCTCGAGCGAGACCGGCTGCCCGCCTCCGGTGTTGTTCGTCACGGTGACCATGACGAGCGGCACGCGCTCGCCGTCTTTCTCGAGCGTGCGCTCGAGCGCGGCGAGGTCGACGTTGCCCTTGAACGGGTGCGCTTGCGACGGCACGCGCCCCTCGGGGATCACCAGGTCGCGCGCCTCCGCCTGCTCGACCTCGACGTTCGCGCGCGTCGTGTCGAAGTGGTTGTTGTTCGGCACCACGTCGCCCGGCTTCAGCACGGTGTGGAACAGGATTCGCTCGGCGGCGCGGCCCTGGTGCGTGGGGATCACGTGGCGGAAGCCCGTCAGGTCCTGGACCACGTCGCGGAAGCGGAAGAACGAGCGGCTGCCCGCGTAGGTCTCGTCGCCCTGCATGATCGCGCCCCACTGGGCCGCCGACATGGCACCGGTGCCCGAGTCGGTCAAGAGGTCGATCAGCACGTCCTCGCCGCGGAGCAGGAACACGTTGTAGCCCGCGTGGGCGAGCGCCTGCTCGCGGTCCGCGCGCTCCGTGAACTTCACCGACTCCACCGACTTGATCCGGAACGGCTCGATGATCGTCTTGAAGTGGAGCACGTGACCTCCTACGCCGCGGCCGGCGGGCCCTGGGGCCCGCTCCGCGGCCGAGCCAGCCGGAGCAGGCCGAGCCCGAGCACGAACGCGACGGACGCCACCAGGCCCTCGCGCGCCGTGGCTCCGGCGGCGACGAGCGTCGCGGCGACGGCCAGAGTCGGCAGCGCGGGCCACGCGTGCGCCAGCCGGAGCCCGCGCTCACGGCGCGCCGCCAGCACCAGCAGCGCGAGCGCGCTCGTTCCGAACTGCGTGAGCACGGCGATGCCCGAGAGCGCGAACAGCTGGCCGAGCTCCCCCAGGCTCACGATCGTCGAGACCACGAGCCACGTGACGAAGAGCGCCCGCATCGGCACGCCCTTCGCGGAGATCCGGTCGAGCCCGAACAGCTCGCGGCCGCCCGCGGCGAGCGCCGAGAGGTAGCGCGGCGTCGTGACCATCATCCCGAACGAGATACCGAGCGCCGAGATGCTGGTGCCCGCGGCGACGAGGCTCGAGAGGCCGGGGCCGCCCAGCACGGCGGCCGTCTCCGCGAGCGGCGCCGACGCCGCGGCGAGCCCGGGCAGCGCCGTGACGCAGGCGAGCACGAGCGCTAGGTAGAGCGCCACCGCGAGGACCAGCGAGCCGACCGTGGCGAGCGGCACGGCCCGCGCGGAGGCCCGCACCTGGCCAGCGATCACCGGGACGATCTCAAACCCCTGGCACGCGAACACCACCGTGAGCGCGGCGCGCAGCCAGCTCGCCTCGGGAGCCGAGCCGGCCGGCAGCGGGATCCGGCCCCACGCGAGCGCGAACGCCCCGACGAGGAGCACGAGCGGCAGCAGCTTGGCCACGGTCAGGCTCGTCCAGACTCGCGCCGACAGGCGCAGGCCGGATGCGACCACGGCGGCGAGCAGGGTGACGAGCAGCGCCGGCGCCGCGCGCGCCAGGGGGCCTTCCAGGCCGAGCGCGGACAGCGTCGCGCGCGTGAGGCCCGCGGTGACGGCGGCGGTGCTGAAGA
>DATBSL010000302.1:0-19998 GCA_036559805.1 Vicinamibacteria bacterium
CCCGAAAGGCCATGAGCACGCCGGCGTCTTCCTGAAAGGCGGGGTTCATCTGCCTGGCGTTGTCGGTACCCACATAGACCGCATCGCCCGCAACCACGGGACGGCCATACGTCTCGCTTCCCAGCTCGACGCTCCAGACGATGTTCCGCCCGGTCGTCGTGTCCCAGTCCACCGGAGGATTGCCCGTCTGAGCCACGGCCGTCTGGGGTCGTGACGCGACGGAAGGCGCGGGCACAGCGGGCGAGGCGACAGGCTCTCCAGACTCGACGCCAGCGATTCGCCTGAGCGCCCACTCCGCTTCGTAACGCATCCTGGGATCGCTTGCGGCCGCCCGGAGCGCCTCACGGGCCGCTTGTGCCTTGGGCCCGAGGCTTCCCAGCGCGCCAGCGGCGCAGATGCGCACGTAGAGGAACTCGTCCTTCAAGGCTTCGATCAGCTGCGGCACCGCGGATTGCGCGGCCGGGCCGATGCTCGCGAGGGCTTCACCCGCCGCCCACCGCACCCCGGGAATCGGATCGGCCAGGGCTCTGGCGAGACCCCGGATCGAAGCACTTGCCTTCGGACCGATGGACGCCAAAGCCTCCGCCGCGTAGACGCGGACGTAAGCATCCTCGTGCGAGAGAGCCGTGACCAGAGCGCCTACCGAAGGACTGGCGCTCTGGCCCAGGGCGCCCAGGGCACGTGCGGCATCGCCCGCGACGTGCGAATCCTCGTCTCTCAGTGCCCGTCGGAGCGCCGGTTGAATCGACTCCGTATCGGGGGCCAGGTCGATCAAGGCATCAGCGGCGCTGCGCCGGAAGGAGACCTGCTCGTGCCGAAGCAGTTCCAGAAGCAGCGGAATGGCCGCCGGTCCGATCCGCCGGATGATCTCAAACGTCTCCAGGTGCAGGTCTCCATCGGGACCGTTGAGGAACTCTCTCAGCACAGGCAGCGAACGCCCCGCACCCTGGACCAGGGCGGCTTCGGCGTCGGCCCGGACCTTCGAGTCCTTGGCCATCACGCGATTGGCCCAGTCCGACACCGGGGGGGAACTCCTGGGAAGATCCGAACCCCTGGATTGAGCAAGTGCTGGTATCGGCAGAATGCAAAGCAGCGTGCAAGTGAACAAACGTCGCGTCGCGCTGGCTGACACCGGCACGTCGGAATCGTATCGAGTTGCGGGAGTCGGCGCATGGGCTATCCTGAACGTGTGCGCGCAGCGCTGACACTCCTCTGAAGAACCACTTCGCCGGCCTCCTCATCCTCTGCTCTTCGGCCGCCGCGGCCGAGGAACCTGGCAACGCCGGGGCGAATTCCTATTCCTCACGCGGGCCCGCGGAGATCCGCGACGGGCAACTGCTCGCCCAGTCGCGGCTGACGCTGCCGGCGGTGTCACCGCAGCCGGTCGCGGCCGGGCGCTGGGAGCTGCGCAGCAGCATCCTGTGGTCCAACTCCTTCTCCTGGACGCAGGACAAGCCCGGCGAGGCCCCGAAGGATCGGCGCTTCCTCGTCGACGGCGAGACCGCGACGCTCGACCTGCTGCTGCGCCGCGGCCTCACGGCCAGCCTCGACGTGGGTCTGCGCGCGACGCTGCACGACCGCGGCGGGGGCATGCTCGACGGGTTCATCGACGCCTGGCACCGGCTCGCGAACCTGCCGGATGGCCGAAGGCCGGAGTTCCGGCGCGATGCGTTTCGCGTCGAAGGCCGGACCCGTTCCGGTGCGGGGTTCTCGTGGAACGGTCAGGAAGGCCTTGGCCTCGGTCCGCTCGAGCTCGAAAGCCGCTGGCGCGTCGCCGGTGAGAACGGTGGGGCACGGACGGCACTCGTCGCACGCGTCCTGCTGCCGACGGGCACGGGGGCCTACGCAGGCGGCGGGTTCGGCGCGGGCGCTCAGGTCGCCGTGGACGTGCCTCTCGCCGCACGCTTCGCCCTCTTCACCGGCCTCGGAATCACCGCGCAGGATCCGGGCTCGGTGCGCGGCGTCGAGTACGAGGCGGCGCGGCTCCACGGGTACCTGGCGTTCGAGTGGCGCCTGGCGCGTGTCGTGAGCGCCGTCGTCGAAACGGACGTCGCGAGCCGCCTGGTCTCGAACATCGACACCTACCCGGGAACGCACTGGATGGTCAACATCGGGGGGCGCTTCGACCTGGGCAGCCGCGCGTGCCTCGACGCGTTCGTGACCGAGAACATTCTCAGCCAGCAGAGCACGACCGACTTCGGCCTCTACTTCGGCGTCTCGCTGCGTCCCTAGCCGGCCCGCGCCGGGCCGCCGCTAGCCAATTCCCGCCACCTGGCGCAGCACGTCGTAGCGGTTGACGATCCCGACCAGGCGCCCGTCGTCGCGCACCAGCGCGGCGGGCGTCTCCTTCGAGAGCATCGTGACCAAACGGTCGATGGGGATGTCCGAGTCGACGACCGGAAACGGCGAGCCCATCACCTCCGAGACTGGCCGGTCCAGCAGCTTGGCGTCCTCGAGGACCCGCGCCATCAGCCCCTCGGTGACCGCTCCCACGCAGTCGTCGCCGTCCAGGACCGGCACCTGCGAGATACCCCAGGTGGTGAGCAGGTTCAGGGCCTGCCGCAGGTTGGCGGCCGGGCTCACGGACACGAGCGGCGGCAGCGCCTCCGGGTGCCGGCCCAGCAGCTGGCCCGCGGTCACGCGCTCCGACTCGAGCATCTGGTTCTCGCGCATCCACGCGTCGTCGTAGAGCTTCGAGAGGTAGCGCTCGCCGGTGTCGCACAGGATCGTGACCACGCAGGCCTCGGGGTCGTCGATCCGGCGCGCGACGTCGAGCGCCGTGACGATGTTGAGGCCGCCCGATCCGCCGATGAAGATGCCCTCCTCGCGCGTGAGACGGCGCGCGGCGCGGAATGCCTCCGCGTCCGAGACCGTCATCCACTCGTCCACCACCGAGAAGTCGAGCGAGGTGGGGATCTTGTCCCCGCCGATGCCTTCGACCTTGTAGGGCTCGCCCGGCCCCTTCTGGTGCGTCTTCGCGTACTCGCGGTAGATCGAGCCGACCGGGTCGCCCGCGACGATCTGGATCCTCGGGTTCTTCTCCTTCAGGTAGCGTCCCGCGCCCGTGATCGTGCCGCCGGTGCCGGGCGAGCACACGAAGTGCGTGATCTTCCCCTTCGTCTGCTCCCAGAGCTCGGGACCGGTCGTCGCGTAGTGAGCCTTGGGGTTGTCGTCGTTGTAATGCTGGTTCGCGAAGATGGCACCCGGCGTCTGCGCCACGATCGTCTTCGCTTTCTGGATGTAGTACTCGGGATGATCGGGCGGCACGGCCGTCGGCACCACGATCACCTCGGCCCCGAACGCCCGCAGCAGCCGGATCTTCTCGCTCGACATCTTGTCCGGGATCGTGAAGATGCAGCGGTAGCCCTTGATCGCCGCGGCGATCGCCAGGCCGATGCCGGTGTTGCCGCTCGTCGCCTCGACCACGACCCCTCCGGGCTTGAGCTCGCCGCGGCTCTCGGCACCCTCGATGATCGCGAGGCCGATCCGGTCCTTGACCGACCCGCCGGGGTTCAGGTTCTCGGCCTTGCCGTAGATCGGCGTGCGGATGCCGCGCCCGATCCGGCGCAGGCGGACGAGCGGAGTCCAGCCGACGACCTCGACGATGTTGTCGTACGGCTCGAGGTTCCGCTTCATGCGCCTCAGGATATCCCAGCGGACGCCTTCGGGCAGCGCGAGACGCTGTTAGGATCCGACCGCCGCACGATCGACACGGAGGACGACATGCAAGGCATCTCGAGGCGCCGCTTTCTCGAAACGACGACGGCGGCCGGAGTGGGTGCTTCGGCGTTCCACGGCGCTGGATCCGGCGAGTCGGCGGCGTCGCAGCAGGCCGCGCCGCCCAGCACGGCGGCGGCTTCGCGCGGACTGCTCTACCCGCGCCAGAACGCCCACCGCGGCCTAGTCGACCTCTCGGGCTTCTGGCAGTTCCAGCTCGACCCGAAGGAAGAGGGCGAGGCCGCGCGCTGGTTCGACGCGCTGCCCGCCCCGCGCACCGTCGCCGTGCCCTGCAGCTGGAACGACCTCTTCGACGACGCGCGCGACTACCTCGGCCTCGCCTGGTATCGGACCGAGACCTGGGTCCCGCAGGCGTGGCGCGGGCAGCGCGTCTTCGTGCGGGTGGGTTCGGCGACCTACGCCTGCAAGGTGTGGGTGAACGGAACGCTCGTGGCCGAGCACTTCGGCGGCCACCTGCCATTCGCGGCCGACGTCACGGACCGGATCGCCTGGGACCGTCCCACGGCGATCGCTGTCGGCGTCGAGAACAAGTCGCTGCCGGAACGCGTGCCCGCCGGCCCTTCGGGCGCCGGCGGCTTCGCCGGGCTCACGGGCGGCTACCCCGCGACCACGTACGACTTCTTCCCCTACTCCGGGATCCACCGGCCAGTGCTGCTCTTCTCCGTGCCGGCCACGCACATCGACGACGTCACGGTGCGCACGACGCTCGAGGGCAAGGACGGACGCGTGGACGTGCGCGTGCAGGCCACGGGCGGCTACGCGGGTCGCGGGCGCGCGCGGCTCGGCGCGATCGAGGCGGCGCTGCGCTTCCAGAACGGTGTCGCCGAAGCCTCGCTCCGCGTGCCGGACGTCCGGCCCTGGGGCCCGCGCGACCCACACCTCTATCCGCTCAGCCTCACGCTCGACGACGGCCGCCGCGCGACCGACTCCTACACGCTCGACGTCGGCGTCCGCACTTTCGAGGTGCGCGGGGACCGGCTGCTGCTGAACGGCCAGGAGATCACGCTCACCGGCTTCGGTAAGCACGAGGACTTCCCGATCAACGGCCGCGGCCTGAACGTCCCGCTGCTCGTGCGCGACCACGAGCTGCTGCGCTGGGTGGGCGCCAACTCCTACCGCACCTCCCACTACCCCTACTCCGAGGAGGCGATGGACCTCGCGGATCGTCTCGGGGTGCTGGTGATCGACGAGATCCCGGCGGTGAGCCTCAACTTCCTGGAAAAGCCGGATCTCGTCGCCAAGTGGCTTGCCCAGTGCCAGCTTGCGCTCGACGAGCTCGTGGCGCGCGACAAGAACCACGCGAGCGTCGTGATGTGGTGCGTCGCCAACGAGCCGATGGCCGGCAGCCCCGGCTCGCCCGCTCCACCCCCGCCCGCCGCCGTCGAGGCCGGCACGCGTTTCTTCCAGACGCTCTACGATCACGTTCGCGCCCGCGACGCCTCGCGCCCGGTGACGGTCGTCGGCGTCGGCAACGGGCCCGTCGAGTGGCTGGCGCCCTTCGACGTCACCTGCATCAACCGCTACTACGGCTGGTACTCGCTCGGGGGGCGGCTGGATGCGGCGGCAGCGGCGCTCGCGAAGGAGCTCGACGGGCTCCACGAGCGGTTGCGGAAGCCGATCGTGATCACGGAGTTCGGCGCCGACACGGCCGCGGGCGTCCACAGCCAGCCGGAGGAGATGTGGGGCGAGGAGTACCAGGTCGAGTTCCTGCGCCGCTACCTCGACACGGCCGCGAGCCGTCCGTTCGTCGCCGGGCTCCACGTGTGGAACTTCGCGGACTTCAAGACCGGCCAGGGCATCCTGCGCATGGCCGGCCTCAACCACAAAGGCGTCTTCACGCGGGACCGGCGGCCGAAGATGGCGGCGCACTTCCTGCGCTCGCGCTGGCATCGGGAGTGAGCGGAGCCTCGATCACTCGAAGCGCCTTCCAGTGCCCGGCGCGGAAGCGCCGCCGCATCAGGATCCCGAGCAGGAACACGTAGAGCGTCGCCATGCACCAGGCGAAATAGACGCCGAAACCGAAAAAAGCATAGCCGATCCCGGCCGGCAGCAGCATCGCGAAGACGGCGAGCACGAGCGTGAGCAGCATCGGGTAGAGCGTGTCGCCCGCCCCGCGCAGGCCGGCCGCGTGGATCAGGTTCAGCATGTCGAAGATCGAGTAGAAGGCCACGAAGCGCAGCAGCACGGTCGCGATCGCGGCCACGGTCGGGAACGTCGCCGTGTCCGCATGGGCGCCGTAGGGCGCGAGCAGCAGCGAAGCACCCAGCGTGTAGACGAGGCCGCAGAGCGTCATGTAGACCATGCTCATCGCGAAGGCCGAGCCCACGACCCGCTCGGCCACGTCCGGCTGGTCCGACCCGAGGTAGCGTCCGACGAGCGACGAGACCGCGATCGCGAGGCCGACCATCGGGAAGAAGACGATCATGTTCAGGTTGAAGGCGATCCCGCTCGCCGCCAGCTCGAGCGTGCCGATGCGGCCCACGATCACCATGAACAGGGCGAACGCCGCGACCTCGAGCGAGTACTGAAGGCCCGTCGGCATCCCGAATCGGAAAAGCCGCGCGATGAGCCACGGCTCGGGCCGCCAGCCGGCGAGCGTGTCGTACGCCTCGCGATGCCGGCGCCCCAGCATCGCCCCGAGATAGATGCCCGCACCCGCCACCTGCGAGAGCACGGTCCCGAGCGCCGCGCCCGTGACCCCCATCTCCGGAAAGCCGGCGTTGCCGAAGATCAGCAGCCAGTCGAGCGCGACGTTCACGAGCGTCGCGAGGACGTTCACGTACAGGATGACCCGCGTCTCGCCGCGGCCCGCGAAGAAGGTCGAGAGCGTCGCCATCAGGATCACGGGGAAGGCGCCCCACATCAGCACACGCGCGTACTCGACCTCGTAGCGCCGCAGCGCGTGCTCGTGGCCCGCGAGATCGAAAGCCGGGCCTGCGAGCGGAGCCAGCACCGCGATCAGGATCCCCGCGGCGAGCGAGAAGTAGATCCCCTGCCACATCGCCGCGCCGATCCGCTTCGGACGCCCGGCGCCGAAGTACTGGGCCACGAACGTCGTCAGGTACTCGCCGGTCCCCGTGAAGAGCGCGATGATCGCCCACACCGCGAAGAGGCCCGTGACCGCTCCCGCGACGGCCTCGGCCGAGTACCAGGTCAGGAACAGCCGGTCCACGAACGTCTGGAGCGTGAACGACAGGTGCCCGAGGATCAGCGGGTAGGCGATGAGCGCCACCTCGCGCCCGCCGCCCGGTCCCAGCCACATCGCTCTCGCGCGCGCCCTGTCGTACACGCCGCCTCTCTCCGAAACGCGCAGGCTACCACGCCGGACCGCGCGGGCCTTCGACTAGAATCGCGGGGCCATGAGCCTTGCCGTCGGCCATCGGCTGGGCGCGTACGAGATCCTGGCGCCAATCGGCGCGGGCGGGATGGGCGAGGTCTACCGCGCGCGGGACACGCGCCTGGGCCGCGAGGTGGCGATCAAGGTCCTGCCAGCGGATCGCCTCGCCGACGAATCGCGCAAGCGGCGCTTCCAACAGGAGGCGCGCGCCGCCTCGGCGCTCAACCACCCGCACATCGTCACGGTCCACGAGATCGAATCGGCCGACGGGATGGACTTCCTCGTCATGGAGTACGTCCCGGGCAAGACACTGGACGCGCTCGTCCGCGCGCGAATGTCGCTCGCCGACACGCTCCGCATCGCGATCCCGATCGCGGACGCGCTCGCTTGCGCTCACGCCGCGGGCATCGTGCACCGCGACCTGAAACCCAGGAACGTCGTCGTCACGCCCGGGGGCGCGCCCAAGGTCCTGGACTTCGGGCTGGCCAAGCTGACGGTGCCGGAGCCGTCGAGCGGCGAGCGCGACACGCTGAGCGAAGAGACGCGCGAGCGCTTCCAGGGCGGGCCCGCCAGGCTCGCCGGCACGCCGGGCTACATGTCGCCGGAGCAGGTCGCCGGCGGGCCGGTCGACGCGCGCAGCGACATCTTCGCATTCGGGTGCGTGCTCTACGAGATGGTGACCGGCCGGCGCGCCTTCTCGGGCAACTCGCAGGTAGAGACGCTCACGGCCGTGCTCGCCGCCCCGCCGAAGCCTCCGAGCGAGCTCGTTTCGGACCTCCCCAGGGACCTGGAGAAGATCATCCAGCGCTGCCTGCGCAAGGAGCCCGAAAAGCGCTTCCAGCACATGGCCGACGTCAAGGTCGAGCTGGAGGAAGTCCTGGACGATGTCTCCTCGCCGATCCGAGCAGCCGTCGGGCGGCCATGGCTACGCTTCCGGCCTGGCGCAGCGCTGCTCCTCGCGGCAGCCGCGGCCACCGCGATTCTCCTCGTCCGCAACGTGCGCGCGCCCCAGCCGCCGATGCCGCGGATCGTGCCCTTGACGGCGTCGCAGGGCGACGAAAGGGACGCCAGCTTCTCGCCCGATGGCACTCAGGTCGCCTTCGCGTGGGATGCGCAAAGTGGGACCGCTCCTGCGCTCGCCTCCCTGCCGCCAACCAACTGGGACATCTGGCTGAAGATCATCGGCTCCTCGGAGGTGCGCCGGCTGACGAGCGATCCCGCGTCGGAGCAGTATCCGGCCTGGTCGCCGGACGGCCGGCAGATCGCGTTCGTGCGGTACCGCGAGGGCGCCGGTGCGAGCGTTCACCTGGTATCTCCCATGGGCGGGGCCGAGCGCAGGGTCGCCGACGTCCTGGTCGCCCCCTCACAGATCGCATGGTCACCCGACGGACGCTGGCTGGCACTCCGACGGAGGCGCGGCGCCGACGAAACGGCCACGGGCATCTACCTCGTCCCGCTGCAGGAAGGCGAGCCCCGCTCGATCACCGTCCCGCAGCCGTCCGGCTACGACGCCTATCCCGCGTTCTCGCCTGAAGGACGCCGGCTCGCCTACTCGTCCTGCGGAGCGGGCCTCTTCCCGCCGTGCAACGTCCATGTCGTCGAGGTCGGCGCCGATTTCGCGCCGACGGGCCCGCCACGGCCGCTGACGCGCCAGGCCGCGGGAATCGTCGGGCTGACGTGGACTCGTGACGGGCGCTCGATCGTCTACAGCAGCGCCCACGTCGGCCAGGACCGCGCCCGCCTCTGGCGCGTGGCGGCATCCGGCGAGGAGCTCCCCGAGCGCCTCGAGTTCGTACCCCCGGGCGCCCTCAACCCCGCTGTCGCCCCCGCCCTGGAACGCCTGGCCTTCACGCACTCGACCTTCGACGTGGACATCCATCGATTCGAGCCGGGGCGTCCGTCGCGCGCGATCGTCGTGTCCTCCTTCCCCGACTACGCGCCAACTTTCTCGCCGGATGGGCGCCGGATCGCCTTCGAGTCGGGTCGCTCGGGCGAGCGCCAGGAGATCTGGCTCGCCGACGCCGACGGCTCGAACGCCACCCAGCTCACCCACGGACCTGGCCACTGGCAGGGAACGCCGCGCTTTTCTCCGGACGGCCGCCTGGTCGCGTTCGAGTCCCGCGGCGACGACGGATACGCGGATGTCTGGGTCGTCGACGCGGAAGGGGGAGTGCCGCGCCGGATCACAGACGGGCCGCTCACCAACGGCATGGCGAGCTTCTCCCGCGACGGCCGCTTCCTCTATTTCCGCGCGGACCACGCGAGCGGCCGCGACATCAGCCGGGTTCCGCTCGCAGGCGGAGCGCCGCAGCGCCTGACGCGCGACGGCGGACTGCTGGCGCGCGAGTCCCCCGACGGCAGGAGCCTTTTCTACACCCAGCGCGACGGCTCCTCGCCGCTCCTCCGGCTCGAGCTGCCGAACGGACCCGCGCGCAAGGTCGTCGACTGCGTGCAGGGCCGAAGCCTGGCGGATGGTCCGGACGCGATGTACTACCTAGGCTGCGTCCCAGTCGGAGCCGACTCTCCACTCTATCGGCTCGATGCGAAAAGCGGTCGAAGCCAGCTCCTCGGCACGCTGGCCGCCGCCCCCGGCAATGTCGGGCTCGCCGTCTCTCCCGACTCGGCAACGGTGCTGTTCGTGGCTCCCATCAACCGCGGCGCCGACCTGATGCTGATCGAGAACTTCCGCTAGGCGCCGGCGAGCGCGCTCAGCCGGCCACTTCGGACCGCGCGACCTCCAGCTCGGGAGCCTGCGACTCGTCCGGCAGGGAGCGCGCGAGGACGTCGGCGCGCGCCAGCGCCTCGTCCTGCGTCGCGGCGACCAGCAGCTCCTCTGCGAACCGCAGGTGGACCTCGGCTCGGGCGTCGCCGAGCAGCCGCTCGAGCGGCGAGGAGGGCGGCGGCGCCTGGAGCCGCGACTGCAGCAGCGGATGCTCGCGCGACGGCTCCCCGAACTCCTCCTCGGGCAGCGGGACGTAGCGGCAGAAGAAGTTCAGGTGCCACGGCAGGAAACGCCGCATGCGCTTCTGCCCGCGCTCGTCGATGCCGAAGTGCTCGCGCAGCAGCTCCACGAACCGCCACAGCACCGCGAAGCGCTCCTGCGGCGACGGCAGCCAGCTGCGCCCCTCGCGGATCTCGCGAAACAGCCACGGCTTGATCAGCGCGCCGCGCGCGAGCATCGCCGAGCGCACGCCGTGGCGGCTCATCCGGTCGCGCGCCTCGTAGTGGGTCAGGATGTCGCCGTTGCCGATCACCGGCACGCCGCGCTCGGCCGCCACCCGGCCCACGATCTCCCAGTCGGCGGCGCGGCTGTAACGCTGCTCGCGGCTGCGGCCGTGGATCGAGATCGCGGCGGCGCCGCTCTCCTCGCAGACGCGCGCGACCTGCGCCACGTTCGCCTCGGCCTCGCGCCAGCCGACGCGCAGCTTCACCGTGACGGGCACGCTCACCGCCTTCGCCATCGCGGCCACCAGCCGGCCGAGCCGCGCGGGCTTCCTCAGTAGGCTCGCGCCCAGGCCGCGGCGCGTGATCTCGTGGATCGGGCAGCCGCAGTTCAGGTCCACGAAGCGCGCGCCGCGCGACTCGGCGAGCCGCGCGCCATCGGCCAGCGTGTCGGGCTTGTTGTCGGCGAGCTGCACGCCGAAGAAGGGCTCGTCGGGATGGCTCTTCAGCAACGCGAACTCGCTCGGGCTGCCGCCCAGCAGCTTGCGCACGACAGCCATCTCGCCGAACGTGACCTCGGCGCCCAGCTCCACGCATAGCCGGCGGAACGGCAGGTTGCCGCCGACCGTGAGCGGCGCCAGCACGATCGCATCCTGGAAGGGAGAGGGCGCCGTCACGGATCGATCAGCCCCAGCGTCGAGCCCTTGCGGCCGGCGCCCGCGGGCTCGCCCTCGGGCTCCTCCGCGTCGCCTCCCTCGCCCGGTGCGAGGAACAGGTTCGACTCGACGCCGTGCTGGCGGTCGTACATCTCCCGGTAGCGCCCGCCCAGCTCGTGCAGCTCGGGGTGGCTGCCCCGCTCCACGACGCGGCCCTTCTCGATCACCAGGATCTGGTCGGCGCGGCGGATCGTCGAGAGCCGGTGCGCGATCACGAAGGTGGTGCGCCCCTTCATGAGCCAGGACAGCCCCTCCTGGATGAGCGCCTCCGACTCGGAGTCGAGGCTCGAGGTCGCCTCGTCGAGGATCAGGATGCGCGGCTCCGCCAGGATCGCGCGCGCAATCGCCACGCGCTGGCGCTGGCCCCCGGAGAGCCTCACGCCGCGCTCGCCCACGACGGTCGCGTAGCCGTCCGGGAACGACTCGGCGAACTCCGCGACGTGGGCGATGCGGCAGGCCTCGCGGACCTGCTCGTCGCTCGCCGCGGGCCGCGAGAACGCCACGTTGTCGCGGATCGTGCCGTCGAACAGGAAGGTCTCCTGCAGCACGACACCGAGCTGGCGTCTATAGCTATCGAGCTTCACCGTCGCGAGGTCCACGCCGTCGACGACGACGCGGCCGCTCGTCGGCGCGTGGAACGCGCACACGAGCCCGATCATCGTCGACTTGCCGGCCCCGGACGGGCCCACGAGTGCCGTGACGGTTCCGGGCTCGGCGCGCAGCGTCACCTCCTGCAGCACCAGCTCGCCCTCGCGGTAGGCAAAGCCCACGTCCTCGAACTCGATGCGGCCTTCGATCTGCGCGAGCTCGACGGTTCGCCGCGGATCGGCGTCCTCGCGCGCCTCGTTCAGTAGCTCACGGGTCCGCTCGACGCCGGCGAGTGCCTCGCTGAGCTGCGAGCCGATCGTGGCGATCTGCACGAGCGGCGCGACCAGGAAGCCCAGCAGCACGGTGTAGGTGAAGAACGAGCCCACCGTCATGCGGCCCGCCAGGATCTCGTGGGCGCCCACGTAGAGGACACCGGCGCCGACGACGCCGAGCAGCAGCGTCGAGGCGAGCGAGAGCGTAGAGGTGCCCGTGAGCGTGCGGAAGACGTTGTCGAGCAGGCGCTGGATGCCGGTGGCGAACACGGCCGCCTCGCGGCCCTCGGCCTCGTACGCCTTCACCACGCGAACGCCGGCGAGCGACTCGGTCAGCCGGCCGGTCACCTCGGCGTAGATCTGGCCGCGCTCGCGGAAGATCGGGCCGAGCAGCTTGACGGCGCGGTAGACGACGAGCGCGAAGGCCGCGATCGCGACGCACGTCAGCATTGTCACCGGCGCGCTCAGCCGCAGCATCACCGCGAACGCGAGGCTCCCCGTCAGCAGCCCGCCGGCGAGCTCGACGAGCCCGGTGCCTATCAGGTTCCGGAAGCCCTCGACGTCGTTCATGATCCGCGAGACCAGATCGCCCGAGCGCGTCTGGTCGTGGAAGGCGACGCTCAGCCGGCCGACGTGCTCCTGCACCTTGACCCGCATCTCGGCGATCAGCTTCTGGGCCGCCTTCGAGACGAGCTGGACGAGCGCGAAGGCCGTCAGTCCCTGCACGACGGTCGCCGCCAGCACGCCGAGCACGAGCGGAAGGAGCTTCTCGACCTGGCCGCGGCCGATCACGTCGTCGATGAACGCCTTCGTCGAGACCGGCAGCACCAGGCCGGCGACGCGGCTCACGGCCATCAGCACGAAGGCGACCGCGAGCAGCCGGCGGCGCGGCTTGACGAGGGTCCAGACCTCGGGCAGCAGGGCGCGCAGCTGCGCCCGGCTCAGGCCACGGGCCCTCTTGTCCTTCGCGAGCTTCTTCGCGGCCCGGGTGGCCCCCTTCACCGCGGCATTCTACCGCGTGGCCCTGGACGGGGCCTTTTCAGGGAGCGACGAGCCTAAAGGGCTTCGCTCAGGCGGCGCGAGTTCTCGCTCGACGTGCCGCCTTCGGCGCCCTTCTCCGCTCGGCGTCTCGCGCCGCACGGAGCTTGTCGAAGATTCGCCCCAAGTCGTCCACGCGCCCGCACTGCACGCAGGTGACGACCGGGCGGTCCAGCCGGTGCAGGAAACGAGCTCTGCAGCGGCATCCGACCAAAAGGGCGATGAAGTGGCGAGTCGCGCGATGGTGCAGGATCTTCATCACGCCGGACGGATACGCAAGCCGCATACCGGGGTTATCAGGATTGAAAAAGCACGACTTATGCGATTCCTGTCCTGTTTCGCGCCGGGGCGGCCTGACAGCCTGCGCGTCCATTTTCGCTACCGTCGGTAACAGATGTCCGAATCGCGCCGGGCCATGGGCTGGCAGCGGTCCCGGAGGGCAGCAAGCTCGTGGTGCGCCCGCCGGGACTTGAACCCGGAACCCCGAGCTTAAAAGGCTCTTGCTCTACCGTTGAGCTACGGGCGCGCGCCCTTTAGCCCTACGATGTTAGCATGCGCGGCCCGGCGGCACCGGCTCACGCGAACCAGCGCGCGAGCGCGCTCTCGGCGCGCACGATCGTCTGCTCGCGGTCGGGGCCCGTCGAGACGACACCGATCTCGACCTCGACCAGCTCGCCGAGCCGCTCGACGTAGCGGCGCGCGTTCTCGGGCAGCTCGCGCCACTCGCGCAGGCCCACGGTCGGCGAGCGCCAGCCGGGAAGCGTTTCGTAGACGGGCTCGCAGGCCGCGAGCACCCACGAGTCGGCCGGCATCTCGTCGAGCGCTCGTCCCTCGAAGCGGTAGCCCGTGCAGACGGAGATCTCGGCGAGCTCGTCGAGCACGTCGAGCTTCGTGATCGCGAGCGTGTCGAAACCGTTCAGGCGCACCGCGTAGCGAGCCGCGACCGCGTCGAACCAGCCGCAGCGGCGCGGGCGGCCCGTCGTGGCGCCGTACTCGCCGCCGCGCTCGCGGATCGCGTGCGCCAGATCACCCGCGAGCTCGGTCGGAAACGGGCCCGTCCCGACGCGGGTGCAGTACGCCTTCGCCACGCCGAGGACGCCGTCGATCCGCGTCGGTGGCACGCCGGTGCCGGTCGCGGCGCCGCCCGCGGCTGCCGCCGAGCAGGTGACGTACGGGTAGGTGCCGTGGTCCAGATCGAGCAGCGCCGCCTGCGCGCCCTCGAACAGGACCGAGTAGCCCTGCGCGATCTGCTGGTGCAGCACGAGCGACACGTCCCGGATGCGGCCGCGGTGACGCTCGCCGAACGCCGAGAGGTCGGCGATCACCCGCTCCCAATCCACGTCGGGCGCACGGCCGGCGCCTCGCAGCACCTGCTCGTAGTGCCGGCGCGCCTCCGCGAGCTTCTCGGGGAGCGTCGCCGGCCGCAGCAGGTCGCCGAGCGTCACGCCGCGCCGGCCGGCCTTGTCCTCGTACGCTGGGCCGATCCCGCGCAGCGTGGTGCCGATCTTGCGCGCCCCGCGCGCCTCTTCCGAGAGCGCCTCGAGCCCGCGGTGGTGCGGCAGGATCAGGTGCGCGCGGTCCGAGAGCACCAGGTTGTCGCCTATCTCGACGCCGAGCTTCCCGAGGTCTGCGATCTCCTTCTCGAAAGCGGCGGGATCGACGACGACACCGTTGCCGATCACGCACAGGATCCCGGAGTGCAGGATCCCGGACGGGATCAGGTGCAGCACGAAGCGCTTCCCGTTCACGATCACGGTGTGGCCGGCGTTGTGGCCGCCGTTGTAGCGCGCCACCACCTGGACGCGCGCCGCCAGCAGGTCGACGATCTTGCCCTTGCCCTCGTCGCCCCACTGGGCGCCCGCGATCACTATGTTCGGCATGTCGAGTCGGCCATTCTATCCGCGGTGCGCTCCGGCCAACAAGGCGGAGCGAGTGCTAGCATGGCGTCGCGCCCGATGAGCACACCTCAGAAGTCCGCGGCGCTCGTGATCGACGGCGCGTCGCTCGACCTCGCCGGGCTCGAGGCCGTGGCCCGCGAGGGTCGGCCGGTTGCCTTGAGCGATGCGGCCCGCGACGCCGTCACCGCCTCGCGGCGCGTGGTGGACGCGGCCGTGGCGCGCGGCGACGTCGTCTACGGCGTCACCACCGGCTTCGGCAGCTTCGCGGACGTCCGCATCCCGCTCGACAAGCTGCGCGAGCTGCAGGTGAACCTGGTTCGATCGCACGCCGCGGGCGTCGGCGCGCCGCTCGGAACGGCGGAGACGCGCGCGCTCATGCTGCTGCGCGCCAACGTGCTCGCGAAGGGCTATTCGGGCGTCCGGCTCGAGACGCTGGAGCGGCTCGTCGCGATGCTCAACCGTGGCGTGCTGCCGGTCGTCCCCTCGCAGGGATCGGTCGGAGCCAGCGGCGACCTCGCGCCGCTCGCTCACCTGGCGCTCGCGCTCGTCGGCGAGGGCGAGTGCGTGCTCGACGGGCGGCTGCAGCCGTCGGCCGAGGCGCTGCGCGCCGCCGGGCTCGCGCCGCTCGTGCTCGAGCCCAAGGAGGGCCTCGCGCTCGTGAACGGAACGCAGCTCGTGACGGCCGTCGGTGGGCTCGCGCTCGCCGACGGCCTGCGGCTCGCGCGCAGCGCCGACGTGATCGGCGCCCTCACGCTCGACGCGCTCCGTGGCACCGACACCGCCTTCGACCCCCGCATCCACGACGCGCGCCCGCACCCTGGCCAGGCCGCGTCGGCTCGCAACCTGAGGCGGCTCGTCGCGGGCAGCGCGCTGCGCGAATCGCACCGCGACTGCGGCCAGGTCCAGGACGCCTACAGCCTGCGCTGCATGCCGCAGGTGCACGGCGCCGTGCGCGACGCCCTGGAGCACGCTCGGCGCGCCTTCGTGGTGGAGATGAACGCCGCCACGGACAACCCGATGGTGTTCGCCGACACCGGCGAGATCCTCGCCGGGGGGAACTTCCACGGCCAGCCGGTGGCGCTCGCGGCCGACGTGATGGCGATCGCGCTCGCGTCGCTCGCCTCGATCAGCGAACGCCGCGCCGAGCGGCTGGTGAACCCCGCGCTTTCGGGCCTGCCCGCCTTCCTCGCCCGCGAGGGCGGGCTGCACTCGGGCCTGATGATGGCTCAGGTGACCGCGGCGGCTCTCGCGTCGGAGAACAAGCCGCTCGCGCACCCGGCGAGTGTCGACTCGATCCCGACCTCCGCCGGCAAGGAGGACCACGTCTCGATGGGCCCGACCGCCGCATGGAAAGCGGCGCGCATCGCCGCGAACGCCTCGCGCGTGCTCGCGATCGAGCTGCTCGCCGCGTGCGAGGCGATCGATTTCCGCCGGCCGCTGCGCTCGTCGCCCCCGCTCGAGGCGGTGCACGCGCTCGTCCGCACGCGCGTCGCGTCCCACGGCCAGGACCGCGCGCTGTCCCCCGAGATCGAGGCGCTCGCGGAGCTCGTTCGATCCGGCGCGGCGCTCGGCTCGGCCGAAGCGGCCTGCGGTACGCTGGAGTAGACATGGCGATCCCGGGCGTCCACTCGGGCGAGAGGCCGCGTTGGCCGATGTGACCAGGGCCGCCGCACGCCTGGTCCGCGCCCCGCGCGGCACGACGCTCAGCTGCCGCTCCTGGCAGCAGGAAGCGGCGCTGCGCATGCTGATGAACAACCTCGACCCCGAGGTGGCGGAGCGGCCGCAGGACCTCGTCGTCTACGGCGGCATCGGCAAGGCCGCGCGCAACTGGGAGTGCTTCGACGCGATCGTGCGCGCGCTGCGGGAGCTGGGCGACGACGAGACGCTGCTCGTGCAGTCGGGCAAGCCGGTCGGTGTCTTCCGCACCCACGCGGACGCGCCTCGGGTACTGATCTCGAACTCGATGCTGGTGCCCGCCTGGGCGAGCTGGGAGCGCTTCTACGAGCTCGACCGCAAGGGCCTGATGATGTACGGGCAGATGACCGCCGGCTCGTGGATCTACATCGGCACCCAGGGCATCCTGCAGGGCACCTACGAGACCTTCGCGGAGGCCGCGCGCCAGCACTTCGGCGGCTCGCTCAAGGGCCGGCTGGTGCTGACCGCCGGCCTCGGCGGCATGGGCGGCGCGCAGCCGCTCGCCGCCACGATGAACGAGGGCGTGCTGATCGCCGTCGAGGTGGACGAGAAGCGCATCGCGCGGCGGCTCGAGACGGGATACCTCGACCTGTTCGCCGAGACCGTGGACGACGCGCTCGCTCGCGCGCGCGAGGCGCTCGAAACGAGGCGGCCGCTCTCGATCGGCCTCCTCGGCAACGCGGCCGACGTGTTGCCCGAGCTGGTGCGGCGCGGTGTCGTCCCCGACCTCGTCACCGACCAGACGAGCGCTCACGACCCGCTCAACGGCTACATCCCCAACCACATGACGCACGAGGAAGCCATCGCGCTACGAGCGAGCGAGCCCGAGCGTTACATGGCCGAAGCGCGGCGCAGCATGGGCGAGCACGTCCGCGCCATGCTCGACCTCAAGGCGGCGGGCTCGGTCGTCTTCGACTACGGGAACAACATCCGCGCCGAGGCGCAGAAGGCGGGTGTCGCCGACGCCTTCGACATCCCCGGCTTCGTGCCCGCGTACATCCGGCCGCTGTTCTGCGAGGGCAAGGGCCCGTTCCGCTGGGCCTGCCTCTCGGGCGAGATGGACGACCTGCGCGCGACCGACGACGCCGTGCTCGAGGCGTTCCCGAACGACGCGGCCCTCGCGCGCTGGATCCGCCTCGCGCGCGAGCGGGTCAAGCCCCAGGGACTCCCGGCGCGGATCTGCTGGCTGGGCTACGGCGAGCGCGCCAGGATGGGCCGGGTCTTCAACGAGCTCGTGCGCAGCGGGCGCGTCAAGGCTCCGATCGTGATCGGCCGCGACCACCTCGACGCCGGCTCGGTCGCGTCTCCCAACCGCGAGACCGAGGGGATGCGCGACGGCTCGGACGCCGTCGCCGACTGGCCGATCCTGAACGCGCTGCTCAACGCCGTCGCCGGCGCGACGTGGATCTCGGTGCACCACGGCGGCGGCGTGGGCATGGGCTACTCCATCCACGCCGGCATGGTCGTGGTCGCCGACGGCACCCCCGAAGCCGCGGCCCGCCTCGAGCGCGTCCTCACCACCGACCCCGGCACGGGTGTCATGCGCCACGCCGACGCCGGTTACGAGAAAGCGATCGAAGTGGCCCGCGCTCGGGGTGTTCAAATCCCCATGTTGCGAGGCGCGAAGCCCTAGGCTGTCAGTTCGGGGCAGGTGTTGACACTATCCGCTGAGGTGTCGACACGAACCGCACGCGGGACGATCCTCTGGAAGTCGCCGTGAGCCAGCGCGGCCGGTGCGGGGTTTCGCGGGGAACTCCGTCCGGACGGAGTCGTCACCGACGGGGTCAGGGGCGGTCTGCCTCGGGCGATGAACGCCGGCGGGGCACGTGCACGGCGCCGCCTCCCGCCCGCGACGGCGAGCCAGTCCCGACCAATGAAGTACCGTCAGGGCTAGCGTTCGCGTCGCGACGGGCTCGAGGCCACGGCCTCTCGCTCGTTGCGACGCAGCACCCCGGCCAGCCGCCACGACTTGCCCCGCGTAACTTATCTCAGCGGTGTTGCGTCAGACACAGTAGTAGGCGTAGTACACGTCATTCCTCGAATGGGATCCGTATATCCACTTCGGCAACGCTCTTCACAGGCAATCGGCTGTCGGTATTCTCTTTCGAAGGCCACTTCTCTTCGCGCGCGGACCTATCCTGTCCAGTGTGTGCCCTACTCTTTGCTCATGCATGAGGAACGCGTTCTCACCACCATTCCGGACGACGAGCTGCTTCGTCGCCTCGCCCAGCTGCTGCGCGACACGCGCTCCACCGAGGCCGACCTCGTCGCCCACATCGGCGAGGTCGATCGGCGGCGCCTGTATGCGCGCTCGGCGTCGCCGTCGATGTTCCGCTACTGCATCCACGTCCTCCAGCTCTCGGAGCCGGAAGCCTACCTGCGGATCGTGGCGGCGCGCGCCGCGCGCAAGCATCCCATCCTGCTCGCGATGCTCGCCGACGGCCGTCTGCACCTCAGCGGCATCGCCAAGCTGGCGCCGCACCTGACGCGGGAGAATCGCGATGCGCTCCTCGGTCGTGCGACGCACCTGTCCAAGCGCCAGATCGAGGAGCTGATCGCCGAGATCTGTCCGCGGCCCGACGTGCCCTCGCTCGTGCGGAAGCTGCCAGGCGGCATGGGCCAGGAGCCCCCGCCGGCCCCGGCGCGCCGTTCCAAGCGCGGCGAGGACCGAGCCGCCGCTGGCGTCGTCGAACATTCTGAAGCTCGGGACCGAGTGGGAGCCGATGGCGCGCCGGCGGATCGACTCGAGTTCGACCTGGTCGGGGTCAGCGAGTCGCGGGAGAGTGCAGGAGGCGTGCCGCCACTGGTTTCGCTGGCCGGAGCTGAGACCTCAGCGGGGCCGGAACTCCGTCCGGGCGGAGTCGGCTCCGCGCGCTGCGTCGTCGAGCCGCTCGCTCCCTCCCGCTACAAGGTGCAGTTCACGGCGAGCGCGCAGCTCAAAGACAAGCTCGAGCGGCTACAGGCCTTGCTACGCTCGGAGGTTGCCGACGGGGATCTGGGCGCGGTCATCGAGAAGGCCGTGACCGAGAAGCTCGAGCGACTCGAGGCCCGACGCTTCGCCAAGACCCGCGCTCGTGCTCGAAGGACGACTGCCGCGCAGTCCTCGACCGCGGCGCAGACACACACGTTTACGCAAGCCACGACCGCACCCCAGCCCGCACCCCAGCCCGCAATCGAAACCCAGACACAGGCCCAAACTCAGGCCGCGACCGCCGCGGCGAGAACGCCCCGCTCGTCCACTCTGCCGGCGCCAGGGGCCCGCGGGCATGTGCGCCACATCCCCGCGGCCATCCGGCGCGCGGTGCACGAGCGCGACGCGGGGCGCTGTCGCTACGTCGACGAGACGAATCGTCGCTGCCCTGAGCGCCACAGGCTCGAGTATCACCACGTCCACCCCTTCGGCATGGGCGGCGGGCACACGCCCGAGAACCTGCGCCTGCTGTGCCGGACCCACAATTTCTACTTGGCCGAGCACGACTACGGACCCAAAACGATGGCTGCGTACCGGACCGGCTGAGTACTGCCGTCGGAGTACTACCGGCGCTTCAAGTCCG
>DATBSL010000303.1:0-38912 GCA_036559805.1 Vicinamibacteria bacterium
CCTATTGACGCCCGCCCTCGCACTCTCGCTTCTCGCCGCCCACGCCGCCGCCCAGGACCCGGCCCCGAGCCCCGAGCCGCCCAAGATCGACGTGACGGGCTTCGTGGACGTCTACTACGGCTACAACTTCAACCAGGTCGACCCGATCCTGCGAACCTTCGACGTCCAGCACAACACCTTCTCGCTGAGCCTCGCCGAGGTCGCCTTCTCGAAGGCAGTCACTCCCGAGAGCCGCGTCGGCTTCCGCGCCGACCTCGACTTCGGCAAGACCGCCGACCTCGTCGCCGCCTACGAGCCCGAAAGCGACGGCAAGGAGATCTACAAGCACATCCAGCAGGCGTACGTCAGCCTGCTCACCGGCAGGGTCACCTGGGACGTCGGCAAGTTCGTCACGCCGATCGGCGCCGAGGTGATCGAGTCGCAGGACAACTGGAACTACACGCGCTCGATCCTGTTCGGCTACGCGATCCCGTTCTACCACGTCGGCGTGCGCGCGAACTGGGCCGCGACCGACAGGCTCACCGTCTCCGGCTACCTGGTGAATGGCTGGAACAACTCGAGCGAGCTGAACGGCGACAAGACCGGAGCTTTCGGGCTCACCTGGAAGCCGAGCGCCAGGATCACCTGGATCGGCAACTACATGTTCGGCAAGGAGACGGCTGATTCGGACGACACGCGCAACCTGTTCGACACCACGCTCACCTTCCTGCCCACCGACAGGCTCAGCCTGATGGCGAACTACGACTACGGCAAGGAAGGCGACGTGAGCTGGTCCGGCATCGCGGTGTACGCGAAGTACCAGGCCTCGGCCGGCTGGGCGATCGTCGGACGCTACGAGTACCTCGACGACGGCGACGGCGGCTTCATGACGATCGGCACGACGGGACAGTCCCTCACGATCACGAGCGACCATCTGATCGCGGGCGGCCTGAAGGCCCGGCTCGAGTATCGGACGGATTTCGCCGACGACGCCATCTTCCCGAAGGACGACGGCTTCTCCGAGAAGTCGCAGACGACGTTCACCGTCGGCCTGGTCTACAGCTTCGGGGGGAAGATTTGATTGCCGGGGGGTCTGGGGGGGCGGCATAGGAGCCCCCCCAGGCCGTCAGATCCGATCCGTCACTCGGAACCCAACCGGGCCTCGTGACGGATCGGAGGATACTCCCCCTCCCAGCGCGCGATCACCACGGTCGCCAGGCAGTTGCCGATCACGTTCACGGACGTGCGCGCCATGTCCATGAGCTCGTCGATCCCGAGCAGCACCAGGATCGGCCACTCGGGCAGGCCGAACGAGGAGGCCGTGCCCATCAGGATCACGAGCACAGCGCGCGGAACGCCGGCGACACCCTTGCTCGTGACCATCAGCGTCAGCACGATCGCGAGCTGCTGCGTGAGCGTCAGCGGGATCCCGGCCGCCTGGGCCACGAACACCGAGGCGAGCGCCAGGTACAGCGTCGAGCCGTCGAGATTGAAGCTGTAGCCGGTCGGCATCACGAACGCCACCGTCTGGCGCGGGACGCCGAACTGCTCCATACGCTCCATCGCGAGCGGCAGCGCCGCCTCGGAGCTGGTGGTGGCGAACGCGATGCCGACCGGCTCGGCGATCGCCCTGGCGAACGCCCGCAGCGGCACCCTCGCGAGAAGCGCGACCGGCAGCAGCACGAACAGCAGGAAGGCCAGGAGCGCGAGGTAGAAGGTGGCGAGCACCTTGGCGAGGTTCACCAGGATCCCGATGCCCATGTGGCCGACCGTGTACGCGATCGCGGCGCCCACGCCGATCGGCGCGAACAGCATCACCAGGTTCGTGAACTTGAACATCGTCGCCGCCAGCGACTCGGCGAACGAGAGCATCGGCCGGCGCTTGTCGTCGGGCAAGAGCGAGAGCGCCACGGCGAAGAGCAGGCTGAAGACCACGATCTGCAGCACCTGGCCCTCGGCCACGGACTTGGCCACGTTCTCGGGAAACGCGTGCAGGATGACCTGGCCGAGCGACTGCGGGGGCGGGCGTTGGCCCTGCGACTCCAGGTCCGCGGGCGGCTGGATCCCCACGCCGGCCTGCGAGAGGTTGATCGCGGCGAGCCCGATGAAGAGCGCGAGCGTCGTGACGACCTCGAAGTAGACGAGCGCCTTTACTCCCATCCGGCCCACGTGGCGCAGGTTGGGGTGCCCCGCGATGCCCACCACGAGCGTCGCGAACAAGAGCGGCGCGATGATGGTCTTGATCATCCGGATGAAGATCTGGCTGAGCACGCGCATGGCCGCGCCGGTCTCGGGCCAGTCGTAGCCGACCGACACGCCCACGACCATCGAGACGAGGATCCAGGACGTGAGCGACCGCCTGCGCCAGGCCCAGATCGCGAGACCCGCCGCGAGCGCCCAGCGCCCGGCGAAGCCGAGCGCGGGCGCCGCGAGCAGCCAGCCGAGCGAGGCCGCGAGCGCTCCCAGGGCGACGAGAGCGGCGACGAGTGCTCGGAGCCGCGCCGGTCCCCGGGCGGAGCCGGCTGGCGTCGTCACGCGCGCCCGCTCAGGCCCGGGCCGCCCAGCCGATCCAGGAGCGCTGCGGGCCGCTGTGCGTCCACTCGACGCCGTAGCGCGGCCGGCTCCAGCTGCCGCTCGCCCACACGACGCGCGCCGTGGCCGGAACCGGCTGGCGCGGCCGCGCGAAGTTCATCCAGAGGATGAGCTCGTCCCCGACCGCGAAATCGAAGGTCAGGAGCGCCAGGCACGCGCCGCCGGCCGACAGGTTGAGGGCCTCGCCGAGCGCCGGCGGTCTCGCGTCGCTCTCGGCGGTGACCTGTACGATGTGCGCCGGCGGCTCGCGTTCGAAGCGGCGCCGCCCCGCTCCGGTGTCGTCGTCCATGGCGGCCTCCAAGTTGCAGAGGCGAGTATCCCACGACCGGGCACCGCCGTCGCTCGGACAGCTCTCGAAAGCCGCCGCCAGCGGGTCGGATAAGATGACGGCCGGAGCCGACATGCAGGTGCTGGGCATCGACGCGGGAGGCACGAAGACCGTCTGCTACCTTGCGGACGAGAACGGGAAGCTCCTGGGGGAGGGCCGCTCCGGCGGCGCCAACCTGAAGGCCGAGGGCGAGCTCGGCGTGGAGAAGGTGCTGCACACCGTGATGGACCAGGCGATCGGCGAGCGCCAGCGCGAGGTGGCCGCGATCTGCCTGGGCATGGCGGGTGCGGACCGTGACGACGAGCAGGCGCTGGTGCGGGACATCATGCGCCGCATCGGCGCGCGCGCCCGAGTCGTGGTGGTGAACGACGCGCTCGTGGCGCTCGTCGCGGGCATCGGCGACGGGCCCGGAGTCGTGATCATCAGCGGAACCGGCTCGATCGCCTACGGACGCAGCGCGGACCGCGCGGCGCGCGCCGGCGGCTGGGGCCACGTGCTGGGCGACGAGGGCAGCGGCTACTGGATCGGGCGCCAGGCGCTACGGGCCGTGGCGCGCGGGGCCGACGGGCGCGGCCCGGCCACGAGTCTCACGCCGCGCGTGCTCAACCACTTCGCGGTCGCGAAGCCTTCCGATCTGATCGCCGAGGTCTACGACCGGCAGCTGCCCCACCACGCGCTCGCCCAGATCGCGCGGCTGGTGCAGCAGGCGCGCGACGAGGGCGACGAGGTCGCCACCCAGATCCTGGAGCAGGCGGCGCACGAGCTGGTGCGCGCGGCCCGCTCCGTCGTCGAGCGGCTGTCGATGCAGCGGGAGGCGGTCCAGTTCGTGCTCGCGGGCGGCGTCTTCACCGGCGTGCCCTGGCTGGCCGAGGAGCTGAAGAGGCGCCTGCCCGCCACGGCCCCGCGCGGCCAGGTAAAACGGCTGGAGGTCGAGCCCGCGATGGGCGCCGTGCGCCTGGCGCTCGCCGAAGCCAACGGCGGCGCGCGGCTTCCGAGCTACTGCACCTGATGCAGGCGCTCGTCCGGGCGGCCGCCCCGCGACCGCCGCTCGGGGACGGGTGGGACGCCGCGGCCTGGGCGCACGCCGAGACCCTCGAGCTCGCGCACTTCCGCGCCGAAGGCAGCGACCACCGGCCGCGCACGCGCTGCCGGCTGCTGCACGACGGCGCCGGCCTCGCCGGGATCTTCCGCGTCGAGGACCGCTACGTGCGCTCGGTGCACGAGCGCTTCGGCGACCCGGTCTACGAGGACAGCTGCGTCGAGGTGTTCCTGCAGCCGCTGCCGGGCCGCGGCTACCTGAACCTCGAGATGAACTGCGGGGGCACGCTGCGGGCGAGCTACATCGCCGACCACCGCCGCGTGCCCGGCGGCTTCGCGGCGTTCACGCCCCTCACAGAGGACGAGGGCCGCAGCGTCGGGATCCGCTCGTCGCTGCCGCGCCGCGTCGACCCCGAAGTCGAGTCGCCGCTCGAGTGGCAGCTCGCCTTCTTCGTCCCCCAGGCGCTCCTGGAGCGCCACGTGGGCGCGCTCGGCCCGCTCGCCGGGCAGAGCTGGCGCGCGAACCTCTACAAGTGCGGCGACCGGACCTCGCATCCGCACTGGGCCTCGTGGGCGCCACTCGACGCGCGCAACTTCCACCTGCCCCACTGCTTCGGCACGCTGCGCTTCGAAGGCTAGCGACCCGCGCGCGCCACGACGCTTGGGTAGAATCTCCTGATGCTGCACGGCCTGGCGCCGCTCATCCTGGTCGTCGCGCAAGCGACGCCCGCCCCGGCTGGAGCTCCCCCGGCCCCGGACAAGAAGGCCGCTGCCTGGGCGCGCAAGACGCTCCAGAAGATGACGCTCGCCGAGCGCGTCGGCCAGCTGGTGGTGCCGGGACTGAACGGCGTCTTCACCCCGACCGACAGCGACGCCGCCGTGAAGCTCGAGCGGCTGGTGCGCGAGGGCCGCGTGGGCGGCTTCCACGTGTTCGGCGGCGGCGAGGCGCTGCCGTCGGCGCTGCTCAACCCCGTCTACGGCACGAGCGGCGCGCGCGCGATCAAGGCCAATCCGCTCGCGATCGCGGCGCTCGTCAACCGGCTGCAGCGAGCCGCGGCCGTGCCGCTCCTGTTCACCGCCGACTTCGAGGGCGGCGCGGGCTACATCGTGGACGGCGCCACGCGGCTGCCGCGTGCGATGGCGCTCGGTGCGACGCGCGACCCCGGACTCGCGGAGCGCGCCGGGCGTGTGGGGGCGGCCGAGGGGCGCGCGATGGGGGTCCACGTCGACTACTACCCGGTCGTCGACGTCAACGTGAACCCGAAGAACCCGGTGATCGGGATCCGCTCCTTCGGCGAGGACCCCGAGCTCGTCGCGCGCATGGCGATCGCCTACATGCGCGGCATCCAGCAGGGCGGCATGCTGGCGACCGCGAAGCACTTCCCCGGCCACGGCGACACGGAGACGGACACCCACCTCGACCTCGCCACCGTCGAGCACCCGCGCGCGCGCCTCGACGCGGTCGAGCTCGTCCCGTTCCGCGCGCTGATCGCCGCGGGCGTCGACGGCGTCATGTCCTCCCACATCCGGCTGCCCGCGCTCGACCCGACCGACGGCCTGCCGGCGACGCTCAGCCGCCCGGTGCTCACGGGACTGCTCCGCCAGGAGCTGGCGTTCTCCGGCCTGGTGTTCACGGACTCGATGTCGATGCACGCAGTCAGCCGGCGCTTCAGCCCCGAGCGCGCGGCCGCGCTCGCGATCCAGGCCGGGGCGGACGTCGTGCTCGACTCCCCCGACCCGGAGGCGGCTCTGCGCGGGATCCAGCAGGCCGTCGAGCGCGGCGAGATCGCGCGCGACCAGCTCGACCGCTCGGTCGAGCGGATCCTCGCTGCGAAGGCGCGGCTCGGGCTCCACCGCTCGCGCACGGTGGACGTGGAGGGCGTGGCGGACGTGGTCGGCGGGCGCGCGCACCAGGCGGTCGCGGCGGAGATCGCCGCCCGGGCGGTCACGCTGCTCAAGGACGAGCCGGGCCAGGTGCCGCTGCGCGTGCCGCGCGAGGCGCGGGTGCTGCTCTTCGCGCTCGTCGACAACGCGAGCGGGTGGCGCGAGGGCGCTCCCGGGCGCGTGCTGATCCCGGAGCTGCGCCAGCGCTACCCCGGCCTCGTCGCGATCGAGGTGACCGACCGCACCGCGGCCGACGAGCTCGAGCTGCTGCGCCCGCTCGCGAAGGGGGCTGAGGCCGTCGTGGCGGCCGTGTTCACGCGCGCCGCGGACCCGAGCGGCCGGCTCGGCGCGCCGCAGCAGTCGCTGCTCGAGGGCCTGGCGCGCGACGCCGGCACGCGCCCGCTCGTGGTGGTCGCGCTCGGCAGCCCGTTCCTGGGCGACCTCGCGGCGAAGCTCAAGACGCTGGTCGTGACCTACGAGCTGGGGGACGCCCCCGAGGCGGCGGCGGTGCGTGCGCTGTGCGGTGAGGCGCCGATCGGCGGCCGACTGCCGGTGACCCTGCCTGGCCTCTTCGCCGCGGGCCACGGCCTCGACCGGGCAGCCAAAGCGCCCGGAGCCCCGCTCGCCGGCCGCTGACGCGCGCTCGCGAGCAGAAGCGTCAGGCCGGAGTGACGCGGCCGCCGTCGCCGGGCAGGCGGTTCATTCCGAGCCAGTAGGACTCGACGTGCTCGATCAGGTCGCGGATCCGCGCGAACTCGGCCGGCTTCACCAGGTAGCTATTGGCATGCTGGGAGTAGGCGCGCGCGACGTCGTGCTCGGAGTCGGAGGTGGTGAGCACCACGACCGGCGTCGAGCGCAGCGTCGGCGAGGACTTGATCTCGCCGAGCACCTCCAGGCCGTCGACGCGCGGCAGGCGCAGGTCGAGCAGGATCAGCCGCGGGCGCGGGCTGCGGCTCGGGTCCTGGTACTCGCCGCGGCGGTGCAGGTAGTCGAGCGCCTCCTCGCCGTGGCGCGCGACGGCGAGCGCCACGCGCGGCTCGCGCTCGGCGAACGCGCGGCGGATCAGCTCTTCGTGATCGGGGTTGTCCTCGACGAGGAGCACCTGCGGAACATCGGGCTCGGCCAACCGCCACCTCCTCGCCGGCTCCCTTGTAGCACCTTCCGGAACGCCCGCAAAGCGAACCACCCCGGGGGGTCCTAGGGGGGCGAAGCCCCCCTAGACCAAGAACGCAAGCGTGAACGCCCCCCTTCCAAGACCCCCGATTGGAGAGTCACGGACAACGGACAACGGAAACGGACAGAACGGGCCGGCAGGGGGGGCATCCGTCCCCCCCCTGACCCCCGGTGCATCAATGCAGCTTCCTGACCTTCTTGTTCAGGTAGTCCATCAGCACGTACTGGCCGAGGCTCCAGGGAGTCGTGAAGTAGGCCTTGCCCCTGCACATCTCGGTCACCTTCTTTACGAATGCGATGAGCTCGCGGTCGCGCGCCAGCATGAAAGTGTTGACCAGGATCCCCTGGCGGCGGCAGCTCGCCACCTCCTTGAGCGTGAGCGCGACGACGCGCGGGTCGAGCCCGAAGGGGTTGCGGTAGATGCGGCCGTCGCTCTCGCTGAGCGCCGAGGGCTTGCCGTCGGTGATCATCACGATCTGCTTCATGTCCTTGCGCTCGCGCGCCAGGATCCGCTGCGCGAGCCGGAGCCCCTCGCGCGTGTTGGTGTAGTGGGGCCCGACCCGCACCTGCGCCAGGTGCCTGAGCGGGATCTCCTCGGCCGAGTCGTGGAACAGCACGAGGTGCAGGCTGTCGCCCGGGTACTGCGTGCGCAGCAGGTGCGAGAGTGCCAACGCCACCTTCTTGGCCGGCGTGAAGCGGTCCTCGCCGTAGAGGATCATGCTGTGCGAGCAGTCGAGCATCACTACCGTCGCGCACGACGACTGGTACTCGCTCTGGCGCACGTGGAGGTCGCCGTAGTCCACGTCGAGCGGAAGCTTCAGGCCCTCGCGCGCGAACGCCGACAGCAGCGTCTCCGAGACGTCGAGGTTCATCGTGTCCCCGAACTCCCACTGCTTGGAGGGGCCCGAGGCCTCGACCCCGGTCGCCAGGTCGCGCGTGTCGTGGCGGCCGAAGGAGGCCTTGCCGACCGAGCCCAAGAGGTCCCTGAGCGCGCGGTAGCCCAGGAAGTCGACCGACTTCTCGGTCAGCTCGAAGCGGATCGGCGGGCCCGGCCGGCCCTCGTTGCCGCCGGTCGGGTCGTGGAACGGCTGCGCCTCGCTCGCGCGCAGGTAGCCCTCGCGCATCAGGCGCTCGACGGTCTTCTGCAGCAGCTCGTCGAGCGCGTCCTTGTCGGCCATCACGCGCTCGAGGTCCTGCGGCGAGAGCAGGCCGCGCTTCAGGACGGCGTCGAGGACCGCGTCGTGGAGCGCCTGGAGCGCGTCCTCGTCCCACTCGCCTTCCTCCTCGCCGAAGCCGCTCTGCAGGAAGAAGTCGGAGAGCTCGTCGACGAGCGACTCGAGGTCGAGCTCGTCCCACAGCTCGCCGGTGTAGCGGTGGTAGCGGACGACGGCCATCCGGCCCTCAGTTCACCTGCTTCTTGAGCCGCCGCAGCCGCTCGAGATGCTCCATGTCCACCTCGAGCTCGGGGCGCCGCTCGGCCGCGACGAAGCCGCGGTCGTCGCTGCGCCCGATCTTGCGCTGGGCCCAGAGGCCTTCCAGCACGAACTCGCCCGCGGCCGCCGCGAGCGGCTCCGGCGCACCCGGCTCGACGCCGAGCGGGAGAAGGTTGTCGAGGATCTCCGGAACGCGCTTGAGCTGCTCCAGCACGTCCCTGGCGGGCGAGCCCTCGCGGATCCGCAGCGTGCCGCCCTCCTCGAAGAAGCGCACCGCCTGCTTCAGGTCCGCGGAGCCGAGGTAGGTCGAGAACACCTCGCCCACCGCTTCGCGGATCAGCTCGCGCGCGACGTTCTCGGCGCCGACCAGCTCGCCCTCGTACTCGAGCTCGAACTTGCCGGTGAGCGACGGCAGCGCGGCGTAGATGTCCGAGACGCGGGGCACCACCACCGCCTCGCCCGCGACGAGCGCGCGCCTTTCGGCGTTGCTCAGCGCGTTCTCGAGCGCGCTGATCGGCAGCCGCTGCGACACGCCGCTCCTGCGGTCGACCTTCTTGTCGCGGCGCGCGGCGAACGCCACCGCCTCGACCACCTCGCGCACCCAGCGCGGGATCAGCTGGCCGGGCGCGCGCTCGGTCCAGGCCTCCTGCGACGTGATCTGGACGCCGTGCTCGAGTGTTGCCGGGTAGTGCGTGCGCACCTCGCTGCCGATCCGGTCCTTGAGCGGCGTGATGATCTTGCCGCGCGCCGTGTAGTCCTCGGGGTTGGCGGTGAACACCATCGCGACGTCGATCGGCAGCCGCACGGGGTAGCCCTTGATCTGGACGTCGCCCTCCTGGAGGATGTTGAACAGCCCCACCTGGATGCGGCCCGCGAGGTCGGGCAGCTCGTTGAGCGCGAAGATGCCCCGGTGCGCGCGCGGCAAGAGGCCGTAGTGCATCGTCAGCTCGCTCGCGAGGTCGAGGCCGCCGCGCGCCGCGCGGATCGGGTCCACGTCGCCGATGATGTCGGCGATCGTCACGTCGGGTGTCGCCAGCTTCTCGACGTAGCGGGCTTCCGGCGCGAGCCAGGCGACAGGGGTAAGGTCGCCCTTCGCGGCGATCAGGTCGCGGCAGCGCCGGCAGATCGGCGCCGCCGGGTGGTCGTTGATCTCGCAGCCCGCGACGACGGGCACGCCCGGGTCGAGCAGGCTCGTCAGGCTGCGCAGGATCCGGCTCTTGGCCTGGCCGCGCAAGCCGAGCAGGATCATGTTGTGCTTGGACAGTACGGCGTTCGTGATCTGCGGGACGACCGAGTCGTCGTAGCCCACGATGCCGGGGAACACCGGCTCTTTCGCGCGGAGCTTGCGCAGCAGGTTGCGGCGCATCTCCTCCCTCACGGAAACGCGCCCTGCGGGTTCCGACACCCTCAGTTCGCCGAGGGTACGAGCCTGGGACATGAGGGGGGACCTCCTCTGGTCATTATACGGGGCAGGTCGAGGAGCGGTTGGGACCTCGGGAGGCCTTTTACAACGCGGCTACTTCTGCTTGAGCATGTCCAGGAAGCCTTGGAGCGTCGTGAGCTTCCGGGCCGACGTCGAGTAGAGCTTCGCGGAGAAGGCCGCCGTGGCCGCGTGGCCGGCGAGCAGCGTGAAGAGCTCGTAGTCCATCGAAGTGAACTGCTTCTTGTGGACCAGCAGCTTGTTGATCGAGATCACGCCGATCGTCGAGTCCTTGATCTTGAGCGGGATCACGGCCAAGGGCTCCTCGAACGGCGAGGGGTCGCGGCGGGCGACCGACTCGGAGAAGAAGTTCTCGCCGGTCTGGGCCGCCTTGCCGATCAGGCCGTCGCCGATCGGGATCGTGGTGCGGCCCGGCGTCTGGCCCTCGGAGGCCTCGACCTCGAGCTGGCCGGTCTTCTCGCTCACCATCAGGACGTGGAACACCTCGGCGCCGATCAGGTTGATCACGATCTCCTGGACGATGCGCACGACCTCCTTGAAGTCGAGCGTCGAGTGCAGCTGGTACGAGGCGACGTAGAGGTTCGCGAGGTTGTTGTTCTGCTCCTCGATCTCGATGTAGCGGTCCGCGAACTCCTTGTTCTCCTCCTCGACCTTGCGGTAGCGCGCCTCGACCTCGGCGAGCTTGTTCTCCAGGTCGCGCACACGCTGGTCGAGGGTCTTGACGCGGTCGTCGCCCACCTGGCCGCCGCCCCCGGCCTCGAGCGAGGCGATCTTGAACCGCAGCCGCTCGTTCTCCTTGAGCAGCTCCTCGGTGAACTCCTTGGCCTTGCCTACGATCTGGAGGATGTCCTGGCCTTTGCGGGAGAGATCGTCTGTCGACATGTTGGGTGCTCCCGGGGGGATTCTATCTCAGGGTAGCCCTGTCCTTGTCCTCGGCGGCCTTGAGCTTCTTTTGCAGGAAGACGTTCTCGAGCGCGATGCCGGCCTGCTGCACGAACACCTCGAGCGGCTCGAGGTCGCCGGGGTCGCGCCCGCTCTCGGGGTTGTCGCCGAAGACGAGCGCGATCGTCTCGCGGTGGGCCACGAGCGGCAAGAGCGCAATCCCCTTCGACTGGAAGCGCCCGATCCGCCCCATCACGTGGCCGAGCCAGCGGTCGCCCGGCGGGACTCCGTTGAACGCCCGCCGCTCGCGGACCACGTCGCGGATGAGCGACGGCTCCGCGAGCGGCACCGTCACCTGGCGCGCCAGCAGGTTGAGCGTCTCGTCGCGCGGCGCTATCCCGAACCCGCCCAGGCCGCGCGCCTCGTCGTTCTTGACCACGAACAGCAGCGAGCGCTCGAAGAACTCCCGCGCCACCTTCATCACGAGCGTGGCGATCTCGTTGGCGTCGCCGCCCTCGCGCAGCTCCACGAGCCGCCGCTTCAGGAACTCGAAGGGCCGGGCCGCGCTCTGCGAGGGTGGCGCGGACTCGGGCCGGGCTTCCGGCTTCGCCTCGCCCTTGCGCGGGGGAGCCTTGGGCCGCAGCGTCGCCACCTCGGCGAGGTGCGGCAGCACGTCCTTCACGAGCTTGGCCGCGAAGGCGGCGAGGTCCGCCTCGAACTGCCGCGGGTTGAGCTTGCTGAGCGTCGGCTTGAACACGAAGGCCTGGACGCCCATCTGGCGGGCGCGCAGCCGCAGCGACTGGTTGAGGCTCTCCGTCATCATCAGCACGGGCGGGCGCAGGTTCATCTTCCAGAGGCGCTTCACGACCTCGAAGCCCCCCTGGAAGGAGGCGCCGCCGGAGGCCGGCATCCCCAGGTCGGTCACCAGTACGAAGGAGCGCTCGCCGGAGCGGAGCTTCGTCGCGGCCTTCGCCGCTTCCTCGGGGTCGGCCGCCTCGACGATCTCGAAGCCGGCCGCGCCAAAGCTCCGGCCGAGTAGCTGGCGCACGTCGGCCTCGTCGTCGACCAGCAGGATCGTGCGCGTGGCCGGCTCGGGTCGAGCGGCTTCAGCCGGCGCGGTCGGGGGCGCGGTCGGGGGCGCGGTCGGGGGCGCAGTCGGGAGCGCAATCGGGGGCGCGGCCGCCGGCGACGGCTCGGCCGCGGGCGGGGCGCTCGGCGCGTCCTTTGCCCTGACTGCGGCGTCCGGCGACAGCTTGGGCAGCGGACGGGTGTCGGTGCCGTAGCGCGCGGGGGACGTCGTCTGGTACTGGTTCGAAACCGGGGGCGCAGGCTGCGGCGGCGCGTCGGCGAGGGCCGAGTGCACGGCGTCCGCCGGCACCACGGGCGGCGCCAGCGCCGCGAGCTCCGCCGCCACGATGCCCTCGGCGGGCGTCGCGAACGACGCCTCGACCGCCGCCGCGGACTGCGCGCGATCGTCGTCCATGCCCTGGGCGAGCGCCAGCAGCATCTCCTGCGGGTTGATGCCCGCCGCGAGCGTCTCGGCGCGGATGTCGCGACCTGCCACGGTCAGCGGCACCTGGTCCGTGAGCTCGAAGCCGAAGGCGCCCTCGCGCAGCCGGGCCAGCTCCTCGAGCGCGAAGTCGAGCCGTCGCCTGACCGCCATGTCGCGCGCCGCGGGCGGCAGCGTCGCGAGCCGGGGGTCGGGCGCGGGCGAGTGCGCCGTGAAGGCGGAGACCACCAGCCCCTCGCGGAAGACGATGGCGCCCTCGCCGTCCTCCATGCGCACGCCGAGGTAGCCGGTTTTCTTGCTAAAGGAGACGATCTGGATGATGTCGAGGAGCGGCAGGTCCTCCAGGTTGCCTTGCAGGGCCAAGGGATTCTCGTCTCGCTCGGGATTCTATACCGCGCCCAGGATCTCGCCCGCGATGCGGTCGAGGGGCAGCGTGCGCTCGATCACTCCCGCGTCGATCGCCGCCTTGGGCATTCCGAAGATCACGCAGGTCTCCGCGGACTCCGCCAGCGTCAGCCCGCCGCGCTCCCGGATCGCGCGCAGCCCTTCGGTGCCGTCGGACCCCATGCCCGTGAGCACGACGCCCAGCGCCCGCGCGCCGTAGACGTCGGCCGCGGACAGCATCAGCACGTCGACCGAGGGCCGGTGCAGCGCCTCGCTCGGCTCCTCCTCGAGCGCTACCTCGATGCCGGAGCCGGCGCGGACGATCCGGGTGTGGATCCCGGCCGGCGCCAGCAGCACCTGGCCGGGCTCGACCGCGTCGCCGTGGCGCGCCTCGCGCACCGGGATGGCGCTGCGCGCGTCGAGCCGCTCCGCGAGCGAGCGCGAAAAGCCGCGCGGGATGTGCTGGACGATCACCACCGCCGCCGGGAACGCCGCGGGCAGCCCGGAGACGACCGCCTGCAGCGCCGCCGGCCCGCCGGTGGAGGCCCCGATCACCACGCACTGCGCCGTGACGCGTCCGGGCGCCTTCATTGGCGCCGGCTTCGGCTGCGGGCGCGAGCGCACGCGCGCGCCCCCGAGCGCGCGGATCTTGGTCACCAGCTCGTCCGCGAGGCTGAGCATGCTCATCGGCTGCACCGAGGACTTGTCGACGAATTCCATCGCGCCGAGCTCGAGCCCGCGCAGCGTCACCTCGGCGCCTTCCTGCGTCAGCGTCGACATCAGCAACACCGGCAGCGGCTGCTCGGCCATCAGCCGCTCGAGCGTCTCGAGCCCGCCGAGCCGCGGCATGCGCACGTCGAGCGTCACCACGTCGGGCTTCAGCTGGCGCGCGAGCTCCAGCCCCTCCTCGCCGTCCTTCGCGTAGCCCACCACCTCGATATCGTCCGCGGTCGCGAGCATGCGGCCGACGGCCTTGCGCACGAAGGCCGAGTCGTCGACCACCAGCACGCGGATCCTGTCGCTCATGCCCCGGCCTCCTCCGGCCTCTGGTACACGATCGCGCCCTGGAAGCGGATCGGCACGAAGGCGCTCGACACGCGCGCGAGCGACTCGGCGTGGCCGAGGAACAGGTAGCCGCCGGGCGCCAGAGCCTGGTGGAACAGGCTCACCGCGCGCTGCACCGCCGCGTCCGAGAAGTAGATCAGCACGTTGCGGCAGAACAGCACGTCGACCGGCCGCAGCTCCTCGTAGCTCGCCGGGTCGAGCAGGTTTCCGGAGCGGAAGCCGACGCTGCGGCGCGCCGACTCCTTGACCCTGACTCCGCTGCCGTCCTGGACGAAGTGGCGCTCGAGCAGCGCGGGCGTGACGGCGCGCAGCGACCCCTGGTGGTAGACCGCGCGGCGCGCCTTGTCGAGCGCCGCGCCGTCCACGTCGAGGCCGGTGACGCGCACCTCCCAGCCCCAGAAGAACTGCCCGCTGTCGAACAGGATCATCGCGAGCGTGAGCGGCTCCTCGCCGGTCGAGCAGCCGACCGAGAGCACCGCGAGCCGCTTGTCGCCGCTCCTGGTCTTGCGCTCCTTCACCGCGCGCAGCACGTGGCCCGCGAACACGTCGAGCTGCGGCTGCTCGCGGAAGAAGTAGGTCTCGTTGTTGGTCAGGTGGCTCACCATGCGCTGCTGCTCCGCCTCGCGCTCGGGCGCGAAGCGCAGGTAGCGGTGGTAGTCCTCGAAGCTCGCGAGACCGAGCAGGTCGAGGCGCGGCGACAGCCGCTGGCGCAGGCTTCCGCGCTGGCTGTCGTCGTAGTAGAGGCCGAAGCGCTCGTGGACGAAGTCGCGCAGCAGCCGGAACTCCTCCTCGCTGAGCTCGGCGTCGGGCGAGGCGTGGCCGTACTTCACCGCGGCTGCAGCTTCCTGAGCGCGCTCGCCGCCGCCTGCCGCACGAGCGGCGACGGATCGCCGGCCTTCCGGTCCATCAACGGGCGCAGCGCCTCGCGGAAGCCCCCGTCGCCGAGCGCCGCGGCGGCCTCGGCTCGCACCGGGGCGCTCGGGTCCTCGAGCCCCGCGAGCAGCAGCCGGCGCGCCGAGAGGTCCTCGAAGCGCCCGGCCAGGTCCACCAGCAGGCGCCGCGCCTCGGCCGCCAGAGCACCCTTCGCCAGCGCCAGCTCCATCTCCGGCAGCGCCGCGGGCCCGAGCCGGCGCAGCGCCTCGCGCGCCGCGGCCTGCAGCGCCGGGTCCGCCAGCGCCGCGATCAGCCGCGCCGAGGCGCGCGCGTCGCGCAAGGCGCCGAGCGCCGCGACCGCGGCCCGGCGCACGGTGTCGTCCGCGTCGTCGGCGCGGGAGACGAGCGCCATGGTCGCCTTCGGGCTGCCAAGGCGGCCGAGCGCTGTGGCCGCCGCCGAGCGCACGCTCCAGTGCTCGTCCTCCAGCGCGACGATCAGCGCCGGCGCCGCCTGCGGGTCGCCGATCTCGCCGAGCCCCTCGGCCGCGGCGCGCCGCAGGTTGCGGTCCGCGTCGCGCAGCGCCGCGACGAGCGGCCGCACCGCCTCCGGCGCGCGGATCTGCCCGAGTGCCTCGACCGCCGCGAAGCGCAGCTCCTTGCGCGAGTCGGCCAAGAGCGGCAAGAGCGTCGGCACCGCGGCGGGGCTGCGGATCTGCCCGAGGGCGCGCACCGCCGCGAAGCGCAGGCGCGGGTCCTCGGCGGCGACCAGCGGCAAAAGCAGCGGCGCCGACTCGGGCTCGCGCAGCCGGCCGAGCGCGAGCACCGCCTGCTGCTGGACGACGCCGCTCGCGTCGCGCAGGCCCTCGCGCAGCACCGCGAGCGCTTCCGCGCCGCCCAGCTCGCCGAGCGCCAGGAGCGCCGCCGCGCGCACGGCCTCGCGCTCGTCGCGGCTCGCGGCCACGAGCGGAGCGACGCCAGCGGGGTCGCGCAGCAGGCCGAGCGTCTGGGCCGCGCGCACGCGCGCGTTCGGCTCCTCGCCCGCGAGCGCCTGGACCAGCAGCGGCAGCACGCGCGCCGGCGCCATGCGGGCGAGGCTCTCCATGGCGCTCTCCTGGATCAGCTCGCTCTCGTCGCCCAAAAGCTCGAACAGCAGCATCGGCGCGTCCTCGTCGCCGAGCTGCCCGATCGCAGCCGCGGCCTCGGCGCGCACCTCGGCCGAGGGGTCGTGGATGAGCGGGGCGACGAGCGCCGTGCCCTCGGGCGGGGCGATCCAGGCCAGGCAGCGCAGCGTGCCGAGCCGCACGCCGTCGTCCGCGTGCGCGAGGCCGGCGAGCCAGGCGGGGCGGTCGGCGAAGCCGATCGAGACGAGCGCGTGGCTCGCGAACTCGCGCACGCCGGGTTCGGCCAGGGCCTGGATCAGCGTGGCCGTCGCCCGCGACTCGCGCAGCCAGCCGAGCGTCACCGCCGCCGTGCGGCGGTTGCGCGGGTCCTCGTCGGCCAGCATCCCGACGAGGTGCGTCAGCAGCTCCTCGCGTTTGAGCGCCGCCTGTACCTCGGGGTCGAGGCTCTCGCCGGAGGCGGTCGCGCGCTGCTCGATCTCCACCACGGCGCGGATCGCGGCGTTGCGCAGCGCCGGGTCGGGGTCGAGCAGGTGCCGTGCGATGCGCGGCAGCGCGTCGCGCCCCGCCAGCCGCGCCAAGGCGTCGAGAGCCGGCGCGCGCAAGAGCTCGTCCTCGAGCAGCTCCACGATGGCGGGCGCGGCCTCGGGGTCGCCGATCTCGCCGAGCGCGTGGAGCGCCGGGTACTGCAGCCAGGGCTCGCCGCGCAGCGCCTCGACCAGGCGCGGCACCGCCGCGCGCGAGCCGATCTGGCCGAGGCTCGTGGCCGCGGCGTGCCGCACGTTGGTGTCCTCGTCGGAGAGCGCCCCGACCAGGCCGGAAACCGCAGCCGCGTCCTTGATCGAGCCGAGCATCACGCAGGCGAACAGCCGCACCTCCTCGTCGGGGTCGCGGACGAGCGCCAAGAGCGGCGCCGTCGCCGCGGCGCCGAGCCGCACGTAGATCTCCATCGCCGCGTTGCGCGAGGAAGCGTCGTCGCCGTCGCGCAGCGCGGCCTCCAGCGACGGCAAGAGCGCGCGCGGCTCGGCGCTCGCCAGCGCCTCGACCGCCGCCTGGCGCACGGCCCAGCTCTCGTCGCCCACCGCCACCAGCAGCGGTGCTATCGCCTCGGAGCGGCCCGACGCGGCGAGGTCGGCGACCGCGCGGCGGCGGGCGTGCTCCTCGCCGCGACGGAGGGTCTCGAGGAACCCGGCGACGTCGAAGCTCGTCACACCTTGAACACGGAGACCAGGCGCGCGAGGCTCTCGGCCTGCTGGGCGAGATTGGCCGTGGCCTTCGACATCTCCTGCACGGTCGCCAGGTTGTCGCGCGCGATGTCGGAGATGTTCTCCATCGCCTTCACGACCAGCTCGCCGCCCTTCTTCTGCTCGGCCGTCGCGTGCGGGACCTGCTGCGTCATGTCGTTCATCCGCTCGACCGCGTTGATGATCTGGCGGCTGCCCTCGGCTTGCTCGCGCGTCGCGAGCCCCACCTGCGAGGCGATGCGGTTGATGTTCTCGACCGCGAGCCGCACCTGGCGCCCGCCCGCCGCCTGCTCGCGCGTCGAGTAGGCCGCCTGCGTCATGACCTTCTTGATGTTCTCCATCGCGGCGCGGATCTGCTTCGAGCCCTCGGCCTGCTCGCGCACCGCCTGGGTCACGTGGCTGGTGGCCGAGTTCATGCGCGCCACGGTCTCGAGCACCTCGCTCGAGGCCTGCGACTGCTTCGAGGTCGCGTCGGCGATCTTGCCCATCAGCTCGCTCGAGCGCGAGACCGACTCGATGATGTTCCGGAGCGCGGCGCCGGCCTTGTCGGCGAGCGCCATGCCCTGCTTGGCTTCCGAGGCGCCCGAGCGCGCCACCTCTACGGCGTCGGTCGTCTCCTGCTGGACCTGGCGCACCACCTCGCCGATCTCCTTGGCCGCCTCGACCGAGCGCTCGGCCAGCTTGCGCACTTCGTCCGCCACCACGGCGAAGCCGCGGCCCGCGTCGCCGGCGCGCGCCGCCTCGATCGCGGCGTTGAGCGCGAGCAGGTTGGTCTGGTCCGCGATCTCCTCGATCACCTCGAGGATCCGGCCGATCTCCTGCGAGCGCTTGCCGAGGCCGGTGATCACGCGCGCGGTGTTCTCCATGTTCTCGGAGATCGCCTTCATGCCGTCGACGGTGCGCGCCACGGCCTCGCCACCGCTCTTGGCGTCCTCGGAGGCGCGCGCGCTGATGCGGTCGGCCTCGGTGGCGATCTTGGCCACGTCGTTGACGGCGCCGGCCATGCCCGACACCGTCGTCGTGGTGCGCGAGGCTGCGTCTCCGAGCGCCTCGGCGTTCTGCGCCACGGACGCGATGAACGAGGCCATCTCCTCGACGGTGCTGGTCGTCTCGGTCACGGTGCCCGCCAGGCTCTCGAGATCGCGCGCCATCTGGTCGATCGAGACCGTCATCTCTTCGATCGTGGCCGAGGCCTCGGTCACGGTCTGGGCCAGCGTCGCGCCCGAGCGGGCCACCTCCTCGATCGACGCGCCCATCTCGGTGATCGAGCTCGACGTCTCCTCGACGTAGCTCGCGAGGCCCTGCGAGCTCGCGGCGACGGTCTGGATCGAGGCGGCCATCTCCTCCATCGAGGTCGAGGTCTCCTCGGCCGCCTGCGCCTGCCCGGACGCCCCCTGCATGATCAGCCGCGCGTTCGCCGAGATCTGGCCGGACGAGGAGGCCACCTGCACCGAGGCTTCCTGGATGTTGTCGACCACCCGGCGCAGGTTGGTCACCATCTCGTTGAGGCTGCGGCCGAGCGTCCCGACCTCGTCCTCGCCTTCGGCGTCGATCTTGACGGTCAGCTCGCCCTTGGCGACCTGCTCGGAGGCCTGCGCCATCGCCGCGAGCGGCCCGAGCCAGCGCCCCGCGAGCGCCCAGCCGGCGGCCGAGCCCACGCCCACCAGCACGAGCGCGAGCAGCAGCGCCTCGAGCAGCCGGCGCCGCTGGACGACCCGGAGCGCGCGCTGGCTGATCGCCACCTCGACCCCGCCCTTCACCGACTCGGCGCCCGCCGCGGGCGCCGCGCCGAGCTCCTCGCCGAGCGCGCTGCTGCCGCTCGAGGTCGTCACCGGCGCGCGGAACAGCAGCACGGGCTCGCCGTCGGTGGTGGCGGTGTCGAGCTCCTCGAGCGTCGACGCCGGCAGCTTCGGCAGGTCGCGGATCGCCTTGCCCGTCTGCGACAGCACCTCGCCCTTCGCGTCGCGGATCATCGCGCCCACCACGTCGGAGGCCTCGCCGGTGCCGCCCGCTCCCACGGCCCCCTCGAGGAACTGCGTGAGCAGCGGCTTGTCCTCGGTCAGCACACCGTACTTGGCGTTGAAGGCCAGGTTGCTCGCGACGTAGCGGCCGCGCTTGACGATCTGGTCGCGGATCAGAGCCTCGCCGGCGACGAGGTCGTAGACGACGGAGACGCCGCCGACCACGAGCGCTATGCCCGCGAGCAGCACGAGCATCTTGGTGCGGATCGACTTGGTGTTGATGGCCATCCTGGTCACTCCTGCGAGGCCCCGTCCGCTGCCTCGGCGGCGCGGGCGAGCCCTGTCGTTCTGGCTTCGGCCGTGAGCTCGTGCTCGAGCAGCCGCTCGAGGTCGACGAGAATGATGAGCCGGTCGTCGAGCTTGGCGACGCCGCGGATGTAGTCGCCGCCCTTCTGGAGGACTTCCTCCGGGGCGGGCTCGACCTGCGAGACGGGGATCTTGAGCACCTGCGAGGCCCCGTCCACCAGCAGGCCCAGCAGCCGGTCCTTCACGCGCACGACCACGATGCGCGCCGCTCGGTCCACCGCCACCTCGCCGAGCGCGAGACGGCGCTTGAGGTCGAGCACCGGCAGGATCCGGCCGCGCAGGTTGATCACCCCGCGCACGAACTCCGGCGCGCGCGGCACGCCCGTGATCTCCGTGACGCGCCGGATCTCCTGCACCTGCTTCACGTCGACCCCGTACTCCTCGCGCGCGAGGTAGAACGTGGCCAGGTGCTCGGTGGCCTCGACGGCCGCGCGCTGCGCCTGCGCGGGCGCAGAGAAAAACGACAGCGTATGCTCGCGGCCGATCACCTCTTCGGCGCGGCCAATCACCTCTTCGGCGCGGCCGAGCACGTCCTCGGCCAGCCCCGACGCCGGCAGCGTCAAAGGACCGCCGCCGGCCGCCCCCGCGTCCTCGCCGCCTTCGGCCGACTGGGCGCGCTCGTACTCCTTGAGGATGTCCTCGGCCAGGCCCGACGCCGGCAGCGACAGCGACGCGCCGCCCGCGTCGCCCTGCGTCCCGGGATCGTCCGCGAACACCGTCTCGTCTGCGAACACCGGCTCGCTCGCGGCTTCGGACTCGCGCGACGGCTTCGGCTCCTGTGCGGGCGGCTCCGCGCCGCGGCGCGCCCGCTTCCTGGCGTCGGCCATTCGACCCATGCCCTACCCTCGCGCCCCGGCGGGGACGCCAAAATCCCTTTCGGCCGCCACGGCCGCGACGATCTCGTCGTCCACCAGCGTCGCGCCGCGCGCCATTCCCTCGAGAAGAGCGTCGGTCGCCAGCTGGTTGAGCACGCGCGGCACGCCCTGCGCGGCCTCGTGCAGCCGCAGGATCGCGTCGCGGCTGAAGAGGGCGCGCGCGGCGCCGGCCACCTTCAGGCGATGCGCGACGTACGCCTCGGCGTCCGCCGCCTCGAGCGGCAGGAGGTCAAAGGCGATCCCGATGCGCTGCGTGAGCGCGCGATAGGCGCGGTGGCGCAGCCGCTCGCGCAGCTCCGGCTGCCCCACCAGCACGATCGCGATCAGGTTGCGGTCGTCGAGCTGGAAGTTCGTGAGCAGCCGGATCTCCTCGAAGGTGGGCTTGCCGGGGATGAGGTGCGCCTCGTCCACGATCAGCAGCGCCGCGCGTCCGGCCTCGTCCAGCTCGAGCAGCCGAGCGTGGATCTGGTCGAGCAGGTCGCTCGAGTGGAAGCGCGGCTCGCGCACGCCCAGCTCGGCCGCGGTCGTGCGCAGGAACTGGCGCGGGGACAGGCGCGGGTTCAGGATCATCCCGACCTCGTAGCGCTCGCCGAGCCGGTCGACGAGCGTTCGCGTCAGCAGCGTCTTGCCCGAGCCGACCTCCCCCGTCAGCAGCGCCAGCTCCATCTCCTCGACCGCGAACTGCAGCCGCTCGAGCGCCTCCTCGTAGATGGCGTTCAGGTACAGGTAGCGCGGGTCGGGCGTCTTGCGGAACGGCTTCTCGCGCAGGCCCCAGTACTCTTCGTACATCTCAGGCTTCCGCCGTCACGCGGCCCAGGCCGCTCGTTCGCGCGCGCCCGCGGCCCTCGAAGAGCGAGGCGACGTCCAGGATCAGCACCACGCGGCCGTCGCCGAGGATCGTGGCGCCGGCGATGCCGACGGCCTCGGTCGCGATCACCGCGTCGAGCGCCTTGATCACCACGTCCTGCTGGCCGCGCAGGCGGTCGACGCTCAGCCCGAGCCGCTTCTCGCCGCGCCCGACGATCACCGCGTAAGCCGAGTCGCGCTGCCGCTCCTCGCGGCCGAAGAGCCCCGCGAGGTGGATGAAGGGCACGATGCGGTCGCGCACGCGCAGCGTGTCGCGTCCGTTCATGCGCACGAGGTCCTTCTTCGCGTAGCGCAGGCTCTCGACCACGGCGCCGGACGGCAGCGCGTAGACCTCGTCCCCCACGTCCACCATCAGCACGGTGATGATCGCGAGCGTGAGCGGCAGCTGCAGCGTGAACTTGGTGCCGGCGCCGGGGATCGTCTCGGCCTCGATCAGCGCGTTGAGCCGCTCCATGCTGCGGACCACCACGTCGAGCCCCACGCCGCGGCCCGAGACGTCGGTGACGGCGCTCGCGGTCGAGAAGCCCTCGCTGAAGATCAGCTGGATCGCGTCCTTGTCGCCGAGCGTCTCGCCCGGCTGCAGCAGCCCGCGCTCGATCGCCTTCTTCCGCACGGACGCAGCGTCGATTCCGGCCCCGTCGTCGATCAGCGTGATCACCACCTGGTTCGACTCCTGCGCGGCCGAGAGCAAGAGCGTCCCGGTCTCCGACTTGCCGCGTGCGCGGCGCAGCTGCGGAGGCTCGATGCCGTGGTCGACGGCGTTTCTGATCAGGTGCACCAGCGGCTCGCCGAGCTCGTCGATCACGGCCTTGTCGACGCGGGTGTCCTCGCCCTGCAGCACCAGCTCGACGCGCTTGCCCTGCTGGTGCGCGAGGTCGCGCACCAGGCGCGGGAAACGCTCGAAGACGTGGCGGATCGGCAGCATCCGCACGTCCATGATCGTCTCCTGCAGCTGCGTCGCCGTGCTCTCGACGAGATGGACCGACTCGAGCAGCTCGGGCCCCGCGCCGGGCAGCGCCTCGGCGACCCGGCGCGCGAGCTCGTTGAGCTTCGTCCGGTGCACGATCAGCTCGCCCACCAGGTTCAACAGGTGGTCGAGCTTGGCGAAGTCGACGCGCACCATGCTCGAGCGCACGGGCGAGGCGGCCTCTCCCCTCGCGTCGTCGCCCGGCCGGGCGGGAGCCGCCTCGGGCGATTCCGCGGCCGCGGGACGCGGGCCACGCTTGTCCGCCGCGCGGGCCAGAAGCGTCGCGAGCGCCGCCTGCGCGGGGCCGAGGTCCGAGGGCTCGCCGTCCTTCGCGCAGGAGCTCTCGATCGCCCGGCGCAGCGCCGTGGCGGCCTCGAAGAGCTGGTCGAGCGCTTCGCGGTCGAGGCCGAGCGTGCCGTCGCGGCCGCGCGCGAACACCTCTTCGAGCCGGTGTACGAAGTCCTTGACCGCGGCGAGCCCGATCATGCCGCTGTTGCCCTTGAGCGTATGGAGCGGCCCGAGCACGGAGGCCATCAGCTCGGGGCGCGCGCCGTCCTTCTCGAGCCGCAGCAGCACGTCGTCGAGAACGGCGAGCTGCTCGCGGGCGTCCTCGAGGTAGATCGAAACGAGCTCGGCGGAGACCTCGAACTCCATCAGCGGGAGCTCGGCCTGGGGGTCACGGACCGGCGATCTTCTCGATCAGGCTGTGGAGCTCCGAGGCCTGGAACGGCTTCTTCACGTAGCCGCGCGCGCCCATCTTGAGCCCCCGGATCGTGTCCTCTTCCTTGCCTTCGGTGGAGATGATGATGACCGGGATGTCCTTGTAGGCAGCCTCTTTCTGGACGCGCTGCAGGAACTCGAGCCCGTTCATCACGGGCATGTTGATGTCGAGCAGGATGAGGTCGATGCCTTCCTCCTGGCCGAGCTTGTCGAGCGCCTCCAGCCCGTTCATGGCGCTCACGAGCTTGCAGTTCTTGTAGCGGGAGAGGAACAGCTTGTACATCTGGTGGATCAGGGCAGAGTCGTCGACGGCGAGGATCTTCCTCAGCATTCCATCTCCAGGCACCTGCGAACGGCGCCACAGGTTTTACCACCGAAAGTGCTGTCTTTCAAGCAGTAACGCCCCGCGCTATAGTCGCCGCGGACGAGCGAAGGCCCCCTGGTGTTCGAGTCCGAGACACGGCTGCGCCGGGACGTGGTGGATATCCTCGACTCGCTCCGCGGGCTCGGCTCGGGCTGGTATGCGGCCGTGTTCGACAGGAACGCGATCGTCCTGGAGAGCGCCTCGGAAGCGAGCCCCGGCACCGCGGCGCTGCGCCGCCTGCTCCAGGCCGAGGCCGAGCCGCTGCTTCGGCTCCCCGGCGCCCTGCAGCGAGGCGAGGCGACGAGCGACGTCTTCGCCGGCTTCGCGGCGGACGAGTTCCTGCTGGCGGTGGTGAACGGCAAGGTCGGGGTCGTCGTCGCCTGCGCCGACGCCGCGAAGCTCGAGACGAAGTCGGCGCCGCTCGTCCGCGCACTGGTCGACCGGCTGCTGCGCATCGACCCGGCGTGGCGCTACGACGACAAGGGCCGCGGCATCTTTTTCGGCAGCCCGCGCCTCGACACGGTGGTGATCCCCCGGCCGGGCTAGAATGGGCGGTTGGCCGGGGCCGGAAGCGCCGCGGCCGACGCCTTCATGCAGCAGAGAATCCGAAACTTCTCGATCATCGCCCACATCGACCATGGCAAGACGACGCTCTCCGACCGCCTGATGGAGCGGACGGGGGCGCTCAGCAAGCGCGAGATGACCGAGCAGTTCCTCGACTCGATGGACCTCGAGCGCGAGCGCGGGATCACGATCAAGCAACACTCCGTCCGCCTCGAGTACAAGGCCCGGGACGGCCAGGACTACGTCCTCAACCTGATCGACACGCCCGGCCACGTGGACTTCGCCTACGAGGTCTCGCGCTCGCTCGCCGCCTGCCAGGGGGCGCTGCTCGTCGTCGACGCGAGCCAGGGCGTCGAGGCCCAGACGCTCGCGAACGCCCACCTGGCCGCGGACGCCGGCCTCGAGATCATTCCCGTGATCAACAAGGTCGACCTGCCGGGCGCCGAGCCGGAGCGCGCCAAGCAGCAGATCGAGCACGTGATCGGCATCGACGCCTCGGGCGCGATCGAGGCCTCGGCCAAGATGGGGATCGGGATCGACGAGATCCTGGAGGCGATCGTCGCGCGCGTGCCGCCGCCCAAGGGCGACCCCGGCGGCCCCTTCCGCGGCCTCGTCTTCGACTCGTGGTTCGACCAGTACCGCGGGGTCGTCGTGCTGGTGCACGTGGTGGACGGCAGGCTCGAGCCCGGCATGCGCGTGCGGCTGATGGCGAGCGGCGGCACGCACGAGGTCGAGCAGCTCGGCGTCTTCACGCCGAAGCCGCTGCCGGTCGACGCGCTCGGCGCCGGCGAGGTGGGCTTCGTGATCGCCGGGATCAAGACCGTCTCCGACGTCGCGATCGGCGACACGCTCACCGACGACCGCAAGCCCGCCGCGGAGCCGCTGCCGGGCTTCAAGGAGATCAAGCCGATGGTCTTCGCCGGGCTCTACCCGGTGGACTCCGACCAGTACGCCGAGCTGCGCGAGGCGCTCGAGAAGCTCAGGCTCAACGACTCGTCCTTCTTCTACGAGCCTGAGACCTCGACGGCGCTCGGCTTCGGCTTCCGCTGCGGCTTCCTGGGGCTGCTGCACATGGAGATCGTCCAGGAGCGGCTCGAGCGCGAGTTCAGCCTCGAGCTTTTGGTGACCGCGCCCTCGGTGCGCTACCGCGTGATCCAGACCGACGGCCAGGTGATCGAGATCGACTCGCCGGCGCGGCTGCCGGACCCGGGGCGGATCGAGGCGATCGAGGAGCCGGTGATCACCGCCACGATCCTGACCGGAGACGAGTTCGTCGGCGGCATCCTGAAGCTGTGCCAGGACAAGCGCGGGATCCAGAAGGGGATCCACTACATCACGCCCACGCGCGTGATGATCCAGTACGAGCTGCCGCTCGCCGAGATCCTGCTCGACTTCTACGACAAGCTGAAGTCGGTCTCCAGGGGCTACGCCTCGCTCGACTACGAGTTCACAGGGCACTGGGTGTCGCCGCTCGTCAAGCTCGACGTGCTCGTCAACGGCGACCCGGTGGACGCGCTGTCGCTGATCGTCCACCGCGACACCGCCTACCCGCGCGGCAAGTCGCTCGTCGAGAAGATGCGCAAGCTGATCCCGCGCCAGATGTTCGAGGTCGCGATCCAGGCCGCGATCGGCTCGCGGGTGATCGCGCGCGAGACGGTGAGCCCGCTGCGCAAGAACGTGATCGCGAAGTGTTACGGCGGCGACATCTCGCGCAAGCGGAAGCTCCTCGAGAAGCAGAAGGAAGGCAAGAAGCGCATGAAGCGCGTCGGGAGCGTGGACATCCCGCAGGAAGCCTTCCTGGCGGTGCTGCGGGTCGACGAGTAGCGAGCAGCCGTTTTGTGACGATTTTTTTGTATGTCGTGACAGGCATCACGGATTTTTTCCGGGCCGGAACTTACCTTTACGGCACCTTCCGTTAATCCGAGCCCACAGCCACCACGCTTCGTGACCCCGCGGTTCTGAGGGGTGTACCCAACTCAATAAGCCCGGAATGGTTCGCTCCATTCACGGGTCGGAGACCCTCCAAAATGAGACGCTTCCGTCTCCTGGTATTCGTGTGCGCAGCGACGGCACTCGCGCTTCCGGATGCATCGACTCAATCCGTGGCGAACCCACCCAATCCACAAGCCGCCCAGGCCGCCCCAGACGCCGAAGGCGCGCCCGCCGCGCAAGCCGCTCAAGCCGCTCAAGCCACCGAGGCCCCCGCCGGGTTCGAAGGTGACAACGGGTTCCTCGCGGAGTTCTGCGCGCGCCAGGCCGAGCTGGCGAGAACGACGGCCCTGTCGCCGGCGATCCCCCCGGACGAATGCAACATGGAAGCCGCGGTAGGAGAGTTCGCAGGCCCCGAAGGCGAGTCCGACGGGCTGGGGCCGGTCTTCAACGCAAGCGGCTGCGGCGAATGCCACATCGCCAACCCGGTTTTCGGTGCGACCAGCCAGATCACCGAGACGCGAGCCGGGATGTGGCAGAACGGGCAATTCACGGACCATCCGGGAGGATCCCTGATCCACTCCCGGACGCTTCCCGGGTACTACATCAAGTTCCAGGAGCGCGTGAACCCGTCCAGGGCCAACGTGATCGCCATCCGCAACACCATCAGCGTGCTCGGCGACGGGTTCGTCGAGGCGATCGACAGCTCCACGCTGCAGGCGATCGTGAACGCCCAGCCGCCGGCCCAGCGCGGCCAGCTCGTCAACGTCCCGGTCCTGGAAGAGCCCGGGCAGAACCGGTTCGGCCGCTTCGGGCACAAGGCACAGCAGGCGAGCCTGCTCTCGTTCTCCGCGGACGCCTACGTGAACGAGATGGGCATCACCAGCCCGATGCAGCTCGATGAGCCCAGCTCGAACGGCGTCGTGGTGGATCGCGATCCGGTTCCAGGAATGGACGACGAAGGCGTCGACGTCGCGCTGTTCGCGCTGTTCATGCGCTCGACCAAGGCGCCGCCGGTGGACACGGCCATCGCGAGTACAACGGATGCGAGGCGAGGCAGCCAGCTCTTCGACGCCGTCGGCTGCGCCGTGTGCCACACGCGCACCATCGTGACCGCGCCCCCGGGGACCCGCATCAACGGCGGCGCACTCAAGGTCGCCAACGCGCTCGGCAACAAGATCATCCACCCGTTCAGCGACTACGCGCTGCACGACGTGGGCACCGGCGACGGCATCGTGCAGAACGGCGGCCCCACGACGCGGAACAAGATCAGGACGACCGCGCTCTGGGGCCTGCGGGCGCGCGGCCGGTTCATGCACGACAACCTCAGCCTCAGCTTCGAGGACGCGATCGCTCGCCACGGCAACCAGGGCGCCGCGGCGCGCGCTGCGTTTGGCGCGCTGACCGCCACCGACCGGAGGAAGCTGCTCCGGTTCCTGTCGTCGCTGTAGTCGTCACCGTAGCCTCGACGGACGGCGGCTCCGGGGCAGTCGAGCCCGCCCGGAGCCGCCGGTCTGCAATCAGTCGCCACGCCTGTGCCTCGAAACCTGTCAGTTTGGACAGGTTGCGATGGCTGGCGATCGGGTCCACGCTTCCTGGGCGCCGAAACGACCCGGAGCACTGCGGCTCGAGCGGCGCGCAGGAGGTGTGGCATGGGTCTTCTCGACGAAATCCTGAAGCAGGCGGGCGGCACGGCGATCGGCGCGAGCGGCGGAGGCGGCCAGGGCGCCGGGCTCGGGTCGATCGCGGAGCTCGTGATGAAGAACCCGCAGATCGTGTCGGCGGCGCTCTCGATGCTCAATCCGAAAGACGGATCGGTCGGCGGCGGCGCGGGGCTCGCGGACATGGTGGGGGCGTTCAACAAGGGCGGGCTCGGCGACATCATGGCGTCCTGGGTCGCCGGCGGACCGAACAAGCCGGTCAGCCCGGGCGCGCTCGCGGGCGTGCTCGGGCCCGACGTGCTGGGCCAGTTCGCGCGCAAGGCGGGAATCGGCAGCGCCGACGCGAGCTCGGTCCTGGCCGGCATCCTGCCGGAGCTCGTCAACCAGATGACGCCGCAGGGGAACGTGCCGCAGGGCAACCAGCTCGACAGCCTGCTCGGCTCGCTGATGGGACAGCTCGGCGGTCATTAGTTGCGGGGGGTGCTGCGCCGCCACTCCCCGCACCCCCCCGCTCGCTCCGCCCGAGTGAATCGGGCTGCGCTCGCAGCTTTTGCTTGCGGTGGTGGGGCGTGCCCGGGCTCACGCCAGCAGCCGGGCCGCTTCAGCTAGAATTGGCGGCATGAGCAGCAGGCCCGCTCCCGAGCCGGAGCTCGCGTTCAAGAAATCGGTCTTCCGCGAGTACCTCGAGTCGATCGTGGTCGCGGTGATCCTGGCGCTGTTCATCCGCACCTTCGCCGTCCAGGCGTTCAAGATCCCCACGGGCTCGATGGAGCCCAACCTGTTGATCGGCGACCACTTGCTGGTCAACAAGCTCGTGTATTCCCCGTCCTTCGGCCCGCTCGAGGCCGCCCTTTTCGGCAAGCGGCCGATCGAGCGCGGCCACGTCGTCGTCTTCAAGTTCCCCGAGGACCCCACCCGCGATTTCATCAAGCGCGTGATCGGACTCCCCGGCGAGACCGTCGAGATCCGCAGCAAGCAGCTGCTCGTCGACGGGAAACCGCTGGAAGAGCCCTACGCGCACTTCATCGACGCGCCCCTGCGCCCCGACGACCCCGAATACGGGCACGGCGGCGACGGGTTGCGCGACAACTGGGGCCCGCACACGATCCCCGCGGGCCAGCTGCTGGTGCTCGGGGACAATCGCGACAACAGCCGCGACAGCCGATTCTGGGGCTTCCTGCCGATCGACCAGGTGAAGGGACGGGCGCTGCTCGTCTACTGGTCGTACGAGGCGACGCGGGAGGAGTACCACAGGACCGGGATCGTGGAGTGGGTTCGGGACACGGTGTCCGCGTTCGGGCGAACGCGCTGGAAGCGCTTCTTTCACGTGATCCGGTAGACCAGACTCCCGGAGGGTGAGCATGGGACGCAAGAGCGAGAGGGGCGAAGGCAAGCTGGGCGGGTTCATCCTGCTCGTGGTGGTCGTGGCCGCGGGCCTCGCGGCGTGGAACGTGGTCCCGGTCTACTACGATCACTACGACTTCGTCGACAAGGTGAACGAGATCTGCAGGACGCCGCCGTACAAGGCTCGCCAGGGCGACGAGTCGATCAAGAAGATGCTGATGGACGAGGTGTCGAAGCGGCGGCTCGGAACCTGGATCGGACCCGAGAGCTTCCTGATCACGAGCAGCCCCACCGCGCGGCAGATCGAGCTCTACTACGAGCGCGAGGTCGACGTGCTGCCGGGCTTCAAGAAGGTCTTCAAGTTCGACTTCAAGTCCGACCAGCCGCTGATCTAGATCGCTCGGGGGGCCTGGCCGGCTCGTGGCTCCTCAAGAGGGGATCTTGAAGGGGGTCGACCGGCCAGGATCTGCTGCTTCCTTCCTTGATCTAGGGGGGCTACCGCCCCCCTAGGACCCCCGAAATACGACCTCACAGCTTGCCGAGCAGCTGCTTGGCGATCACCAGCAGCTGCATGTTGGTGGTGCCCTCGTAGATCTGGCCCACCTTCTGGTCCCGGAAGTATTTCTCGACCGGATACTCGCGCGTGAAGCCGTAGCCGCCGTGGATCTCGATCGCCTTCGAGGCGACGCGCTCGGCGGCGCGCGAGGCGAAGAGCTTGGCCATCGCAGACTCCTTCACGAACGGGTGCTGGACGTCGCGCAGGCGCGCCGCGTTGTAGGTCAAGAGCCGCGCCGCCTCGATCTGCGTGGCCATCTCCGCGAGCTCGAACTGCACCGCCTGGAACTCGGCGATCGGCTTGCCGAACTGCTGGCGCTGCTTCGAGTACTGAAGCGCCAGCTCGAAGGCGCCCTGCGCCAGGCCGGACATCTGGGCGCCGATGCCGATGCGGCCCTCGTTGAGCGTCTCGATCGCGATCTTGTAGCCCTTGCCCGGCTCGCCGAGGGTGTTCTCCTTCGGCACGCGGCAACCCTCGAGGATCAGCTCGCAGGTGGACGAGGCGCGGATCCCGAGCTTGTCCTCCTTCTTGCCGACGCTGAAGCCGGGGAAGGACTTCTCCACCAGGAACGAGGTGATGCCCTTGTAGCCCCTGGCCGGATCGAGCGTCGCCATCACGATGAACAGCTCCGCCTCGGCCGCGTTGGTGATCCAGAGCTTGCGGCCGGTGAGCGTGTAGTGATCGCCCGCGTCCTCGGCACGGCAGGCGAGCGCGAAGGCGTCCGAGCCCGAGCCCGCTTCGCTGAGCGCGTAGGCGCCCACCCACTTCGAGGCCAGGAGCGGAAAGTACTTCGCCTTCTGCGCGTCGGTTGCCCAGCGCAGCAGCGCGTTGTTCACTAGCGTGTTCTGCACGTCGACCAGCACCGCCAGCGCCGGATCGACCCGCGCCAGCTCCTCGATCGCGACGATCGACATGAAGAAGGTGGCGCCCGAGCCGCCGTACTGGTCGGGGATCTCGACGCCCATCAGCCCCAGCTCGAAGCACGCGTCGATCAGCTCGCGCGGGATCGTCGACTCCTCGTCCATCTTCCGCACCATCGGGCGGATGCGCTCCTCGGCGAACTCGCGCACGGCGGCGCGGAAGTCCCGCTCGTCCTGCGACAGGTCGGTGAGCGGCAGGCTGCGGTTGTCCGTCAACGTCGCTTCGGCCATCGTGACTCCCCGCCTTCCACTCTATCGCGGAGGCCTGCTTGGTAGTGGCATGAGCGCCGCTCCAGGCTGCCCTTGACACGCGCGGCCGCGGGCCTATGATTCGTATCTGTCATGCAGACGAAGCCCGCCGTGCGACCTGGGGCCCGCGTGAGGCGAGGCCCGTGCACCCGGCGGGCGGAGTCCCGAGCCCAGGCCTAGCGCCGAGGTCGGACGGACTCGCAACACCCGCCGGGCGGTCCCGGCGGGTTTTGTTTTTGGGGAGAACGTGAGCGCGAGCGTGAGGGTAGGAGTTTTCGGGGCGACCGGCTACACGGGGCGGGAGCTCGTGCGCCTGCTCAGGCGGCACCCGCGCGCGTCGGTGGCGTTCACCACCGGCAGCGGGGCCGGGCACCTGGCGCACGAGAAGGGCCTCGAGCAGGCGGCCGACGCCTACATGCTGGCCCTGCCGCACGGGGTCGCGGCCGCCTACGCCGCGAAGCTGCGCGAGTCGCGGCCGGCGGCGCTGGTCGTCGACCTGTCGGGCGACCTGCGGCTGCCGACTCCGGCGGCCTACCAGCAGTGGTACGGCCACGAGCATCCGGCGCCCGAGCTGCTCGGCAAGGCGGTGTTCGGCCTGAGCGAGTGGTACCGCGACGCGCTCCCGGGCGCACGGCTCGTCTCGAACCCCGGCTGCTACGCGACGTCGGTGCTGCTGCCGCTCGTGCCGCTGCTGCGCGAGGGGCTCGTGGACGCCGCGGACATCGTCGCGGACGCCAAGAGCGGGGCGACCGGGGCCGGCCGCTCGCTGCGCGAGGAGCTCATGTTCTGCGAGCTGGCGGACGACTTCTCGGCCTACGCGCCGGGCCGCAGCCACCGTCACGTGGGCGAGATCGAGTCGGTGCTCCGGGACCGCACCGGCCAGACGGTCGAGCTCACGTTCTGCCCACACCTCTTGCCCGTGAAGCGCGGGATCCTGACGGCTCTCTACGTGAAGACGAAGCAGGACGCCGCCTTTCTGCGGCGTGCGCTCGACGCGGCTTACGCCACGTCGCCTTTCGTCCACGTGGTCGAGGCGCCACCGCGGCTCTCGGACGTCGTAGACACGAACGACTGCCGCATCTCGGTCCACGCGGCGGCACCCGGGCGCGCGGTCGTGTTCGCGGCGCTCGACAACCTCGTCAAGGGCGCCGCGGGCCAGGCGATCCAGAACCTGAACCTCGCCCTGGGCTTCGACGAAGCCGCCGGGCTGCCGTCCGCGTTCGATCACGCCGCCAAGCGCGAGCCGGCGCCGAAAGGCGCCCGCGCGTGAGCGTCCGTGTCTACAAGGTGGGTGGACCCGCGCTCGAGGACCCGGGCCTGCTGGGCCCGCTCGCCGAGGAGGTGAGGCGGGCACCGGGAAAGGTGGCGCTCGTCCACGGCGGCGGCCGCGCGGTCGACCGGCTGCTGAAAGAGCTCGGCATCGAGTCGCGTTTCGTGGACGGGCGGCGCGAGACCTCGCCCGAGGCGATGGCGGTCGTCGAGATGGTCCTCTCGGGAGCGGCGAACAAGCAGCTCGCCGCCGGGCTCTGCGCCGCAGGCGTCCCCGCGATCGGCATCTCCGGACGCGACGGCGAGCTGGTCCAGGCGCGGCTCGCGCCGCATCTCGGCCGGGTCGGAACGCCGCAGCGCGTGAACCCGGCTGCGCTCCGCGCGCTGTGGGATGCCGGCTTCCTGCCGGTCGTCTCGCCGATCGCGAACGGGCCGCTCGGCGAGGCCGTGAACGTGAACGCCGACGAAGCGGCGCTCGGGATCGCCCGGGCGGTGGGCGCGACGACGCTCGTCTACCTCTCCGACGTCGACGGGGTGAAGGTCGGCCTGCGCACCGCCGAGCGGCTCACGAGCGAGGAGGCGCAGCTGCGGATCGACGACGGGACGATCGCGGGCGGCATGGCGCTCAAGGTGCGCGTGGCGCTCGAGGCGTCGGCCGCGGGGATTCCGGAGGTCGTGATCGCGGGCAAGGCGCGGCTTTTGGGCCAGTTCCCCGGCACGCGCGTCGTCGCGGCCGCGGCAATGAGCGAGGTGAAACGTTGACGAGCGCACTGCTTCCGATCTACGACCGCGACCTGACGCTCGTTAAGGGCAAGGGCTCGCGGCTGTGGGACAGCGCGGGCCGCGAGTGGCTCGACTTCGCCGCGGGCATCGCGGTGAACGGCTTCGGCTACGGCGACAGGAAGATCGTCGCGGCCGTGAAGAAGCAGGCCGAGCGCCTGATGCACACGAGCAACCTGTTCCACACCGAGCCGGCGAGCCTCTTGGCCGAGCGACTGGTGCGGCTCGCCTTTCCGGCGAAGGTCTTCTTCACCAACTCGGGCGCCGAGGCCTTCGAGGGGGCGATGAAGTTCGCCCGCCGGATCGGCAAGGAGCAGGGGCGCACCGAGTACGTCGCCTTCGAGAACGCGTTCCACGGCCGCACGATGGGCGCGCTCTCGGCCACATGGACGGCCAAGTACCGCGAGCCGTTCGAGCCCCTCGTCCCGGGAGTGCGCTTCGTCCCGCGTGGCGACCTCGCGGCGGTTTCCGCCGCGGTAAGCGACAAGACGGCGGCGGTGCTGATCGAGCCGGTGCAGGGCGAGGGCGGGATCCGCCCGGCGAGCCCGGAGTTCCTGAAGGGCCTCGAGTCGCTCTGCCGCGAGCGCGGCGCGCTCCTCGTCTTCGACGAGATCCAGTGCGGTCTCGGGCGCACGGGCAGGATGTTCGCGTTCCAGCACTCGGGCGTCGTGCCCGACATGCTCACGCTCGCCAAGCCGCTCGCGGGCGGGCTGCCGATGGGGGCGCTCTTGCTCAAGGACGCGCTCGCCCCGGCGCTCAAGGTGGGCGACCACGGCACCACCTTCGGCGGCAACCCGGTGTGCGCGGCCGCGGCGCTCGCGGTGCTGGACCACCTCGAGGCGCCCGGCTTCGTCGACGACGTGGCGGCACGCGGCCTGTACCTGCTGCGCGGCCTCAAGAAGCTGGCCCGCGCGCACAAGGACAAGATCGCCGACGTGCGCGGCCTCGGCCTGATGATCGGCGTCGAGTTCCGCGGCGAGGCCGCCGCGGTGCTCAAGGGGTTGCGCGAGAAGGGCATCCTCGCCACCAAGGCCGGCGACAAGGTGCTGAGGCTGCTGCCGCCCCTGATCGTGAAGCGCGGCGAGATCCGCCAGCTGCTCGCGGCGCTCGACGAGGTGCTGAAGGCCGGCGCGGGCGCCTGAGCGCGCGGGGAACGGGGATACGGATACGATTGCAGCGCGGGGCTCGAGGCGGCAGTCCAGGGCGCGGTCACGGCACCACTGCGAAAGAGAGCGAAATGGCGAATGCGACGCGCAACGTGAAGAGGGTGATGCTGGCGTACTCCGGTGGCCTCGACACCTCGATCATCATCCCCTGGCTCAAGGAGAACTACGGCGGCGTCGAGGTCGTGGGCTTCTGCGGCGACGTCGGCCAGGGCGACGACTTCGATGCGGTGCGCAAGAAGGCGATCGCCACGGGCGCGACGAAGTGCATCGTCAAGGACCTGCGCACCGAGTTCGTGCGCGACTACTGCTACAAGGCGCTCTCCGCCGGGGCCGTCTACGAGGACCGCTACCTGCTCGGCACCGCCCTCGCGCGGCCGCTCTTGGCCTATCACCAGGTCCAGGCGGCGATCCGGGAGAGATGCGACGCGCTCGCTCACGGCGCCACGGGCAAGGGCAACGACCAGGTCCGCTTCGAGGTCACCTACGCCGCCTTCGCGCCGCACCTGCCGGTGATCGCGCCGTGGCGTGAATGGAGCATCCGCTCGCGCGAGGACGCGCTCGCCTACGCCCGCAAGCACGGCGTCCCCGTCGACCAGACCAGGAAGGACCTGTTCAGCCGCGACGGCAATCTCTGGCACTTGTCGCACGAGGGCGGCAACCTCGAGGACGTGTGGGACGCGCCGCAGAAGGGCATGTTCAAGCTGACCGTGGACCCGCTCGACGCGCCCGCCAAGCCGCGCTTCGTGACGATCGGCTTCGAGCAGGGCGTGCCGGTCAGGCTCGACGGCAAGCGCCTCTCGCCGGTGCGCATGATCGAGACGCTCAACCGGATCGCGGGCGCCCACGGCGTCGGCCGGCTCGACCTCGTCGAGAACCGCCTGGTGGGCATCAAGTCGCGCGGCGTCTACGAGACGCCGGCCGGCACCGTGCTGCACATCGCGCATCGCGAGCTCGAGCGCCTGGTGCTCGACCGCGACACGCTGCACTACAAGCAGTCGGTCTCGGTCCGCTACGCCCAGCTCATCTACGACGGGCTGTGGTTCTCCACGCTGCGCGAGGCGCTCGCGGGCTTCGTGGACGAGACCGAGAAGGAAGTCACGGGCGAGGTGCGCGTCCGCCTCTACAAGGGCGGCGCCGAGGCCGTGGGCCGGCGCTCGCCGCGCAGCCTGTATCGCCAGGACCTCGCCACGTTCGGCGAGGGCATGGCCTACGACCATCAGGACGCCGAGGGCTTCATCCGGCTCTTCGGCCTGCCCGAGCGGGTGCGCGCGCTCACCCGCAGACGCGTGCCGGTCGACGTCAAGGCTGTCGAGGTGACCCGGCCCGTGCAGCGGGCACCGAGGACCGCCGCGCGCCGGCGGCGCAAGTGAGCATCACCGCGCCGCTCGGCTTCCGGGCGGCGGGCGTCGCGGCCGGGATCAAGCCCGATCGGCTCGACCTCGCGCTGGTGGCCGCCGACGGACCGTGCGCGTCGGCAGGGATCTTCACCGCGAACCTGGCGAAGGCGGCGCCGGTGCTCGTCTCGCGCGAGCACCTGGCGTCCGGCCGCGCCCGGGCGATCGTGGTCAACGCCGGCTGCGCGAACGCGGGCACCGGCGAGGCGGGCCTCGCCGACGCGCGCGAGATGGCCGCGCTCGCCGCGAGCGCTCTCGGCTGCGCGCCGAGCGAGCTGGTCGTGGCCTCGACCGGTGTGATCGGCGTCCGGCTGCCGATGGAGAAGCTGCGCACGGGGATCGCCGAGGCCGGACGCCGGCTGTCGCGCGACGGCGGAGACGATGCTGCCCGCGCGATCATGACCACCGACACCAGGCCGAAGCAGGCGACCGCGAGCTTCAGCGCCTCCGGCGTGACGTGCCGCATCGGCGGCATGGCCAAGGGCGCCGGGATGATCGCACCCAACCTCGCGACGATGCTGGCGTTCTTCACCACGGACGCGTCGATCGCTCCGGCGGCGTTGCGGCGCGCGCTCGTCGACGCCGTGGGCGCGAGCCTCAACCGCATCACCGTGGACGGAGACACCTCGACCAACGACTGTGCCGTGGTGCTCGCGAGCGGCGCTTCGGGCGCGCCCGAGATCGAGCGCGACGGCCGCGAGCTCGACGCGTTCCGCCACGCGCTCACCGACGTGGCCAGCCAGCTCGCGCGCATGCTGGTGCGCGACGGCGAGGGCGTGACGCGCATCGCCGAGGTGCGCGTCGAGGGCGCGCGCAGCGCCGACGACGCCGACCGCATCGCGCGCACCGTGGCCGAGTCGCCGCTCGTCAAGACCGCGCTCCACGGCGGGGACCCCAACTGGGGCCGCGTGCTGGCCGCGGTCGGGCGCGCGGGCGTGCCGCTCGACGTCTCGCGCGTCTCGCTCTTCATCGGCGACGTGCAGGTGGCCGAGGCCGGGGCCGCGCGCGACTACGTCGAGTCCCAGGCCGCCGCGGCAATGCTGGAGGACCCGGTGCGGCTGCTGATCCGGCTCGCGGAGGGGGATGCGACGGGCTGGATCTGGACGTCCGACCTCTCGCACGGCTACGTGGACATCAATGCCCACTACCGGAGCTGAGCAGCAGCGATGACGACGCTCTGGGGCGGCAACTACGACGCGGCGCCGGACGCCGTCTTCTGGGAGTTCAACCGCTCGTTCCCGTTCGACCGCCGGCTGGTGCGCGAGGAGCTCGCCGCCTCGCGCGCGTGGGTGCGCGCGCTCGGCCGCTGCGGCGCCGTGAAGCCGGAGGAAGCCAAGCGCCTCGAGGACGGCCTCGCGCAGGTGCTCGCGAGGCTCGAGGCCGACCCGCGCTACCTCGAAGCCGACGTCGAGGACGTGCACAGCTTCGTCGAGGAGCGGCTCGCGGAGGTGGTGGGCGAGCTCGCGGGACAGGCCCACCTCGGCCGCAGCCGCAACGAGCAGACGGTCACGGCGCTGCGGCTGTTCGCGCGCGGCGCGATCGACGCCCTCGGCCGCGGAACCGCGGCGCTCGTCGGCGCGCTCGTCGAGAAGGGGAAGGCCGGTGTCGACGCGGTGATGCCCGGCTACACGCACACGCGCGCGGCCGAGCCGATCACGTTCGGCTTCTGGGCCGCCGCCCACGCCTGGGGCCTGGTGCGCGACCGTGAGCGGCTGCGCGACGCGCGCGTGCGCGTCGACGTGATGCCGCTCGGCTCGGGCGCGCTCGCCGGATCCTCGCTGCCGCTCGACCGCGAGGCGATGGCGAAGGACCTCGGCTTCGGCGCGGTCTCCCCCACGGCGCTCGACGCGGTGATGGACCGCGACTTCGCGGTCGAGCTCGCCGCGTGCTGCGCGCAGCTCCAGACCCACCTGGCCCGCGTCGCCTGTGACCTGATCCACTTCGCCGGGCCCGAGTACGGCTTCGTGACGCTGCCCGAAGCCTTCACCACCGGCTCGTCGCTGATGCCGCAGAAGAAGAACCCCGACGCGCTCGAGCTCGTGCGTGGCAAGACGGCGCGCGTCGACGCCGCGCTCGTGCGGCTGCTGGTGCTGCTCAAGGGCCTGCCGGCGGGGTACCAGAAGGACCTGCAGGAGGACAAGGAAGCCGTCTTCGACGCGGTCGACACCACGACCGGCTCGGTCGCCGTGATGACCGGCGTCGTCCGGGGGCTCGGGCTCGAGCGCGAGGCGATGCGCGCGGCCGCGGGGCGCGAGGAGATGATGGCGGCCGGCATCGCGGTGGCGCTGGCGCGCGAAGGCCTGCCGTTCCGCAAGGCGCACCACGTCGTGGGCGGCCTGGTGGCGGAATCGCAGAAGAGCGGCCGCTCGCTGAAAGCCGTCGCCGCCGAGAAGCTGCCCGCGGTCTCGAAGGCCGTGGCGGCGCGCCTCGACGTGCTCTTCGACCCGCTCGAGGCCGTGAAGTCCAAGTCGCTCCCGGGCGGCGCAGCGCCCGAGGCGGTGCGCGTCTCGCTCGACCAGGCGCTCGCGCGCGTGGGGCTGCCGCTCGCCTAGGAGATCGGCTCGCGGCCGAGGATGGCCGGCGCGTCGTCGCCGAAGTACTTGACGAGCAGCCGGCTCCAGTTGGCGCCGCCGCGCAGCTGGGCGAGGTAGGCGTCGAGCGCCTGGCGCAGCTCGGGGCTGCCCTTGCGCACGGCCCAGGCGCTGCTCTGCGCCTCGCCGACGGTCATGCCCACCTCGAGGTCGCGGTTCCGGCGACGCTGCAGGAAGAAGTCGACCAGCCCGCTCACGGTCGCGTCGGCGTGGCCGACGCGGATCGCCTCGATCCCGTCCGCGATGTCGGCGACCTTCAGCGCCCGCGCCGTCGGCACGCCCGCCTTTTCGAGCGCTTCAGACCAGCTGGTGTTGGGGACGATCACGAGCCTCGCCGAGCGCAGCTCCGCGAGCGTGCGGATCGGGGGCCTCGGCCGGCGCGTGACGACGATCACGCGCACCGGCAGCAGCTCGGCGCTGAAGTCGACGCGCTGCCGGCGCTCGGCGGTGGCGCTGATGCCGCCCACCACGTCGCCCTCCTGCCGGATCAGCATCGGGATCGCGTCCTCCCAGCGCACGATCGGGACGACCTCGAAGCGCAGCTTCTGCAGCCGCGCGAAGCCCTCGAGCACCTCGCGCTCGAAGCCGGGCGACGGGCCGCTGCGCAGCGAGAACCAGGCGGGGTCGTCGTCCACGGCCGCCAGCACGCGCAGCGCCCCGCTCGCCCGGATCTCGGTGAGATCCGTCGCCACGAGCACGGGCGGCGCCAGCGCCAGCAGGGCGAGGGCTCCCGCCGCGCGTCGTGCCCATCGCCGCCCCGCAGCGCGTGCCACGCCGGGATCATAGCCGTTGAGGCTCGGGCCCGCCCTCGCCTAGGATCGGAGGAGCGGGGAAGGGTCGGCGTGATGGAGATACGCGTGGGCACGAGCGGCTACGCCTACAAGGAATGGCGCGGCTCGTTCTATCCCGAGAAGCAGAAGCCGGCCGAGATGCTGCGCTACTACTCCGAGCGCTTCTCGACGGTGGAGATCAACAACACCTTCTACAAGCTGCCCGAGCGCGGGATGCTCGAACGCTGGGCCGAGCAGGTGCCGGGCGGCTTCGTGTTCGTGCTGAAGGCCTCGCAGCGCATCACCCACCGCCAGCGCCTCGCGCCCGAGTCTAGGGAGACGCTCGAGTACCTCTTCGACGTGGCAAGGGCGCTCGGGGCGCGCCTCGGCCCGGTTCTGTTCCAGACGCCTCCCTTCTTCAAGAAGGACGTCGAGCGCCTGCGCGCGTTCCTCGACATCTTGCCTGCGGGACGGCCCGCCGCGTTCGAGTTCCGCCACGAGAGCTGGAGCGACGACGCGGTCCACGCGCTGCTGCGCGAGCGCAACGCCGCGCTCGTGTGCGCCGACACCGACGAGTCCGGCGCGACGGGCGCGCCGATCGTCGCGACGGCCGACTGGGGCTACCTGCGGCTCCGGCGCGGCGCCTACGACGAGG
>DATBSL010000304.1:0-6418 GCA_036559805.1 Vicinamibacteria bacterium
CCCCGACCACGGCTACGGCTTCAGCATGGAGCACCTCGACAGCAGCCACTACTTCCTCGCAGCCGACGGCGGCGTCACGCCGCTCACCCCCGAGCCTCAGCGGCGCCGCGTGCTCTTCAACTTCGCGCATCACGTCGCCCACTCCTGGATCCCGAAGCGCGCGGCGGGCGAGGGCTACTTCCCCTTCTCCTGGGAGCTCGCGCCGGTCATCGACACGATCTGGCTCAGCGAGGGATTCGCCCGCTACGCGGCGCTCGAGGCGCTCGCCGACGCGCTTCCTACGGAGGAGGGCGCCGCGTACCGCAACGCCGTTCTCGACACGCTTCGCTCGACGCTCGCGGCGATGCCGCCGTTCATCCGCGAGATGCCCCTCGTCCAGCTCTCGCGAGTCGCCTCGACGCGTTACTCGGAGGACTTCCGGACCGGGCGGACGCTCTTCGCGCGCGGGGCGCTTCTCGCCGAAGCACTCGACGAGCGCATCCGGAAGGAGAGCGGCGGACGCAAGCGGTTTCGCGACTTCCTGCGCCACCTCGTCGCGTGGAGCGCCCGGGAGCGGCGCGGCTTCCGGCTCGACGAGCTGCCCGGGCTGATGCGCGACGCGACCGGCGTCGAGGCGCGCGACGTGTGGGAGCCCGCCTTGCGCTAGCTGCCGGCTCGGGAAGAGCGGATGCGCTCGAAACTCAGTCCTCAGCGATCACGATGATGCGGTCCCACTCGGCGAACGTGACGCTTTTCGACTTTTTCGGGTTGACCTTCACGCCGTAGGCCTGCGACGCGTCTCCGGACTGCGCCTTGATCCGGTAGCCGATCGCGATCTCGCCGCGGCGGCGCGCGGACTCGACCACGGTGTAGAAGTTCACGGGCTTGCCGATCGTCACGTAGTTCGAGGCGAGCTTCAGGTAGATCTCGGAGCCCTCGGGGTCGAACAGGTCCTGGAAGACCGCGTTCAGCTCCTTGTTCTCCGAGACCTGGGCGAGCAGCAGGGCCACCAGCCGGTTGCCTACGATGAAGTCGTCGGCGCGCGCCACCTCCGCGAGCACCCGATTGCGCGGGTCGAGCATCTCGCTCACGATCGAGAACGGCCGGCTCGCCGTCTCGGCGATCTCGCGCAGGTGCAGGAGCGTGATCAGCGTGCGCGCGTCCGCCTCCTGCTCGGGCAGGCCCTCGTTCGTGAGCAGGATCACGTGGTGGTAGGAGGGGACGTCGAGCGCGTCGAGCGCGCCACGGTGGGTGGGCTCGGCGGCCGTGAAGGCCAGGGTCTGGTTCTGGAGCACCCCGACTTCCGCCTGCAGCGCGGCATCGCCCTCTTCGCGCGCGGCGACCACGTGGACCGCCGAGCCCGCCGCCACGTACTGGTCGAGCTCGCGGACGATCATCGGCACGCGCTCGTTCCAGCCCAGCACGAGCGTGCGCTCGGGCGTGCGCGCGGCGGGCTCGAGCTTCTGGATCGCGTTCTGGTTCAGCCGCAGGTTCTTGAGCCCGGAGAGGCGCACGGTGTCGTCGTCCTCGGAGATCGCGATCACCTTGTCGCCCGCTTCGATGCGGCGGTCCATCTTCGGGTTGACGAGCGTGCCGCCTTCGCGCGGCCGCAGGCCGATCACGGAGGAGTCCTCGTAGGCGAGCAGGGCCTCGCCGAAGGTCTTCCCGACGAGCCCGGGCTCCTCGTGGAAGTAGAGCTCGTCGCCGCCGAAGTCGAGCAGCTCCAGGTACGCGACCGAGAGGCCCGACTGGCGGCAGGTCTGGACCGTGATCCGCGACAGCAGGTCGGGCACGAGCACGAGCTCCACCTCGGCCTTGCCCACCATGCGCGCGACCTCGAGGTTGCGCGGGTCGTGGATCTCGGCCACCACGTGGTAGGGCTCGGCGCGGCGGTTGGGGTGGTTGGTGATCGCGAGCAGCGTCTTGATCACCGCCGAGTCGGGAGCCTCGCCCGGAGGCGCGAGCACGATGATCGAGCGGGCCGCGTGGATGCCGGCGATCTCGAGATCGGTCACGTCGGTGGGGTCCCCGCGCCGGCACACCACGCGCGTGCGGCCCCAGTCCGCGACGCGCTCGCGCAGCCGGTCCTCCATCTCCACCTTGTCCTCGGGGCCCAGCACCACGACGCACGAGCGCTTCTGGTTGCGGCTGGCCTCCACCAGCTCGCTCACGATCGTGAACACCTGCGGCGACCATCCCAGGATCACGGTGTGCCCGCTCTCGATCACCTTCGAGCGGCCCTTGCGCAGCTCGTCGAGCCGCTCGTTGATCCCGGTGGTGAGCACCCCGATCAGCGTGCTGATCACGAAGATGCCGCCGAGCGTCATGGCGAGCATCGAGAAAAGGAACGGCCAGCTCCCGCGGTCGGCGCCCATGGTGCCCGGGTCGAGCGTGCGCATGAGCGACGCCCAGGCGATCTCCAGGAACCCCGGCCGCGCGCCCGCGTCGCCCGCCGGGGCAAGCGCGAGCAGCCAGACGAGAAACGAGATCGCGGCCACGAGCAGCCCGGAGACGACGGCCAGCCACGCGATGAGCGCCATCGGGCCGCGCGAGATCGAGCGGTCGAAGGCGTAGTGCAGCCGCTCGCGGAGCGAGGCGCTGATCGTGGTGGGCCGCGAGTCGCTGGACATGCGGGTCGGGTGCGCGCGTAGGATACCTCTCGACGCACGGCGTTCAACCGGTTGAGCGCCCCCCGCCTCCCCTTGACAGTCGACAGGAGGGAACGTACCTTCCCTGTCGAACGTCTAGGAGAGTGCCATGCCCGAAGCCAAGGACTCCCGCAGCGACCTGCTGCAGGGAACGCTCGACCTCCTGATCCTGCGCACGCTCGCGGCCGGCTCGATGCACGGCTGGGGCATCTCTCAGCGCATCCAGGCGGTGAGCGACAGCGTGCTGGTCGTGAACCAGGGCTCGCTCTACCCCGCGCTCTACCGGCTCGAGGCGGAGGGCTGGATCGCCTCCGAGTGGGGCGCCTCCGAGAACAACCGCCGCGCCAAGTTCTACAAGCTGACGCGCTCCGGCGAGCGCCAGCTCGCGCGCGAGCAGCAGCAGTGGCAGCGGCTGGCGAGCGCCGTCTTCCGCGTGCTGGAGACCGCGTAGCCGTGGCCGCCCCGCGCAAGCTGTGGTTCCGGCTGCAGTCGCTCGGCCGGCGCCGGCGGCTCGAGAGCGAGCTCGACCAGGAGCTCGCGTTGCACCTCGACCTCGAGGCCGAAAAGAACCGAAGCGCCGGTATGAGCCCCGACGAGGCGCGCCGCAGCGCGCGCATCAGCCTGGGCGGCGTCGAGCAGACGAAAGAGGGCATGCGGGACGCCTGGGGCGCGACGACGCTCGAGGCCTTGCGCCAGGACGTGCGCTACGGGCTGCGCAGCATCCGCCAGAACCCGGCCTTTGCGGCTGCCGTCGTGCTGACGCTCGGGCTCGGGATCGGGGCCAACACGGCCATCTTCAGCGTGGTGAACGGTGTCCTGCTGCGGCCGCTTCCCTACGGCGAGCCCGAGCGCCTGGTGGCGGTCCGGCAGACGCTCACGACGCCGCCGACGCCGAGCCTCGGCTTCTCCGAGAAGGAGCTCATCGACTACCGCGCAGCCAGCCGCACGATCGAGGACCTCGTCGAGTACCACACGATGTCGTTCACGCTGCTCGGCGGCCGCGAGGCCCAGCGCGTGCAGACCGGCGTCGTGTCGCCGGGCTTCTTCGACTTCCTCGGCGTGCGGCCGCTTCTCGGCCGCACCTTCCGCGCCGATGACGACACGCACGGCGCCGAGGCCGTTTTGATCCTGAGCCACGGCTACTGGATGCGCCGGCACGGCGGCGACCCGGCCGTGGTGGGGCGCGTGTTCCAGATGAACAACCGGCCGCACACCGTCGTGGGCGTGCTGCCGCCGGTGCCGCAGTTCCCGAACGAGAACGACGTCTACATGCCGAGCTCGGCCTGCCCGTTCCGATCGAGCGACGGCACGCGCGCCAACCGCGGCGCGCGCCTGCTGAGCGTCTACGGCCGCCTGAAGCCCGGTACCACGGTCGAGCAGGCGAGGGCCGACGTCGCCTCGATCGCTACGCGGTTCTCGGCCGACAACCCCGGCACGTACCCGGCCGGCTCAGGCTTCACCACCACGGCGGTGAAGCTGACCGACGAGATCACGCTCCGGGCCCGGCCGACGCTCCTGGTGCTGCTGGGCGCCGTCGGCTGCGTGCTGCTGATCGCCTGCGCCAACGTCGCCAACCTGATGCTGTCGCGGATGCTGCGGCGCAACCGCGAGCTCGCGATGCGCGCGGCGCTCGGGGCGGGCCGCGTGCGCCTGGTGCGCCAGCTGCTCACCGAGTCGACGCTCCTGGCCCTGCTGGGCGGCGTCTTCGGCCTCGCGCTCGCGGCCGCGGGGCTCGACCTGCTGGTCGCGTTCACCGCCCGCTTCACCACTCGCGCGGGCGAAGTCGGGATCGACGGCGCGGTGCTCGGCTTCACGCTCCTGGCCTCGGTCCTCACCGGCGTGCTGTTCGGCGCGCTGCCCGCGCTCACCGCCAGGCCCGACCTCGCCGAGGTGATGAAGCAGGAGAGCACGCGGGCGGGCGGCGGCTACGGTCCGCGCCGCGCGCGCGGGCTGCTGGTGGTTTCGCAGGTCGCCTTCTCGTTCATGCTGCTGATCGCGGCGGGCCTGATGCTGCGGAGCTTCTGGAAGCTGCAGCAGGTCGATCCGGGCTTCCGGCCCGAGAACGTGCTGACCGCGCGCGTGTCGCTCAACTGGACGAAATACGGCGAGGACGGCGAACGGCGCAAGTTCGGCCAGGAGCTGCTGAGGCGGCTCGAGTCCGAGCCCGAGCTCCGCTCCGCCGCGCTCAGCTTCAACGTGCCGCTCGCCCAGAGCCAGCCGTTCAACCAGCGCTTCCGGATCGAGGGCCGCCCCGTCGAGCGCGACCTGCCGACGCTCGACGCTCGCGTGGTGACGCCGCGCTACTTCGATACGATCGGCCAGCGGGTGGTGCGCGGCCGCGCGTTCGAGGACGGGGACGACGAGGAGGCGCCGGACGTGGCCGTCGTCAACGAGTCGTTCGCGCGACGCTACTTCGGAGACGAGGACCCGATCGGCCGGCGCGTGACCGGCGACGGCGAGACCGAATGGATCACGATCGTCGGTGTCGTGGGAGACGTGCGGCAGTACGGCCTCGACCGCGAGCCCACCGCCGAGCTGTACCAGCCCTTCGCGCAGAGCCCCGGCTGGGGCTCGGTGCTGGTACGCACGCGCAGCGAGCCGGGCGCGGCCGCCGCGCTGCTGACCCGCGCGGTGCACTCGATCGATCCGGAGCAGCCGGTCGACCGCATCCGCACGCTCGAGGAGGTGCGCCGCGACTCGGTCGCCTCGCCGCGGGTCACCGCGATGCTGCTCGGAGTCTTCGCGCTGGTCGCGCTTCTGATCACGGCCGCGGGCATCGGCGGCGTGCTCGCACTGTCCGTAAGCCAGCGCACGGTCGAGATTGGCGTGCGCATGGCGATGGGCGCGCGCCGCGACGAAGTGATGGCCATGATCCTGCGCCAGGGGCTCGGGCTCGTGCTGGCCGGGCTCGCGCTCGGCGTCGTCGGCGCATTCGCGCTGTCGCGCATGCTCGACCGATTGCTCTTCGGCATCCCGCCGACCGATCCCGTCACGTACGCGGCCGTCGCCGCGCTGCTCTTGCTCGTCGCGGCGGCGGCGTGCCTGCTGCCGGCCCGGCGCGCGGCGTCGGTCGACCCGCTGGTGGCGCTGCGCCATGCGTGACCGGCGCGTCGCGTCCCGTCGGGCGTTCGTCGGGTTGGGCGTCCCCGCGCTCGCCGCGCTCGGGCTCTCGCACGAGCTCGGCGAGGCGCCGGCGTCGTCGTCCTCCGCGCTGCGCCCGCCCGCGCAGGGGCCGATCGACGTCGCGTTCCTGATCTCGAACGGCGCGACCGTGATCGACTTCACCGGGCCGTGGGAAGTGTTCCAGGACGTCTCAGTGCCCGGTCGCGACGACTCGTTCCGCCTCTTCACCGTGGCGGACGGCCGCGACCCGGTGCGCGTGACGGGCGGCATGCAGATCGTGCCCGACTTCTCGGTCGGCGACGCTCCCCCGCCCCACGTCGTCGTGGTCCCGGCGATGCGGCGCTCGCCGGCCGTGCTCGACTGGCTGCGCAAGGTGAGCGCCCGGGCCGACCTGATCATGTCGGTCTGCACCGGCGCCTTCGTGCTCGGCCAGGCGGGGCTGCTCGCTGGCAAGCGGGCGACGACCCACCACGACTTCCACGACCGCTTCGCCGCCCAGTTCCCCGACGTGACGCTCGAGCGCGGCTTGCGCTTCGTCGAGAGCGCGCCGAACCTCGCCACGGCCGGCGGGCTCACCTCCGGCATCGACCTCGCGCTGCGCGTCGTCGAGCGCTACTTCGGCCGCGACGTGGCGCAGCGCACGGCGGCCTACATGGAGTACCAGGGGA
>DATBSL010000305.1:0-24682 GCA_036559805.1 Vicinamibacteria bacterium
GCGCTGCGCATCACTGCGACGGTGAGCCGGTCGGTAAACACCCGTGCGGTTGGCCTCGAACAGGGCATCCGCATCACGGTTGTCGGTCTTCACCCGTCGCGTCCGCTCGGCGTACATCGCTGCGTAGTTCGGGTCGGCGACAACCACCTCATGGCCCAGCCTCTCCAGGTAGCGCGCCACCCATTCCGACTCCGTCGAAGACTCGATCAGCACTCGGCTGTGCTGCCGGTCCTTGAACCAACGGTCCAGCCCGGCCAGGTTCAGGCGAAAACGCCGCACCACCTTCCGCCCCTCCTCCAAGTAGCAAACGACGCTATACGGACGGCCCAGGTCTATGGCAGCATGCTCCACGGCTAGCCCCTTTCTGCGCCTTCGAGCGCGTTTACCTTTGTGGGGCATACGATGCCACCACGTAGGGGCTAGCCGCTTCATTCCATCTGGGGGGGACGGAGTCCCCCCAGGCCCCCCCGTTGGTTTCAGAAGAGCATGAGTTGCTTGCGGGCCCCGGACGCGTCGTCGAAATCCTGCCCGAGGAGTGTCAGGACCGGCTCGGCGACCGCGCGCAGCTGGCGCTCGACATAGTGCTCGTAGTCGATCGGGCTCGCGCGGTCCAGGGCGGGCTCGGGCCCCCGGGTGGTGATCACGTAGGCGACGCGTCCGCGCGTCTGGCCGGCGATCTTGCGCGCCGCCGCCACGTGCGGCGGGGTCGTCGCGGTGTAGGCCTCGGGAGCCTTGCGCAGGGACTTGCGGTACACGAGCCGCTCGTCTAGCCGGCCGTCGCGCAGCTCGGCGATCATCCCGCGCAGGTAGTCGAGCACCGGCCGGTCGCTGAAGAGCCGCTCGTACAACTCGCGCTGGACCTGCTTGGCGAGCTCGGTCCAGTCGCCGCGGACGGCTTCCATGCCCGTGAAGACGACGCGCGGGCCGTCCGCCGTGTCGACGAGACCGGCGTAGCGCTTGCGCGCTCCGGCCGTCCCGTGGCGCATGGCCGGCAGGCACAGCCGCAGGTAGAGGCGGTCGAAGACCAGCTCGAGGCGGCTCGTGACGCGCCAGCGCTCGGCGACGTGGCGCGCCAGCTCGGCGTTGAGGCTCGCGGCGAGGGCGGCGCCGGTGTCGCGGGCCGCGGCGGCGTCCTCTGCCCGCGTCTCGACGAACAGGCTGTCGGTGTCGCCGTAGAGCACCCGTCGCCCGCCTGCCTCGATCCGCGCGCGGCACCAGAGCAGCATCTCGCGGCCGAAGCCCGTGATGGCGTTGGCGAGCCGCGGGTCGTAGAAGCGGCAGGCGGGCGTGCCGAGGACGCCGTAGCACGAGTTCATCAGGATCTTGATGGCGTGGCTCTTCACGCCGTCGCCGGCGCGGCGCGCCGCCTCGCGCGCCGGCATCAGCTCGTCGAGGATCTCAGGGAGGATGCCCTTGCGGCGCGCGAACGCCGCGCCGTTGGGCGCGACGATCGGGTCGTCCGCCGCCTGGCCGGCCTCGGGCCGCTGCAGGTTCCAGGGGTCGATCTCGAAGGTGCGGACGAGGCTCGGGTAGAGGCTCTTGAAGTCGAGCACCACGACGTTGCTGTAGAGCCCGGGCAGCGGCTCGAGGACGTGTCCGCCCGCCTGCGGCTCGGGCGCGTCGCTCGCGAGCCGCACGCTGGGCGCGACGATGCGGCGCGGAGCGAGCCGCGACAGGTACAGGAAGTCGAAAGCGGCGATCGAGGACGCCACGCGGTCGAGCGGCATCCCGGTGAGGCGGCTGCGCTCGACGGCGAGCTCGACGAGCCGCAGCCGCTCGAGCACCTCGAGCGCCAGGCGCGCGTCGGTACGGTTGTACTCGACCAGGCGCTCGCGGTCCTCCTCGAACAGCAGCAGGATCGCGTCCGCGCGGTCGTGGCCCGTGAGCGTCTTGCCCTCGCCCAGCACCGAGCGCGCGACCGCGTCGAGCCCGTAGTCGTCCATGCGCACGAAGGCGCCGCGCAGGAGCTGGATGCCGTCGAGCACCACGCGCCCGGGCACGCTCGCCTGGCGCGCGGCGCCCGCTCCCGGCTGGCGCAGGCGCAGCCCGCCCGGGCCGCGCCCGAGCTCGAGCGGCACGCGCTCGCGCGCCGCGATCCGGTCGAGCACGGCCAGGTCGAAGTCCACGACGTTCCAGCCGGTCAGCACGTCCGGGTCGAGCTCGCGCACGCGCGCGCACAGGCCCGCGACGAGCGCGGCCTCGCTCGCGAAGGGCCGGGCCCCTGGCGGGCAGCTGCGCCCTTCGGGCGTCAGCAACATCACCTCGGAGGCGCCGCAGCCGTGGAGCCCGACCGCGAGCAGCCGCCGTGCGGAAGGATCGGTCTCGATGTCGAGCGACAGCACGCCGAGCCGCGGCGTCCACTCGGCCGGCGCGAGCTCCGGATCCTCGAAGACGACGCCGAGCCCGGGCGCCTCGCGCCCCGGCCCTTCGATCGCCACGGAGCCGCGGATGCCGCCATCGATGAGCTGCCGCATCGCGAAGCGCACGTCGGCCTCGTAGGTCGCGATGCCGGCCCGCGTCAGGCGGTCGCGCAGGCGCGGCACGTCGCCGGGTTCGGCGACCTCGACGCGCACCACGGGCCGGCCGGAAAGCGTCACCTGGTCGGTCGCGGCCTGACGCACGGCGCCCTTCGCGCGCGCCGCGTCGGCGTCAGTCGCCTCGACGTAGAAGCGCGGCACGCCCCTGCGGTCGCGCACCAGGAAGGCGCGTCCGTCCTCGAGCCGCCCGTGAAGCTGCAGCACCGGCGTGCCCGACTCGACGCGGTAGGTGGGCTGGAGGATGAATCCGCGCAGCGCGGCCATCTAGCCCGCGGAGCGATTCGCTGCGCCGGCGATCCGCCCTTGAGCGAGCCGGAAAAGCTCGCCGTCCTCGCCGCGGCGCGAGGCGCGGTAGACGAGCGCCAGGATCGCCAGCAGCCCGGCGAGCCGCCCGAACGACCAGGGGTAGAAGTCGAACGTGGGCAGCAGGAACACGACGGCGTACGCGAGGCCGAAGACCGCCCACTCGCCGGGCGTCTGCAGCCGCTTCGTGATCACGAGGAACGGCAGCGCGACGAAGACCGGGTGGTGCTCCCAGACGAGCGGCGAGACGAGCACCATCAGCACGCTGAGCGCGGGCAGCATGTTCTCGACCAGGCTTCCCGGAGCGGAGCCGGAAGCGAACGGCTTGCGCCACGCAGCGGCTCCCGCGACGGCGAGCGCGAGCAGGAGGATCGTCCCCTTGACCAGCAACCTGGGCGCCGGATGGTCGAGGGCGGCGAGCGGGCCGCCCAGCACTGCGGCCGTGCTCCTGAGGAACGACTCGATCGAGTTGTCGCGGAAGCTGATGTCGCTCCAGGCGTAGACGCCGCTCGCGTTCCTGAGGAAGTCCAGGAAGGGCTGGGGCCCGTGCGCGGCGTAGATCGTTCCGGCAATCGCGGCCAGCCAGAAGGCGAAGGCGGCGGTCCAGCGCCAGCTGCGCTCGAGCAGGAACGGCAGCGCGAGAACGACGGGCGAGCTCTTCAGGTGGACGGCGAGCGCCAGCGCCAGCGCCGACGCGACCGGCAGCCGCGGAAACGCGACGAGCGCCAGCAGGATCAGGTTGGCGACGTGCAGGTTCACCTGGCCGTAGACGAGTGTCCGCAGCACGGGCACGTTGATCGCCACGAAGCCGAGCGCCATCACGGCCGCGAGGCGCCGCTCGAAGCCGTAGCGCGCGAGGGCGAGCGACAGCAGGCCGGTGAACGCGGAGACCGCGAGCACGTTCAGGGTCCACATCGCCGTCCGCAGCCCTCCTCGCCCGAGCGGCACCAGCAGCTCGAGCGAGGCGGCCAGCAGCGGCGGGTAGATGTACCGCTCGTGGAGCGGGCGACCTTCGGCGAGGTCGAAGGCCGCCCGCATGTAGTCGCCGGAGTCGGGGTACTCCATGCGCTCGCGGAGCACGTTGGCGTACAGCAGGAGTGTCAGCAGGCAGACGATCGTGACGAGGCCGTGGCGCGCGCGGTAGCCGGGCTTTCGAAGGAGGGCCAGCGTGAGACCGCAGGAGAACCAGACGAGCGCGAGCGCCGAGTACGTGAGCTTCAGCCCCGAGACGGGGCCCGCCTGCACCAGCTCCTCGAACACGGCGCTGCCCCGCAGGGCCAGCAGCAGCCCGTTCACGAGCGCGAAAACCCCGGTTGCCGCGGCCCACAGAGCGAGCGAGAGCGACAGGTAGCGATCGAGCGCGCCTCGATCCGGCTGCTTCATGGTTCTGCCGCGGGGGCGGCGCGAGTATATCTGCTATATAGGTGCGCGATGCCGCGGCGCCTCGGACCGCTCGTGCTGCTAGCGCTCGTGGGCCTGGGCGCGGGCCTCGTCGTCGCGCGCGTGCCGCGCGACCCCGAGGCGTCGGTCGTCACGCGCAGGCACCACGGCGCCGATCCGCTGCTGAGCGCCGTTCTGCTGCGCTTCGCGGCCTCGAGCTTGCTGACGTCGCCGGCTCGCTACTTCTCGCCGCCGATCCTGTACCCGGATCCCAACCCGCTGCGCGGCACCGAGCCGCTCGTGGCCGAGGCGCTGCTCGCGCTGCCGTTTCGCGCGGCGCTCGGCGACCGGCCGGCGCTCGTCTACACCTGCGTCAAGATCGCGACGCTCGCGCTCGTCGCCTTTGCCTCGGGACTCCTGCTGCGCGAGCTCGGCGTCAGGCTGAGCCTGTGCCTGCTCGCCGGCGGGCTGTCGGTGCTGTCGGCGACGACTACGGTCTTCGCAGACCGGCTGCAGGCGCTGTCGCTGCAATGGCTGCCGCTCGCGCTCGTCTTCGCGCTGCGCTTCTGGCGTGGCGGCCGCGCGGTGCACGCCGCCGGATTCGGCGCCTGCCTGTTCCTCCACGTCCAGGCCAGCCTCTACACGGCGGTGATGCTGCTCGGCGTGGCGCCGTTTCTCGTCCCGTTGCTGCGGCCTTTGGTGGCCGCTGCGGGAGCCAGGCAGCGGCTGCCCGGGCTGGCGGCCGCCGCGGCGGCCGCCGCCTTTCTGTGCCTGCTCGTGCTGTGGCCCTACGCCGCGGACCGCGCCGACGTGGCCGCGTACTCGACGGCGGGCTACGCGGCCGACAAGAACTGGAACGCCATAGCGCTCACCGACCCGCTCACCAGTCCCCCCGAGTACCCGCCGGAGGGGCTTCGCGTGGCCCCCGCGATCTCGTGGGACGGCGTCTATCCCGGCACGGCCTTCCTCCTGTTCGTCGCGTGCGCCGCCGCGCTGGCGCTCGTCGACCGCGGACACGCGGTTGCCACCGAGCCCTTCCCGGCTACGAAGCGCTGGCTCGTGCTGCTGCTGGGCGTGCTCGTGCTCTCGACCTCCGTCTCGATCGCGATGGGCGCGAGCGCGGCCACCCGGGCGTTGGCCACCGCGGCGCTCTGGGGCGCGCTCGCCACGTGGTGCGTGCGGCTGCTGCGCTGGCCGGTCGCCGGCGGCGACGACGGCAGGCTGAAGCTCTTCGCGAGCGGGCTCTTCCTCGCCGGCTTCGTGCTGCTGCTCTTGGGGCTGGGCAGCCCGATCAGCCTCCACTACGGCAGCGACCCGCTGCTCGAGGGCCTGTTCCGTCCGCTCTCCACGCTCGTCTCTCCCTTGCGCGAGATGCGCGAGCTCAAGCGCTGCCTGCTGCCCGCGGGGTGGGCCGCGATCGTCGCCACCGCGATCGCTCTCGAGCTCCGGCTGCGCCAAAGGCCCCGCGTCCTGGGACCGCTCGTGGCGGGGGCGCTGCTCGCGATCGGCTTCGGCGAGCGCGTGGACGCGGACACGCGCAGGGCCTCGCTGCCGGGCGTGCCCGGGCCATACGAGCTGCTGCGCCAGTCGCAGCGCGGCGGCGGCCTGCTGGAGCTGCCGTTCGACGAGTGGGGCCGGATCGCCTCGGTCCACCGCATGCTCTGGCAGCCGTCGCACGGCCGGCCGATCGTGGCCGGCAAGACCGGCCTCGACCCGGCGTGGTACACGCCGGCCTTCCACGTGCTGAACGAGTTTCCTACGGAGGAGAGCCTGTGGCTGCTGCGCGCGTGGGACATCGGCAGCGTGCTCGACGGCCGCGGCGGAGCGGAGCCCGTCTGGCCTTCCGGCGTCGAGCTGCGCGGCCGTGCCGAGGGCCCGCGCGGCGAGTGGCGGCTTCTCGACCTGGCTCCAGGCGGCGAGGGAGCCGAGCGCCTCGCGGAGCCGGAGGCGGGCGATGGCTCGTGGCAGAAGGCGGACGTTGCCGGCGCCGCGCCCGGCGCGACGCTCGCGAGCGACGGCTCGCTGGACACCGCGATCGAGGCGATCGAGCCGGCGGGCCTGGTCGTCGCGACGCCTTCGGGATTCCTCCCGCGTGCGATCGAGCTGGACTACGGTAGCGGCCGCTTCAGCCGCGTGCCCGCCAGCCTGCGCGTGCTCGGGCGCGACGGCGGCGAATGGAGCGAGCTCACGGACGCGGCGACGGGCCGCCACCTGCGCGCGCGCGCGGCGTATCAGCTCATGAGGCTGCGCAGCGCCCGGCTGGTGATCCGCCTGCGCCCCGGTCCCGCGCGCGAGCTGAAGCTCGTGGCCGACGCGGGGCCGTGGGACCTGCCGGAGCTGCGCCTGCGCCTCGAGCCGTCCGGTCCGGGCGGCGTCAGCGCGGCTCGCTGAGGCTGTCGCTGCCGGCGAGGCGCTGGGTGGCGAGCGCGCGCGCGGCGTCGGCCGCGTGCCGGAGCTGCTGGACGTTCGCCACCAGCGCCGCGGCCAGCAGCACGAGGCCGAGACCCCGCACGAGGTGCTTTGCGCGCGGGAGCCGCGTGGCGGAGGCGGCGATCACGAGCAGGAGCGGCAGTACGTCGAGCGCGTAGAGGAAGAGCTCGCGCCCGAGGGTCAGGTGCATCGCGATGGCCAGCCCCAGCGAGCCTGCCGCGACGCCCACGACGAGCGCGTGCTCGCCGCGCCCGGCGACGAGGCGCGCCGTACCGGCGGCGCCGAGGCCGAGCAGGGCCAGCCAGGCCAGCGTCGCCACCACGCCGGCGATCCCGCTCGAGCCGATCGCGACGTGCCGGAAGGAGGGCCGATCGTTCATGAGCGCCGGCGCCACGACCGAGTGGACGAGCAGGCCCTGCGCCACCTGCCCCGTGCGCTCGAGCGTGACCGGGAACGTGTGCTGGCGGTACTCGAGCAGCCGCTCGCTCAGGAAGAAGGGCGTGCCATGCGACCACTCCTGCACGAGCCACAAAGCACTCATCGCCCCGAGCGCGGCCAAGAGCAGCACCAGGGCCCGCCCCCACTGCCGCGGGTGCCTGTGGTGGGACGCGACCGCGAGAAAGCCCACGCAGCCGTTGCTCAGCACGCTCGAAGCACTCGCGACGCACGCGGCGATCAGCGACCCGGCGGCCGGCGCTGCTGACGCGGCCAGGAGCAGCGCCAGGGCCACGCCGGTCGCCGCGAGGCCGTAGCTCTCGGGCACCGGGAACCAGAAGAGGGCGCCCGAGCTCGCCGCCCCGATCGCGGCGAAGAGCGCGGCGTCGGTGCGCGCGAGCCCCAGCCTCCGGAAGAGGAGGTATGTGAGCGCCACGAAGACGCCACCGACGGCGGCCCCCGCCGTCCCCGCCGCGCGCAGCGGGTCGCCCTCCCCGGTGAGCGCCATCGCCGTGGCGAGCGCCGCGTGTCCGAGCGTGGGGAAGAGCGGGTGGGCGCCGCCGTTGTGCCAGCCGCCCGGATGCCGCATCACCTCCAGCCGGTAGGGGATGTCCGAATCGAACCAGACGTTGGCGGCGGCCGGCTGGGCGAGGCGGGCGTCGATCAGCCGGCTGGCGGCGTGGTAGCCGAGCGCGCTCAGGATGCCGAGCGCCAGCGCCGGGAGCCACTCCCTTCGGGAGGGCGCGCTCCGAGGCGGCGCGGCCTCGCTCACGCGAGCTCGGCGGCGAGCGCCTGTGCTGCCACGAGATCGCCGGTGGCGCGGCCCTCGCCGAAGCGCCCCAGCACGGGGGCGAGCGCCGCCCGGGCTTCGTCCTTGCGTCCCTCGTCCTTGCGCAGGCGCGCGAGGCTTGCCGCCGCCCGCAGCTCGAGCGAGAGCGCCTTCTGGCCCGCGGCGACCTCGCGCGCGCTCAGGAACGCGGCCGCCGCCTCGCCCCGCGCCGCGGCGAGGGCCGCGCCGGCGCCGGCCGCGGCCAGGGCGAGCTCGCCGCCGAGCCGCAGCAGCTCGGCGCTCCACCACGTCTCGCCGGTGTCGGCGGCGATCCGGAGCGCTTCGTCGACACTCGCGCGGGCTTCGGCGAAGCGGCGCCGCCGGGCGTGTCCGAGCGCGACGAGCCACAGCATGAACGGGACGTTCAGCATGGCGCCGGACCCGCGGTAGAGACGCAGGCTCGTGGCGACCCGGTCGAAGTCCTCGTCCGCCGCGGGCGAGACTTCGGCCGCGGAGAGGCGCGGCGCCCGCCACGCGGCCACGAGCGAGGCCTCCTGGTCTAGCGCCCAGCCGAGCAGCGCCGCGCCGAGCGGCGCGAAGAAGAGCCCGTGCTCCTCGGACAGCTTCACGATCTCGCGCGCCGTCTCGGCCGTGCGGGTGGCCTCGCCGCGGTGCATGTGGGCCCAGGCCACGTAGTAGAGGGCGAAGGCGAGGCTCAGCGGGTGCCCGAGGGCGCGCGCCTTGTCGGCCGTGAGCCGCGCGCGCTCGAGCGCCGCGTCGGGACGGCCGAGCAGGAACAGCAGCATCACCGAGAAGCTCGGCGTCGTGATCCCGAGCTCCATGCCGGCGTGATAGCTCGGGGCCCGGCCCGGCTCGGCGGCGTCCGCCGCCATCCCCGCCTCGAGGTGCCGGAGCGCCGCCTCCGGCTCGCCGACGTCGGCGAGCGTGCAGCCGAGAGCGTAGTGGCCGTCGACGACCGAGAGCGTGTCGCCTCGCTCGCCGGCCGCCTCGTGGAGCGCCCGCGCCCGCTCGAGGGCACCCGCGAGCCTGCCGCAGACGAGGTGGAACGCCCACAGGCCGTGGTGGACGAAGAAGTTGTCCGCGACGCGCCCGGCCCGGTCGCACAGCTCCTGGGCGCGCAGGTAGGCCTGCTCGGTCTCCGCCGAGGTGTACCCGGAGACGCTGGGCACGAGCGCGCACAGTCCCATCTGCAGCCCGAGCTCCTGCGCGTCGCGCTGCGGGCCCTCGGGCAGGGTGGGCAGGAGCTCCAGCGCCCGCCGCAGGCTCGCAACGGCCTCGCGGCTCGCGAAGCGCTCGCCCGCGCGCTGGGCGGCGCGCGCCCACCAGCCGATGGCGACCGGCGCGTGACCCGCCTCGGTGTGGTGGTGGGCGAGCAGGTGCGGCTGCGCGGCGGCCGTCTCGGGGAAGCGCTCCTCGAGCGCGCGCGCAGTCCGCTCGTGGTACTGCTGGCGCGTCGTCTTCAGCAGCGACGCGTAGGCGGCCTCCTGAACCAGCGCGTGCTTGAACAGGAAGCTGGCCGCGGGAGCGGGCCCGCGCGGCTGCAGCAGCCCCGACTCCACGAGCTTCTCCAGCTCGTCGCGCAGCGCATCGGGCGCGAGCGGCGAGACGGCCTCGAGCCAGACGAGCGGGAACTCGCGCCCGAGCACCGCCGCGAGCTGGGCCGTGCCCTTGACGGACCCGAGGCGGTCGAGCCGCGCGGCGAGCGACTCCTGCAGCGTCGCGGGCACGATCGAGGCGAGCGACGCGGGGACGGCAGTACCGGCTCCTTCCTGGGACGCCACGGCGTCGCACACGGCGCGCGTCAGCTCCTCGGCGAAGAGCGGGATGCCGTCGGTGCGGCTCAGCACCTGCTCGACGATCGCGCCCGGGAGCACACCGCGGCCGGCGATGCGCTCGACGAGGTGCTCGACCTGCTGGCGCGACAGCCGCCGCAGCGCGAGCCGCGTCACGTGCTCCTCGTCCGCCCAGGCCGGGCTCGTGCCCGGGCGCGCGGTCGCGATCACGAGCACGGCCGCGCCCGTGGCCTGGCGCACCAGGGCGTCGAGCACCTCGTCGCTCGAGGGGTCGAGCCAGTGCAGGTCCTCGACCACGAGCAGCACGGGCTTGCGCGCGGCGGCGCCGAGCACGAGCTGCAGCAGCGCCTCGAGCGTCTTCTGCTTGCGCTTCTGCGGGCTGAGCTCGAGCGGCGAGCGCGCCGCATCGGGCGGCAGCGAGAGCGCGTCGGCGAGCAGCGCCACCGTCTCGGGCGTGGCCCCCGCCGGCTCGAGCGCGCGCCCCAGGCGCTCGCGTTTCTCGTCCGCCGTATGGGACTCCTCGAGGCCGGCCAGCCGCGAGAGCATGTCGACGAGCGGGCGCAGCGCGTCGCTCGTGTGGTAGGGCGAGGAGCGGCACTCGAGCAGCAGGTGCGGCTCGCCCCGCAGGCGCTGGTTGAGCTCGACGAGCAGCCGCGACTTGCCGATGCCCGGCTCGCCGGTCACGAGCAGCGCCTGGCCGTGGCCCTCGCGGGCCAGCTCGAAGCGCGCGACCAGCAGCGCCAGGTCCTCCTGCCGGCCCACGAGCGGGGTGAGCGCGGCGCGCGCGATGCCGCTCGTCTCGGCCGCGCTCTCGCGCACCACGCGCGCGAGCGTGACCGGCCGCGCCATGCCGGGCAGCGACTGCTCGCCGGCCGGCTCGAGCTCGTAGAGGCGCTCGACGAGCGGCCGAGCGTCGGCGCTCACCACTACCGTTCCGGCCCGCGCGCCTTCGAGCAAGCGCGTCGCGATCGCGGGAGCGTTGCCGACGAGGCCGGCGCCCGACGCGCGGGAGTCTCCCGCGACCATGAGCCCGGTGTGGATCGCCGAGCGAGGCGTGAGCGGGGCGCCCCTCGCGCCGCGCGGGGCGTCGGGACGCGCGAGCGCGTCCGCGATCGCGAGCGCGGCGCGAACCGCGCGCTGCGCGTCGTCCTCGTGCGCGACGGGGTAGCCGAAATAGGCGACGAGCCGACCCTCGTCCGCCTTGGCGAGGTGGCCCTCGAGCCCGCGCACCACAGCGGCGCCCAGCTGGTGGCAGCGCTCCAGCACCTCGCGCAGCTCCTCCGGGTCGAGGCCCTCCGAGAGCGAGAGGATCTCCGCCACGTCGCAGGCGAGCACGGTCACGAAGCGGCGCTCCCCCGACGGCGTGGTCGCGGCGGCGGCGCCGCTCGACCCCTTCGTCGCCGGCGAGCCCGCGGTGGAGTGAGCGGGACCGACGAGCGTGTCCGCGCTGGTGGCGCCGAGCCGGGTCTGGCGAACGGCGCGCAGCTCGGAAGCGAGCGCGGCCATGGTCGGGTGCCGCGCTCCGGGGGCGCGCGCCAGGGCGCGCAGCACCACGGCGTCGAGCTCGGGCGGCACGCTGGTGAAGCGGCTGGGCGGCTCCGCGTCGGCGTGGAGCACGGCGTCGAGCACCTTGTCGCGCTCCTCGCCCGTGAAGGGCAGCCGCGCCGTCAGCATCTCGTAGAGCACGACGCCGAACGACCAGATGTCGGTGCGGTGGTCCACATGCGAGCCGCGCGCCTGCTCCGGCGACATGTATGCCGGCGTGCCGAGCGTCGTTCCCGCGTCGGTGAGGCGCACGTCCTCGCGCTTGGCCAGTCCGAAGTCGAGTACCTTGACGCGCTCCTCGGCCGTCACCATCAGGTTGGCGGGCTTGACGTCGCGGTGGACGACGCCCTGCTCGTGGGCGCGGGCGAGGCCGTCGGCCGCCTGCAGCGCCAGCTCCAGCGTCGGCCCCACGGGGATCGCGCCGCGGCGGGCGAGCCGCGCCGCTATCGTCTCGCCCTCGTAGTAGGCCATGACGATGTAGAGCTCGCCGTCCTTCGTCTCCTCGATCGCGTGGATCGTGGCGATCGCGGGGTGGTCCAGGGCGGAGGCCGCGCGCGCCTCCGCGATGAAGCGCTGCTTCGCCCGATCGCTGGTCACGAGGTGCGGCGACAGGAACTTGAGCGCCACCGCCCGCCCGAGCTTCAGGTCGCGCGCGCGATAGACGACGCCCATCCCGCCTCCGCCGAGGCGCTCCTCGACCTCGTAGTGGCCCACGGTCTGGCCGATCATCGGAGGAGCGGCTCGCCGTGCTGCCGCTTGTGGTGCGGCCCCTCGAACTCGGTCGTGGACTTGAAGGGCTCAGAGCGCCCTTCAAGTGCTGTGCCTTTCGCCCGGGCGACGAGCTCCGCCTGCTCCGAAGCGCTCATCGGGACCAGGGTCCGGGCCAGCGCCACGTTCTCGCGCAGCTCGCTGAGGCTCGACATGCCCGACACCTGCGTGGCGACCGGCTGGCTCAGCGCATAGCGGTAGGCGGTGGCCGCGGGAATGCCGCCCTGCTTCACGATCGCGGCGCCGTAGCCCCCCAGGCCCTTCATGCCGATGACAGCCGTGCCCTTCGCGAGACAGACCGGGACGACGTCCTTCTGGAAGCTCCGGTAGGAGGCGTCCATCACGTTGATGGGCATCTGGCAGGCGTCCCAGTCGAAGGGCTTCGCGAGCATGGCGAGGTGGTGCGAGGGGTGCTTGTGGCCCGTGAAGCCGACGAAGCGCACCTTGCCGGCCTGACGCGCCTCGAGGGCGGCCCGTATCCCGCCCTGGTCGAAGACCCAGTCCGGGTCCTCGGCCCAGTTGATCTCGTGGAACTGCCAGAGGTCGATGTGATCCGTGCGGAGGCGGCGCAGGCTGTCCTCGAGCTGGCGGCGCGCGCCGTCATGGTCGCGGTCGCAGACCTTGGTCATCAGGAAGACGCGCTGGCGCCGCCCGTCCATGGCCAGCGCCCGTCCCATCAGCTCCTCGGAGCGGCCGTCGTGGTAGTCCCACGAGTTGTCGAAGAACGTGACGCCTTCGTCGAGGGCTGCGTGCACGAAGCGGATGGCCTCGAGGTCGTCCGGGATCGTGCCGACGTCCCAGCCTCCCAGGCCGAGGATCGAGACGCGCTCTCCCGTTCGTCCGAGCGGCCGCGTGGGCAAGCCGGTCGCGGCGGCGGGGGTCTGGCTCGCGAGCACGTCCTGCGCCGAGGGGGGATCGGTCATTGGATGAGCCTCGCCACGAGCTCCTTGGCGATCTTGGCGGCCACGCGGGCCGTCGTCCCGTCGGGGTCGCAGGTCGGGTTGAGCTCGACCACGTCGGCGCCGACCACCTGGCCGCGCAGCCTCTGGACGACGCCGATCACGTCGCGGGTCGAGAGGCCGCCCGGCTCGGGGTGCGAGACGCCGGGCGCGTAGGCCGGGTCGAGGCCGTCGAGGTCGACCGTCACGTAGACCGGGCCTGCCGCCTCGACGACCAGGTCCGGCCGGAAGTCCTTCATCTCGATCACCTCGACGCCGAAGCGCCCGACCTGGGCGCGCTGCGGCGCGTTGAGCGTGCGGATCCCGATCTGCACCAGCCGGCTCGCGAGGCCCTGCTCCATGATGCGTGCCAACGGGCACGCGTGCGAGAGCCGGTCGCCCTCGAACTCGTCGTAAAGGTCGGGATGCGCGTCGAAGTGGACGAGCGTGAGCCCGGAGTGGCGCGCCGCGTGCGCGCGCACGACCGGGTAGGTAATCGCGTGATCTCCGCCGAGCGCCAGCACTCGCGCGCCGGAGTCGAGCAGCCGTCCGATCCCGCTCTCGATCGCCTCGAGCGCTTCGTCTCCTTCCGGGAGCTTCAGGTCGCCCGCGTCGCCGAAGCGGGAGTCGCTGCCGAGGTCGAGCCCCGATTCAGTGGACGGGTTGCTCGAGGGCGATCGCAGCGCCGCGCGGATCGCGCGCGGCGCGCCTGCCGCGCCCCGCAGGTACGAGGAATGATCTTCCCATGGTACCCCGATCAGGGCGGCAGAGGGCATGCCCGAGGTTAGCCGATAATCGAATCGATGGGCGCGCCAGGCACGGGACGCAGCCGACTCCGGCGCGCACTGCGAGTGAGCGTCGCGGTGGCGCTCGCCTTCGCGACGCTCGTGATCCTCGGGCTGGCGTTCCTGCACACCTGGCCGGGCCGGCTCGCGCTGCGCACGTTCCTCGAGGGCTGGGGATCGGGCGCCACGGGCGGGACGCTGCGGCTCGGGCAGGTCGAGCTCGCGCTCTGGAAAGGGCACGCCTCGGCGACGGCGCTCACGCTGTCGCTGCCCGGCACGGCGATCGAAGCACAGCGCGTCGCGCTCGACTGGTCGCGCTCTGGGCCCCGCCTGACGCTGCTGCGTCCGAGCATCGTCGTGACCGAGAGCGGCGAGCCGAAGCCGGCGCCGCGACCCGCGATAGGGCTCGCGGCCCAGCCGTGGCGCGCGCTCGAGCGCCTCGCCGCGGCCCAGGTCGAGGACGGGCGGCTCGAGCTGCGCGACGCGAAGGGCACTCCATGGCTGGTGCTGGGCCGGCTCGACGCGGAGCTGGCCGAGCGGAGCCTGACGCTGCGAGTCGAAGAGGGAGCTCTGGGTGTCGGAGACGGGGCGCGGCTCACGCCCGTGAGCGGCGAGGCCGGTCTGAGGCTCGACGACGGCGTGCTCGTCGTCGAACGGGCGCGCCTGACCTCCGGGACCACAGCCCTCGAGCTCACCGCGCGTCTGCAGCGGATCCTGCCGACGACGGCGACGGCGACGGCGCGGGCGGCTTTCGACGAGACGCTGGTGGGCGCGCTCGCGCCGGGGACCGAGGCCCAGGGCCGGGTCGAGGCGGCGGCTGCGATCGAAGTCGTGGACGACCGTCTCACCGGCACGCTCGACGCCTCGTCGAAGGCGCTCACGGTCGCCGGAGTCGGGCCGTGGGTCGTAGCGGGCCGCGGCCGCCTCGAGTCGGACCGGCTCCGGCTCGACCCGCTCACCGCGGAAGGCTTCGGTGGCCGCGTCGAGGCCACGGGCCCGCTGGCGCTCGCGGCGTCGGCTGACACGGACGTGACCGTGCGCGCGCACGGCCTCGACCCGGCCCTGCTCGTCCAGAGGCTCCAGGGCAAGCCGCTCCCGCTCTCGGCGCGCGCGTCCGGCGCGCTGCGCGTGACCACGCGGGGCTGGGACGTGGCCGCCGCCCGCGGCGACGGGCGCCTCGAGCTCGTGCCGGGAACGGGTGCGGGCCTGAAGCCCGCGGCGAGCGCGACGCTTCGGCTGCGCGGCCGCACGCTCGCGCTCGCGGACGCGCGCGTCTCGACGCACGGCGCGAGCGTCGAAGGCGACGCGGAGCTCTCGGCTGCTGGTGCCGTGAAGGCGCGCTTCAGCGCCGAGCTGCCGCTCACGGCGCTGCCGGCGCTCGCTGCCGACCTCGGCGAGACGCTCGAGCTGCACGAGATCGCGGGCCGGCTGCTGGCGGAAGGCGAGGTCGCGGGGTCAAGGGCGGCACCGCAGGTGACGGCGCGCCTGAGCGGCGACGGTCTCGCGCTCTCGGGAAAACCCGTCGGCCTGGAGGCCGAGACGCGCTACGAGCCGGGCCGGCTCTCGGTCGCCCCGCTCGTGCTGCGTTCGGGCCGCGGCCAGGCGACGCTCACCGGCACGGTCCCGCTCTCGCCGACGGACGCGTGGGACCTCGCGGGCGAGGTCGACTCGCTCGACATCGCGCCCGCGCTGGCGTTCGCCGGGCTCGACGGAAGCGGGCCTGCGACCGGCCGTCTCAGCGTGACGGGACCGCGCGACGAGCCGAAGGGCCGCGCCTCTCTCCGTGCCGAGACCCACCTGCCGCGGCCGGACGAGGGCGCGCCGCGCGTGGAAGACGACGTCCACATCGAGCTCGAGGCCGAGAGCGCGGGCCGGCGCGTCGAGCTCACCCGGCTCGAGGCGCAGCTCGCCGGTGGCCGTCTCGGTGGGACGGCACGCTTCGACGCGGCGACGGGAGCCGTCGCGGCGAACCTCGACGCGGCCGGTCTCGCCGTGGAGCGCCTGCCGATCCTGCCCGCGTCGGCGCGGCGGATCACGGGCACGCTCGCCGGCCGGCTCGCGCTCTCGGGGACCAGCTCGGCCCCCGCGGGAGAGCTCGCGCTCGGCGTCGCCGAGCCGCGATTCGACGGCGCGGCGCTGCCGCCGCTCTCGCTCGCCGCGCGCTCTGACGGACGCGCGCTCTCGGTCACGGGCAGCTCCGACACGACCGCTTTCGTCTCCGGCAGCGGCCGGCTCGAGGGGAACTGGCCGCTGCGGCTCGTGGTCGACGCGAAAGCGTTGCCGCTGGCGGCGCTCGTCGCCGCCTTTCCCGCGTTGCAGCCGGCCGGCACGGAGATCGCCGCCAGCGGCAGCCTCACGCTCGATCTGCCCCTGCGAGCCCCGGCCGAGCTGCGCTACTCGAGCTCGGACCTGGCGTTCTCAGGCCGGCAGCAGACGCTCGAGTGGCGCGTCGCCCCGTTCGCGCTCGCCGGAGGCCGGGACGCGCTCGAGGTCTCGGGCTTCAAGCTCGAAGCCGGCGGCGCCTGGTTCAGCGCGCAGGGGCGCGCGGGCCTGGCCGCGACGAGCCCGTTCGACCTCGAGCTCGCAGGCAACCTGGACTTCGCGGCTCTCGACCCCGCGCTGCCGGGCCGTACTTTCGGCGGCAGCGGAACGCTCAAGCTGCACGTGGGCGGCACGGTCGAGGCGCCGCAGCTCGAGGGCGCGCTGCAGCTCGCCGACCTGCGCGGGCGCTTCGAGGGCGCGTGGGTGAACGACCTCGACATGGACGCTCGCTTCGAGGGCCGCGAGCTGCGCGTCGAGAGCCTGCAGGCGAACGTGCTGGGGGGCAAGCTGAGCGCGAGCGGTGGCATCGCGATCGTCGGCAAGGGCGGGACGACACCGCGCTTCCAGTTCGCGCTCACCGACGTCGACCTCGCGCGCTTCCTCGACCGCGAGGTGCGGCAGGCGGCCGATTCGCCGAGCCTGCTCGTGTCGCTCGACGGCGAGCTCCACGGCGACGCGCCGTCGGTCGAGCGCGTGTCGGCGCGCGGCACGCTCACGCGCTTCGAGATGCAGTCCGTCGAGGGCGGAGCGCTTTCGCTCTTGGCCCCGGTGGCCTGGTCCGTGGTCGGCGGAGCGCTCGCGATCGAGCCGGTCCGCTTGCAAGGACCGCTCGGCGCGCTCGAGGCTCGCGTCAGCGGCCACGCGGGAGGCGCCCGCCCCGCTGGCGAGGCCGCGCTCTCGGGCACGGTCGACCTGCGGGCGTTCAGCAGCCTTCTCCCGGATACCAGCACCTCGGGGCCCGCGGCGATCGACGTCCGCGCGAGCTACGCGGGGGAGGCGTGGCGGCTCGACGGGCACGTCAAGCTCGAGAAGGCCCGGCTCTCGCTCGACACGCTCAACTTCGCGGTGAGCGACGTTGCTGGCGAGCTGCGGCTCGAGGGCGACCGGGCGAGCCTCGAGCTGACGGGCAACTCCGGCGACGGCCAGCTCCGCACGCGAGGCGGCATGCGCTTCGGGGAGGCGTCGCTTCTGGGCGTCGCCGACTTCGAGCTCACGGCCGAGCGCGTGCCGCTCAACTACCCGGCGGGCTTTCGAGGCCGTGCAGGCGGCACGCTGCGGCTGACGGGAGAGCCGGGCCACTACCGTCTCGCGGGCGACGTCGACGTGCGGCAGGGCTTCTACACCGCCGACTTCAGCGCGCAGAGCCAGTCGCTCGAGCGCCTCGACTGGCAGCTCGCCGCGCTCGAGGGCGGCTCGCTCGCCGACCAGATAGCGCTCGACGTCAACGTCCGGCTCGCGGAGCCGCTGCGGATCCGCAACTCGACGATGCGCCTCGACATGGAGGGCACGCTCGTCGCCTCGGGCACGCTCGCGCAGCCGACGTCGGAAGGCGTCGTGAGCCTGCGCGAGGGCGGCGAGCTGACGCTCGGCCGCGCGCGCGTGCGCGTGAGCGGGGGCCGCGTGGTGCTGAACGGCTACCCGGCCGGGACGCCCGACGTCGACTTCCAGGGCGCGACGTCCGTGGGCGGCATCGCGATGACGCTGCGCGCCCGGGGCGCCCTCGACGACCTCCAGCTCACGCTCGACTCCGACCGCAGCGGCCTGTCGCAGACCGACCTAGTCACGCTGCTGCTGACGGGGCGCACCGCGGCCGCGGCCGCCTCGGAGGGCGGGGTCGTGGTGGCGGAGCAGCTCGCGATGGCGCTCGGCGGCGTGCTGCAGAAGGGGGTGGGCGAGACGCTGCTGATCGACGTGGCGCCGGACCGCTCGCTGCTCAGCGACGACATCGACCCGACCCAGCGCCTGCACCTCGGCACCCGCATCACGCAGAACCTGACGGTGCTGTACTCGGCGGCGCTCGACGGCACCGAGCAGCGCTGGACCGTGGAGCTCAACCCGGGCGGCGGCCGCTTCCGATTCCGCGCGATCACGGAGGACGACAACACCTTCTCGGTCGAGGGCACCGACCGTTTCTCGTTCGAGCTGTGGAACCGGGGCCGCGTGGGCAAGGCCCCGCGCGAGGTCGAGCGGCTCGCCTCGCTGGGCTTCGACGGTACGCTGCCGCTCGCCGAGGACCAGCTGCGCGGCGCGACGAAGCTGAAGCCGGGCCGCCGCTACAGCGGGCTGCAGCGCGAGCAGGCGGCGGACCGGGTGCAGGCCCGCCTCGCGCGCGAGGGCTACCGCTCGGCGAGCGTCGAGGCGATATCGAAGCCGGCGCCCAAAGGCGTCGAGCTCGTGCTGCGGGTCGAAGCGGGTCTTCTGGTGCAGTTCAAGTGGAGCGGCGACGACCCCGGCAAGAAGACGAGGCAGGAGGCCGAGAAGGCGTTCACGGCCTTCTCCACCCCCGAGGCGGCCGCGGCCCAGGTGGCGCGCGTGGCGCTCCACCGGCTGCAGGCGGACGGCTACTACGGCGCGAGCGTCGAGCCGCGGGCGACGTCCGTGGAGGACCGTGTCGACGTGGCGCTCCACGTCGCGCGCGGGGCGAAGGGCACGAGCGTCGTGGTCGAGTTCGAGGGCAACGAGGCGCTCAGCGACGAGGCGCTGCTCGCCGTGCTGCCCAAGCCCGGGAGCCTGGAGTTCTTCGAGGCGCTCGACCCCCGGAGCGCCCGCATCTCGGGCTCCGTGCGCCTCGCGTACGCGGCGACCGGCCACCTGCGCGCGCGCGTCTCGACGCGGCGCACGAGCTTCGACGCCGGCACCGGACGGCTGACGGTCAGAATCCCGGTGCGCGAGCGCTCCGCCTCGACGGTCGCCGCGATCGAGCTGCCCGAGGAGATCCTGGATCCCGACGTGCCTGGCCCGGTGCTGAAGCTGCGGCAGGGCGAGCCCTTCGACCTCTCGGCGTACGTGGCCGACCGCGACGCCCTCGTCGCCTGGTACCGCTCGCAGGGCTGGATCGAGGCGCAGGCGGGCGCCTCGATCCAGGCCCGCTCCGGCAGCGTGACCGTGCGCTACCACGTCGACAAGGGGGCGCGGCCGCGCATCGGCTCGGTGCGCGTGGTCGACACGGGCCGCACCAGCAGCAGTCTCATCCGCCGCTCGCTCAAGCTGCGCGAGGGCGACTACCTGAAGCCCACCAGCCTCGCCGACAGCCGCGAGCGGCTCTCGGACCTCGGCGTCTACCGCTCGGTGGACGTGCGGACCGAGCCGCGGCCGGGGGACGAGGTGCGCGACGTGGTGGTGGGGCTGGTGCACAAGCCCGACGTCTCGCTCGAGTACGGGCTCCGCTACACGACCCAGGGCAGCAGCAGCACTCCGGAGGGCGCGCCGACGGCGCCGAGCGACGACCGCATCCAGGGGGCCGTCGCCGTCGAGCTCAACAACCCCTTCGGCTACGGCGTCAAGACGCGTGGCTACACGTTCCTCACGAAGAGCCGCCAAACCTGGGGCGTGAGCTTCGACGCCGCGACCCTCGTCGGGTGGCGCGTGCGCACGCAGCTGTTCGTGTTCGACGACGACGCGGACGACGACTTCCTGCTGGCGGGCATCGAGAGCCGGGTCCGGGGCACCACGCTGCAGCAGAGCCGGGCGCTCTGGCGCGACCGGCGCAGCCGGCGCTGGCACGACCGGCTGCGGCTGCAGTGGGGCTACACGTACAAGAACATCGAGTACTTCGGAACCGAGCCGGGCGAGGTGCTGCTCGCGGGCAACCGCGGCTTCGTCACGCTCGCCGCGATCGGCGACGAGCGCGACAGCCTCACCGACCCGACGCGCGGGGTGTTCTGGACGCTCACCAGCGAGTTCGCGCGCACAAAGCTCGGCTCCGACGTGGACTACGTGCGGCTCTACGGCCAGCTCTTCGCGTACGTCCCGATCGGACCCGTCGTGTGGGCGCAGGGCCTGCGCGTCGGGAGCGTGCCCGGGGAAGATCCGCTGTTCCTGATCGAGAACCGCTTCCGCGCCGGCGGGTCCACGACCGTGCGCGGCTTCCCGCAGAACGCGCTCGGCCCGCAAACGCCCGACGGCGGCTCGCTCGGCGGCCAGGCGGTCGTGGTCGTGAACCAGGAGCTGCGCTTCCCGATCTTCCGCGAGCTCAAGGGCGGGGTCTTCTGGGACGCGGGCAACGTCTGGGCATTCTCGCGCGAGCTCGAGTTCAAGGACCTGCGCCAGAGCATGGGCGTCGGCTTGCGCTACATGTTCCCGTTCGGGCCGATCCGCGTCGAGTACGCCTGGGTCCTCGACCGCCAGGAAGGGGAGTCGAAGGGCCGCTTCGTCTTCGGCCTCGGGCACGCGTTCTAGCCCCGCCGCGCGCCGCCTCGGCTTCAGAGCTTGATCGTCGGCAGACCCAGGCGGCCGGCGACGAGGTGGGCGAGGAAGAGCGCGCTCCACGCGGCGGCTGGCAGCCACGCCCGATCGAGACGCATGGCCAGCGCGCGCAGCCACGGCCACGAACGCAGCGCCACGACGGCTCCCGCGGCGCCGACGGCGTAGTAGGCCGGGAAGATGTAGCGATCCGCGCGGCGGTCGGAGAGGCTGAACGCGCCGATATACATGAGGGCCGCCGCCGTGCTGAACAGGACGGCCGCGCGCGTGTCCGCCGAGTCGTCGGCTCCAGCAGTCGTGCCCGCACGGGTCGACCAGCGCCAGAGACCGAGGCTCGCCGCCACGCTCCACGGAAACGCGAACCACAGCACCCGCGCGGCGTACCACGCGACGTTTCCGAGCTTCGCGAGCGGGCCCGAGCCCTCGCCTGCCGCCTGCGCGACGCCGAGCTGGCGCGCCGCGTAGAACGACCAGAACGGCTCGCCCGTCGCGTGCCGGTAGGCGAGCTCGTAGGCGGCCGCCGCGGCAGCCATCGCCAGCACGCCCGCCGCGACGCCGAGCCAGGCGGTGCGATCCGAACCATCCGATTGGCTGCTGGCTCTGCGCCGCGCCAGAAGCCACAGCGCACACAGCGCGGGGCCGAATACCGCGAGCAGGCCCTTGACGAGCAGCAAGCCGACGAGCCCGGCGAGGACGAGCGGCGTGAAGCGCGCGTCGCGGCGCGCACGCTCGGTCCCGTAGAGCGCCGCGAGCAGGCACAGCAGCAGCGCGGCCTCGTGATTCGCGCGGATCCGGAAGGTGAAGGCGATCGGCAGCAGCTGGACGAGCCAGGCGAGCGTGCGCGACTCGAGCCCGGACACGAGAGTCGCCGCCAGACGCTGCAGCAGCACGATCGCCAGCACCTGGTAGGCCGCGTTCGTCGCGTAGGCCGCCTGCTCGGCCGGGTAGCCCAGGGCGGCGAGCGCGGCCGCTGGAACGAACAGGCCCACGGGGTGCTCTCGGAACGGACCGCTCATGTACCAGCCCGGAGGGAACTCGGGCGCGATCCAGCGCGCTGCCGGCGCGTCCTTCATGCGCGCGCTGATCTCCGCGTAAAGCCGCGAGTCGGCGTCCCGCGCGCGGTAGCCGGTGGCGGCGAGCGCGAGCCACCCCGCGGCCAAGGCGACGGCCCACGCCCGCCAGGTCCGCTCGAAGCGAGCGCTCACCGGTCCGGGCCGGAGGCTTCGCACAGTCGGGTTGCTCGGCCGGCGCGCGCCACGGCTGATTCTACGGCTGCGCCTGGGTTATCCTCGCGTCATGCTCCGATCACGAGAGACCCTCTTCGCGGCGGCTGCGCCATTCTCGCTCGTCTTCGTTCTCGTCGCGGGCGCTTCCGCCCAGACCGCCAAGCCCGACTTCACCGGCAGCTACGTCTTCGTCCCGAAGCGCAGCGACGACCTAAAGGAGGCCATCGGGCGTGCGGTAGGCCCCGACTTCACGGTGGGGAACAAGAAGTCCGAGCAGGCCCGCGTCTGGATCAAGAGCTGGCTCGAGAGCACGACGAGCGACCCGGACAAGCGAATCCTCACGATCGAGCACACCGCCACGGCCTTCAAGTCGGGCATGGGCGACGAGGTCAACAACTACTACTTCGGGCGCGAGGCGACGAGCGAAGGGCCTGGCGGCGGGAGCAACAAGGTGACCGTGACCTGGAGAGGCGACCAGATCGTCACGGAGGAGAAGCAGACCAAGGGCAAGGGCCAGATCACGGCCATCTACACGCTCGTGCCCGACGGCAAGACGCTGCTCGTCGCCTGGCGGCTCGAGCACGATTCGCTGCTCTCGCCGCTCGAGGTGCGCCTGGCCTTCGAGCGTGCGCGGGCGGCTCAGTAGGCGAGCAGGTCGCGCAGCGCCGGCAGCAGCCGGTCCTTCGGCGAGTAGACGGCCTCGAGCGCCTTCGCGAACGGCACCGGCGTGTCGAGCGCGCCGAGCCGGGCGACGGGGGCGTCCAACCACTCGAACGCCTCGTGGCCGATGGTTGCGGCGACCTCGCCCCCGAAGCCGCCGGTGAGCGGGGCCTCGTGCAGCACCAGGCAGCGCCCGGTCCTCTTCACCGAGCTCACGACGCGCTCGACGTCCCAGGGCTGGAGCGAGCGCAGGTCGATCACCTCGAGCTCGCGGCCGTCACGCGCGAGCTCGGCGGCCGCCTCGAGCGCCCAGCCGACGCCCGCGCCGTAGCTCACGACGGTCGCGTCGCGGCCCTCGCGCGCGACACGCGCCTCGCCGATCGGGATCGTGTAGTGCCCCGCGGGCACGCGCCCCTTCGCGGAGCGGTAGAGCAGCTTGTGCTCGAGGAACAGGACCGGGTTGCCGTCCTCGAGGGCCGCGATCAGCAGCCCCTTCGCGTCCGCGGGCGTGAACGGCGCCACCACCTTGAGCCCGGCGACGCAGGTGAACCAGGACTCGACGTTCTGCGAGTGGAACGGCCCCGCCCCGGTGCCGCCGCCGATCGGCGCGCGGACCACCAGCGGGACGCGGGCGCCCCAGCGCCAGAACGTCTTGGCCACGTTGTTGACGATCTGGTTGAAGCCGCAGCTGATGAAGTCCCCGAACTGCATCTCGACGAGCGGCACGTGGCCGGCGAGCGCGAGGCCGAGCGCGCAGCCGATCGCCCCCGACTCGATGATCGGCGTGTTGCGCACGCGCGCCCTTCCGAACTCGGCCACGAAGCCCTCGGTCACCTTGAAGACGCCGCCGTACTCGGCGATGTCCTGTCCCAGCAGCAGCACGCGCTCGTCGCGGCGCATCGCGACGCGGAGCGCGTCGCTGATCGCGTCCACGTAGCGCAGCTCGGCCGCCGCGGCCAGCGCCTCCGCCGGAGGCGGCTTCGGGACGAGCAGGCTCGGAGCGAAGACGTCCGCGAGCGTCGCCTCGGCCCCCGAGCCCGGCTCGCTCGCCTGAAGCGCCTCGTCCACGAGCGCGTCGACGCGCTGCTTGTGCGCGGCGCGCACCTCGCCGAGCTCCGCTTCCGCCGCGACGCCCTGCTCGACCAGGAAGCCCTCGAAGCGCCGCAGCGGATCCTTCTTCGCCCACTCGTCGAGCTCCTGCTTCGGGACGTAGTCGACGCCGGAGGCCTCCTCGTGGCCGCGCATGCGATAGGTCTTGAACTCGAGCAGCGTCGGCCCGTCGCCACGCCGCGCGCGCTCGGCCGCGCGCCGCACCGCGCGGATCACGGCCATGAGGTCGTTGCCGTCCACCACCAGGCCGGGCATGCCGTAGCCGAGGCCGCGGTCGGCGAGGTGCCGGCACGCGTACTGCTCGTGTACGGGGGTCGACAGGCCCCACTGGTTGTTCTCGACCACGAAGACGACGGGCAGCTTCCAGACGGCCGCGAGGTTGAGCGCCTCGTGGAAATCGCCCTCGCTCGTGGCGCCGTCGCCGGTGAAGGCGGCCGCCACGCGCCGCTCGCCGCGCAGCTGCGCCCCGAGCGCGAGACCGCACGCCACCGGCAGCATCGCGCCGAGGTGGCTGATCATCCCGACGATGCCCTTGTCGAGCGCGCCGAAGTGGAACGTGCGGTCGCGGCCCTTCGTGAAGCCGCCCTCGCGGCCCAGCAGCTGGCGGAGGAGGCGCGGCAGCTCGAGCTCGCGGCCGGTGAAGGCGCCGAGGTTGCGGTGCATCGGCAGCAGGTAGTCCCCGGGCTCGAGGGCGCTCACGACGCCGGCCGCGATCGCCTCCTGGCCGATCCCGGAGAACCACTTGGAGAGCCGGCCCTGGCGCAGCAGCACCAGCATCTTCTCCTCGATGACGCGCGGCAACGCGAGCGCGCGATGCAGGTTGCGGAGCTCGTCCGGCGTGAAGCCGTCGAGCGACGCTTCGCTCGGCGCCGCGGGCGAAGCGCCTGTGGGCGTGGGGCCTTCCGTCACGCCGTTCATTCTGGGCACGCCGCCGCCGGGTGGCAACTCCGCTGCTAGACTTCTCCCATGACGGACGGCGCCCCCGACGCCAAGGGCCGCGAGCTGCTGCGCCACGCACTCGCGACGCTCGCCTACCGCTGCGGCAAGGCGGTGCGCGGCGCCCCGGACGCCTTCGGCGCCTTCCACCTCGCCGCGACCAGCCGCACGCCCGTGCAGATCCTGGCCCACATCGGGGACCTGCTCGACTGGGCGCTCTCGGTCGCGCGCGGCCAGGAGACCTGGCACGAGTCGCCGCCGCTCGCCTGGCCCGACGAGGTCTCGCGCTTCTACGAGGGGCT
>DATBSL010000306.1:0-17401 GCA_036559805.1 Vicinamibacteria bacterium
ACGTGCTCGACGCCGCGGTCGCGCAGGCAGCGGCTCATCGCGAGGCCCGCCTGGCCGGCTCCGATCACGAGCGTGTCCACGAGCTGCATGGCGCGCCTCCCCGGTCGCCGATGCGGTCAGGCGGCGTCCACGTCGACGTCGACGCTCGTCCCGTTCGTCAGCACGTCGAACACCGCCGAGCGGGCGCGCGACTGCTCGACGATCTCGCGCAGCTTCGCCGCCTCTGCGTCGCCCTTGATCCGGAAGCGTACGCGGATGCCCTGGTAGCCGTTGCGGACGTCCTTCGACAAGCCGAGGATGCCGCGCAGGTCGATGTCGCCCTCGACGGTGGCCGAGACCTCGCTGAGCGTGACGCCGCGCGCGGCGGCCACGTTCGCGATCCCGGCGGTCAGGCAGGCTGCGAGGCCGTGCAGCAGGTACTCGACAGGCGTCGGGCCTGCGCCGCCGCCGGTGAGCACCTTCGGGTGGTCGGCGTGGAACTGAAAGTCGATCTCGTGGCTGTGCGTGCCGCCGGCGCCCGCGAAGGGCTCCACCCGGCTCACGCTGTGGGTGCCGGCGAGCCAGCGGCTCGAGGCGCGGAACTGGAACTTCGCGAGCTCGGGCTGGCCCTTGACGGCTCCGATCGTGGCGAAGAGCGCGGGCGTGTCGACGCCGTTGCGTGGGACCGGCGCGGGTCGGGCTTCAATCGACTGCATGGGACCTCCTCCGACTGCATGCCGGCTCGACGCCGGCCTACAAGTGAGAACGCCGTCGCCCGCGGCTTCCCGCCAGCCGCACGTCCGATCCCGCGAAATCACGCGTGTTACGCTCTCACGCGACCGTCGTGGAGCCGCTTTTTGTCGCGACTCGGAGGCGCGGGTGATCGAACACGAGCGCTGGTCCAGGCTCGACGGGCTCCTCGACCAGGCGCTCGAGCGGCCTGCCGGGGAGCGTCGCTCGTTCCTGGAGTCGGCGTGTGGGGCGGACGAAACGCTCCGCGCCGAAGCGCTGCGGCTGCTCGAGCTCGCCGAAACGGAAGACCGCGAGCTGCGGCCGGGGGCGCTCGAGGCGAACCCCTGGGACGAAGCGCTCGACGGCGGGATCCTCGGGCCCGCCGAGCTGCCCCCGGGGACCTCCGTCGGGCCCTATCGCGTTCTGGGGCTGCTCGGCCGCGGCGGCATGGGCAACGTCTACGAGGCCGAGGATCCCAAGCTCGGGCGCCACGTTGCCCTGAAGGTGCTGCCACCCGAGCTCGACAGCGAGGACCGCCGCCGCCGCTTCGAGCGCGAGGCGCGCACGCTCGCGGCACTCCAGCACCCGGGCATCGTCCATGTGTACTCGATCGAGGAGTCGGCCGGCGCGCGCTACATCGCGATGGAGCGCGTCTACGGCCGGACGCTCGCCGAGCGGATCGAGGAGCGCGCGATGCCGCTCTCCGAGCTGCTCGACGCGGCGATCCCGCTCACCGACGCGCTCGCCGCCGCCCACGCGCGCGGCGTGATCCACCGCGACCTGAAGCCCGCCAACGTGATGGTCACGGACGACGGCCACGTCAAGGTGCTCGACTTCGGCGTCGCCAAGTGGCGCAGCGGGGCGGACGAGAGCGCCGCGAGCCACGCGGGGATCGTGGTCGGAACGCTGTCCTACATGTCGCCGGAGCAGGCCGAGGGGCGCGAGGTCGACCAGCGCACCGACCTGTTCGCGCTCGGCATCCTGCTGTTCCGGATGAGCACGGGCGAGCTGCCGTTCCGCGGCGAGAGCGCCGCCTCCGTGATCCAGTCGCTGCTGCACGACACCCCGCCGACCGTCACGGACCTGCAGCCGCGTCTGCCCGCGGGGCTCAGCCGCATCGTGAAGCGCTGCCTGGCGAAGGACAGGGAGCGGCGCTACCAGACGGCGCTCGAGGTCAAACGCGACCTGGAAGAGCTGCGCCGCGGCATCGCTGAAGCGCCGGCCGCCGCCCGAACGCGCCGGCGTCTCGCGGTCGCGGCGGGCGTCGCGCTGCTCGTCGCGGCGGCCGGGCTGCTGCGGCTCGGGACGCGCTCCGCTGCGCCGCTCGAGGGCACCTTCGCTCCTGCGACGTCCGCGCCCGGGCCGGAGTTCTTCCCCAGTCTCTCCCCGGACGGCCAGCTCCTCGCCTACGCGGGCCGCGAGCGCGGGCACTGGGACGTCTACGTCGTGCCCGCGGGCGGAGGCAGCCCGATCAGCCTGACCGCCGATTTTTCGGGCGACGACATCCAGCCCGCGTTTTCGCCGGACGGCCGGCGGCTCGCGTTCCGCTCGTCTCGCGATGGCGGTGGCCTCTTCGTCATGAGCGCCGCCGGCGAGGGCGCGCGCCGCGTGCTCGACCGGGGCTGGAATCCGTCCTGGTCTCCCGACGGCCGCGAGCTCGCGTTTGCGACGCAGCCCGTTTTCGACTCTCCCCACGACCGGCCCTCGTCGAGCGAGCTTTGGGCCGTGAGCGTGGAGGACGGCCGCACGCGGCGCGTGACCGCAGCCGACGCCGTCCAGCCGGCCTGGTCCCCGCACGGGCAGCGCCTCGCGTTCTGGGGCCTCGTGAAAGGCAGCTCGCGCCGCGACGTGTGGACGGTTCCCGCCGCCGGCGGGCCCCCCGTGCCCGTGACCGAGGACGACGCGGTCGACTGGAGCCCGGCCTGGTCTCCCGACGGCGGCCACCTCTACTTCTCGAGCGACCGCGGCGGCAGCATGAACCTGTGGCGGATAGCACTCGACGAGACGAGCGGCCGCGTCCGCGGCCGGCCCGAGCGGGTCACGACGCCTGCCGCGTTCGCGCACCACGCGTGCTTCGCCCGCGACAAGGGGACGCTCGCCTACGTCTCCACGTCGGTGGAGCAGGAGCTGCAGCGCGTCGCCTTCGATCCGCGCGCCGCGCGCGCGACGGGCGAGCCGCAGTCGCTGGCGCGCGACCTGCGGCGGCCGTCGTTTCCCGACGTCTCTCCCGACGGGGAGTGGGTCGTCTACTCGCAGACCGAGCCGCAGGAGGACCTGCTGCTGAGCCGGCTCGACGGCAGCGGGCGGCGCGCGCTCACGAACGACGCGGCGCGCGACCGCCGCCCGCGCTTCTCGCCCGACGGCACGCGGATCGCGTTCTACTCGGACCGCGGCGGGAGCTACGAGGTGTGGACGATCTCCCGCGACGGCGGCGACCTGCGCCAGCTCACGCGCGATCCCAAGAGGCGCAACGCCCGCCATCCGGCGTGGTCGCCCGACGGCACGCGGCTGTTCTTCAGCCGGACCGAGACCACCGGAGAGATCATCGCCGCCGACCAGCAGCCGGAAGCCCCGGCGCTCGTCGTGCTGCCGCCCTTCGTGGACCCGGCGTTCTCCTTCGCCGGCGTCGACTGGTCGCCCGACGGCGGCACGATCGCCGGCACGCGCGTGAGCGGCTCCGGCGAGCGCGTCGGCATCGCCGTCTACGACCTGGCGCTGGCACGCTACGAGTCGCTGACCGACTTCGGCATGTTCCCGGAGTGGATGTCCGACAGCCGGCGGCTTGTCTTCGCCGGTCCGCCGCCCTCGGATCGCGCTGCGGACCGCGACTACCCGCGCGGCGACAGCCTGTTCGTCGTGGACCGCATCACGCGCCGGACGAGCGAGGTGCTGAGCGAGCCCGAGGCGGCCCTCGGCTACCCGAGCCTCTCGCCGGACGGCCGCAGCCTGCTGTTCGTTCGACGGCTCGTGAAGGCGGACGTCTGGACGCTCACGAGCAACCCCGCGCCGTGACGACGGTCAGTCGTAGCGCAGCGCGACCGTCGGGTCGACGCGCGTGGCGCGCCGCGCCGGCAGGTAGCTGGCGAGCCCGGCGACGAGCATCAGCAAGAGCGCGACGCTCACGAGCGTGAACGTGTCCGCCGGGCTCGTGGCGTAGAGCAGCGTGCCGATTACGCGTCCGAGAGCGAGCGCTCCGACGAGCCCGATCGCGAGGCCGATCGACGCGAGCACGAAGCCGCGGAGCAACACGATCCGAAGCACGTCCGCGGGCTCGGCGCCGAGCGCCATGCGGAGCCCGATCTCGCGCGTGCGCTGCGTCACGGCGTACGACGTCACGCCGTACAGGCCCACGGCCGCGAGCAGCAGCGCGAGCGCGGCGTAGCCGCCCATGAGCTGCGCCAGAAAGCGCGGCATGCCCTTGGCCTGCTCGACTAGCGACTGCTGGGTGCGCACCTTCCACACCGGTTGCTCGGGATCCACGGACCACACCGCCGAGCGCACGGCGCCCGCGAGCGGCATCGGATCGCCCGCCGTGCGCACCGCGAGCGTGTTGAAGATGTGGGGATTCTGGGCCTGGGGGACGTAGACGAAGCCGAGCGCCGTTTCGTCGAGGCCGTACTGCTTGGTGTCGCCGACGACGCCGACGATCTCCGCGGGAGGGAGGGGCGGGGTCTGTCCCGGGAAGCCGATCTGGCGTCCCACCGGGTCGGCGCCGGGCCAGTGGAGCTCGGCGAGCGCGCGGCTCACGATCACCACGGGCGGAGCGCCCGCGGCGTCCCGATCGGTGAAGACGCGGCCGCGCAGCAGCGGGATGCCCATCGTCTCGAAGTAGGCCGGGTCGACCGTGTTGGTGCGCGCGCGGGGCGGCTTCTCCGGCGTGGGCTGGCCGACGACCTCGATCGGCGCGGAGCCGCCGTTGCCGCTGAACGGCAGGCCGCGCACGAGTGCCGCGGAGACGACGCCGGGCACGGCGCGCACGCGCTCGATGATCTGGCGGTGCGTGTGCCACTGCTGCGGCCCCTCGGGGTACTTGTTCTGCGGGAGCCGGTACTCCATCGTGAGCAGGCCCTCGGAGCGGAAGCCCACGTCGACCTTCGCGAGCTTGCCGAAGCTGCGCGTCAGCAGGCCGGCGCCCACGAGCAGCACCAGCGTGAGCGCCATCTGGCCGACCACGAGCGCCGCGCGCAGCCGCGAGCGGCCCCCGCCCGCGATGCCTGAGCGGCCGCCGCCCCCGAGCATCGCAGCCGCGTTGGGCGACGAGAAGCGCAGCGCGGGGATGATCCCGAACGCGATCCCGGTGAGGGCCGTGGCGGCGAGCGTGAACAGGAAGACGGTGGCGTCGAGCTGCGGGACGATGCCGCCGGGCAGGTCGCGCGGAGCCGACGCCATGAGCGTCCGCAGACCGGCCCAGCCTAGCAGCAGGCCGAGGGCGCCCCCGCCGAGCCAGAGCAGGCCGGCCTCGGTCAAGAGCTCGCTCGCCAGGCGGCCGCGTCCGGCGCCGAGCGCGGCGCGCGTCGCGAGCTCGTGCGCGCGTCCGGCGGCGCGGGCCAGCATCAGGTTGGCGACGTTGGCCGAAGCGATCAGCAGCACGAACCCGACGGCGCCCAGCAGGACCAGCACGGCCTGCTTCACGTCTGAGACGATCACGTCGCGCAGGGGTGTCGCGCGCAGGCTCCGCTTCTCCCCGCCTTCGGGAAACTGGGTGGCCAGCCGGGACGCGATCGCCGCGAGCTCGGCGCGCGCCTCCTCGATGCGAACACCCGGCCGCATGCGCGCGACCGGGCCGACCATGCCGTTCGTCCGCAGCGCCAGCTTTCCCTTGGCTAGCTCGTCGCGATAGTGAGGCCAGCTGTGGTGGGGCGCCCACAGCTCGACCTCGTCGAACGGGAAGCGGAATCCCTTCGGCATGATGCCGACCACGGTGTAGGGCTCGTTGTTCAGCACGATCTCTCGGCCCACGAGCCCCGCGTCGCCGCCGAAGAGGCCCTGCCACGTCTCGTGCTGCAGCACGCACACGAGCGGCGCGCCCTCTGCGTCGTCGACGCCCGCGACGAAGCCGCGGCCGATCGCCGGCCGCACCCCGACGACGTCGAAGAAGCTGTCGGACACGAAGCCGGCGCGGACGCGCTGAGGTTCGGCGCGGCCCGTCAGGTTGGCGCTCTGCGGGACGAACGCGGTGAATCCCTCGAAGAGCCGCGCCTGCCCGCGCAGATCCTCGAAGTCAGGCATCGAGAGGTACTGGGGGCGGGCGTCCTTGTCGAGGCCGACGACCTGCACCAGCCGGTCGGACGCCGGCAGCGGCAGGGGCCGGATCAGCAGCGCGTTCACGACGCTGAAGATCGCGGTGTTGGCGCCGATGCCGAGCGCCAGCGTCAGGACCGCGACCAGCGTGAACCCCGGTGCCCGCACCAGCACACGCGCGCCATGGCGGGCGTTTCTCAAGAGCGATTCCACGTGTCCATCTCCTTGCGCTCGCGCGCGCGGCCGGCTCGGCCGGGGCCCGCGACCAGCGACGTAGGCGAGGGCGATGCCCAGCGACTGCGCCCAGAACCATGCGCGACCCGAGCCGCGCGCCGAGCGCTCCTCTTCGAGATCGCCGATCGCGCTCTCGCAGAGCTGCGCCGGCAGGCAGCGGCGCAGCAGCCAGAGCGCGAGGCCCGGCGGCGGCGAGGCAGGCCTCATGCCTGGCGCACCGGGGGCTCGAGCCCCTGCCACATGCGGCGCAGCGCCGCCCACGAGTCCTCGAGCGCGCGCACTCCGGGTGGCCGCACGCGGTAGTAACGCCGCGGCCGGCCGCCGCGTTCCGCCACGGGCTCGCCCAGCCACGAGTCGAGATAGCCTTTTCCCTCGAGCCGCTCGAGCGTCACGTACACGGCGCCGCGGGTCGGCGTGCGTCCGGTCCGCGCGCCGATCTCCTCGCGCACCGGAACGGCGTAGGCGTCCTCGCCGAGCCGCAGTACGGCCAGCAGCACGAGTTGCTCGAACTCGCCCGGGGGATCGAGGCGCGCCATCGAATGCCTACAATGTAGGGATCGGCCTCGCACTGTCAAGCGCGCGCGTGTTCAAGCGGGTGGACGGGAAGGGGTCAGGTCTTGAATCTTGACATGTCAAATTTCAAGACCTGACCCCGGTCGTGGCGTGCGCGACCGGCAGCCGCAGCTCCACGCGAAACGCATCGTCGCTCGGGATCACGCGCACCTCCGCGTCCGGCCCGTGCAGCGCGGCGAGCCGCCGCTTCACGTTCTGCAGGCCGATGCCGGTGCCGCTGCGTCCGGGCGAGTCGGCGTCGCGCGGGTTGGTGATCGCGATCCACAGCTCGGCGCCGCGGCGCTCGGCCTCGAGCCGGACCTGACCGCCCTCGATCCGCTGCGCGATGCCGTGGGTGACCGCGTTCTCGACGAGCGGCTGCAGCAGGAGCGGCGGCACCGTGCACGCGCGCGCGTCGTCGTCGGCGCGCGTCGTGTGCGAGAGCCGATCGCCGAAGCGCACCTTCTCGATCGAGAGCAGCTGCTCGGCGAGCGCGAGCTCCTGCGAGAGCGGGATCGCCTCGCGCGGTCCGAGCGTCAGGCTGGCGCGCAGGAAGTCGCCGAGCCGCACGCAGAGCTTGCGCGCCTCCTCGGGCCGGGCCGCGATCAGCGCGTTGATCGAGTTGAGGCTGTTGAACAGGAAGTGTGGGTGGATCTGCGCGCGCAGCGCGCGCAGCTCCGCCTCGCGCGAGGCGATCTCGGCCTGCAGCGCGCGCCGCTCGGCGCTCTGCGAGGTCCCCATCGCCATCAGCAGATAGGTGAGCGCGGCGTTGAGCAGGAAGAGCGCGAAGCCGAGGCCGAGCAGCAGCGGCGCTACCTGGAGCTGCTTCGCGACGAGGCCCGGGAAGACGTCGAGCCGCTCGAGCAGGATCGCGAAGCCGCGCGCGGCCGCGAGCCAGAGCGCGGCCGACAGCGTCGCGGCCACGAGCTGCGTGCCGAGCGAGCGGACCATCCGGGACAGGTGCAGTGGCGACGCCTGGCACACCCAGAACGCCGCGAGCCCGAAGAAGCCCAGCAGCAGAGCGAGCGGCACGCCGAGCGCGAAGGCCTCGAGCCACGAGAAGGGCCCGGCGAAGGCGAGCTGCACCGCGACGAGCGCGCCGACGAGCCCCCAGGCCGCGAGGTACGAGCCGAGGCGGCCCCAGTCCTGGAGGATCGGGTGCATGGGTCAGTTCTTGACCTCGACTCCTCCCATGATCGCGAGGCCGGTGACGATCAGCCGCCGCTTCGCGCCAGGCTGCGAGCGCGCGTTGTTGACGAAGCCTCCGAGCGCCGCGCTGCCCTGGCTGACCACCTCCCAGTCGTCGGGGACGCGGATCTCGATCCCGCCCCAGAACGCGAAGGTGTCGAGCACCGCCGCGCGGCCCTCGGGCATCGACGCGTGGCGCAGGTCGATCTCGCAGCCGCCCATGACGGCGGTCGCCTGGCCGCCCCTGAAGTCCGCGGTGGTGATGACGGTCTTGGTGCCGCCCATGAACTGCAGCAGGTCGAGCGCCGCCGCCGGGTCGGACGGGTTGGCGACGGGCCGCAGCGCCTTCCACGCGATGTTGGCGCCGATGATGAACAGCAGCATGGCCCAGATGCCGCCGAACTGCATGTAGCCGAGCGTCATCAGCAGCATTGCGCAGCCGGCGATGATCCAGAACACGGCCGACATCGTCTGCCGCGCCGGCGAGAGCCACTTGACGACGCCGACGGCGATGATCCCGAGCGGCCAGAAGCGGAAGATCGCTCCAGCGTCGAGCAGCCCCAGGCTGTCGAGCGCGAGCGCCAGCCCGGCCGCCATCACGCACAGGCCCAGCACGACGCGGGGGGTCACCTTCAGGTCCGAGGACGGCTGTTCGGGGTTGCTCACGGGCTGCATCGTCTGCCTCCGCCCATAACCTACGGTAGAACAGCGCCTTCCGGAAGGCGTGAATCGGCCAACCCCCGGCGGCCACCGGCGGGCCACGGGTTCTTTCGGCCTAGAATCCCGTAGGTCAGCACGAGATGATCGGAAAGACGCTTTCGCACTACCGCGTGCTCGAGGAGATCGGCCGGGGCGGCATCGGCGTCGTCTACCGCGCTCTCGACACGACCCTCGGCCGCGAGGTCGCGCTCAAGGTCCTGGGGCCGGCGGCCGGCCGCGACCCGGAGCAGGAGCGCCGGCTGAAGCAGGAGGCGCGCGCCGCCGCCTCCCTCACGCATCCCGCGGTGTCGGTCGTCTACGAGATCGACGAAGCCGACGGCTCCACCTTCATAGCCATGGAGCTGGTGCGCGGCCGTACGCTCGCGGCCACGATCGGCGGGACGCCGATCGAGCCGGCGCGGGCGCTCGCTCTCGCGATCGAGGTGGCCGAGGGCCTGGTCGAAGCGCACACGCGCGGCGTCGTGCACCGCGACCTGAAGCCGCGCAATGTCATGCTCACCGAGTCCGGGCACGTCAAGATCATCGACTTCGGCCTCGCCAAGCTGATGCGCCCGCGCGCACCCTTCGAGAGCGGCGCCGACACGCCGGCCTGGGCCGACACCGATCCCGGCCGGATCCTGGGCACGGCGGCCTACATGTCGCCGGAGCAGGTGCGCGGCGGCGAGGTCGACGCCCGCAGCGACGTGTTCGCGTTCGGCGCGCTCGTCTACGAGATGCTCACCGGCGAGCCGGCGTTCAAGCGCGAGACCGGCGTGGAGACGCTGCACGCCGTGCTCAAGGAGCCGGCGCCGCGGCTTCCCGAGGCGAAGCTCGCGGCCGCGGGGCCGGTGCTGCAGCGCGTGCTCGACCGCTGCCTGGCCAAGGACCCGAACGATCGCTACGCCGCGGCCTCCGACCTGCTCACCGACCTGCGCGAAGCGCGCCGGCGGTTCGCCGCGCCCCCCGCGGCCCCGGCCGGAGAGCTGCCGCTCGCCGTGCCGCGCGAGCCGCGCCCTTCGCCCGCACCGTCGCCGGGTCCGCTGCGCGTCGTGATCGTGGACGACGAGGAGCCCGCGCGCGCGCTGCTGCGCGAGTACCTCGAGCGCGCGGGCAACGTCGAGATCGTGGGCGAGTGCCGCAACGGCTTCGAGGCGGTCAAGGCGGTGAACGACCTCGCGCCGGACCTCTTGTTCCTCGACGTCCAGATGCCCAAGCTCAACGGCTTCGAGGTCCTGGAGCTCCTCGGTCGCGACGTGGCGGTCGTGTTCGTGACGGCGTTCGACGACCACGCGATCCGCGCCTTCGACGTGCACGCCGTCGACTACGTGCTGAAGCCGCTCGCGCCGGAGCGCGTGACGCTCGCGCTCGAGCGCGCCCGCCAGCGCCTGGCGCCCGCCACGCCGCTGCCGGTCGCGGGTCTCGTCAAGGACGCCCGGCCAGCCGGCCAGCACGCCTCGCGCCTCGTCGTGCGCCAGGGCGCGCGCGTCCACGTGATCCCGGCCGAGAAGCTCGACTACGCCGAGGCGCAGGACGATTACGTCGGGCTCCACTCGGAGGGCAAGTCGCACCTCAAGCAGCAGACGCTCTCCGACCTCGAAGGCTCGCTCGACCCCGCCCGTTTCGTGCGCATCCACCGCTCGTTTTTGCTGAACCTCGACCGCCTGTCGCGGATCGAGAGCGAGGGCGGCGAGCCGAAAGCGGTCGTGCTCACCGACGGCACGCGCCTGCCGCTGAGCCGCTCGGGCTACGGCCGTCTGAAAGTGATGCTCTAGACTTTCTTCGCGGCCTCGTCCGCGCCGACGCTCGACAGCAGCCGCTCGGGAGCCGGGGCGTCGAGGAACAGGAGGTGCAGGCGCGGGCGGCCGTCCGCGCCGATCGAGATGTTCTTGACCTCGGCGCGTGTCCGGAAGTCTCCGCCGGGCTCCAGCACCCGCAGGATCGCGCCCTTCAGGACCGGCAGCGTGCTCGCCCGGACCTGCGCGCCCCACTGGCTCACGTCCTCCGCGACGCTCGTCTCTTCCATCGCGACGCCCCCCGGCGCGTGCTCCGCCTCGAGCTTGAGGCTGAAGCGCGTCGTCGTGCGCTGGTGCTTTCGGCGCTCGACCGGGGCCGGGTCGCCGGGCATCAGGAACAGCTCGCTGGGACGCGATTCTGCGCCGCGCGGCGGGTGCTTGCCCAGGAACAGCAGGCCCACGCGCACGCCGCCGCCGCGCGCCGGGCGCACGTTGCGCACGAGCGCGTAGGTCCGGTAGGACGGGTCGGCGAGGTCGTACTGCCGGAACTTCGTCGGCAGCGGCATCGACAGGTGCAGCACCTGCCCCACGACCACCGGGCGGTTGAGGTGCACGCCCACGCCGCCGGCCGACGCGTCCTCGCAGGAGCACATCTCTTCCCAGGTGGCGCCGTCGGCTGCGCGGCCCTGGACCCGCACCGGAAACTTCATCGGCACGCGCCGCTGCTTGCGACGTTCGGCTCCGCCAGAGCCCTGCGTCATCGATCGCCGGAACCGTAGCACAAATCGGCTACGCTTGCGGCCATGGAAGACCCGCGCGGCGAGGGCGCAGAGGGCGGCGGCGATGCGATCGTCGCGCTCGCCCTCACGCGGCAGTTCCGCCGCCAGCTCGCCGTCGACCACGTCTCGTTCCGCGTGGCGCGCGGCCGCTTCTTCGGCTTCCTGGGACCGAACGGCGCGGGCAAGAGCACGACGATCCGCATGCTCACCGGCCTCTTGCGCCCGAGCTCCGGCGACGCGGTGATAGAGGGCGCGCGCCTGAGCGGCGACCTCATCGACCTCAAGCGGAAGATCGGCGTGCTGCTCGAGGAGCTGCCGCTTTACGAGCGGCTCACGGGCGAGGAGCACCTGCTGTTCGCCGCGCGCATGCACGGCCTCGCGGCGCCCGAGGCGCGCCGGCGCACGCAGGAGCTGCTCGAGTTCCTGTCGCTCGCCGACGAGCGCGGCAAGCTGGTGGTCGACTACTCGCAGGGCATGCGCAAGAAGCTGGCGCTCGCGTGCGCGCTGGTGCACGGCCCCTCGGTGCTGTTCCTCGACGAGCCGCTGAACGGCATCGACCCCGTCTCGGGGCGCGTCGTGATGGACCTCTTGCGCCGGCTCACCGCGCGTGGGGTGACGCTCTTCTTCACCTCGCACGTGCTCGACGTGGTCGAGCGGCTGTGCGACGAGGTCGCGGTGATCGACCGCGGCCGCATCGTGGCCCAGGGCACGCTCGCCGAGATCCGGGCCCAGCGCGAGCTCGCGGGCGACGCGTCGCTCGAGGACGTGTTCCTGAAGCTGGTGTCGGCCGACGTGACGCGCGAGGACCTGTCGTGGATCGGCTGATGGCGCTCGTCGGGCTGCGCTTCCGGCTCGAGGCGCGCGCGACGCTCGGCTCGCGCGGCCGCGCGCTGGGGCTCGTCTTCGCGCTGCCGTTCCTCGCGCTCTTCTCGGCGTTGGCGTCGCTGGGTGCCTTCGCGCTCGTCCGCGTCGTCTCGCGGACCGAGCCGGGCCTGCTGCTGCCCGCGCTCTCCGCGATCTTCACCTTCCTCGGCCTGAGCTTCGCGCTGGCGCCGCTGCTCGCCGGAGTCTCGGCCACCGAGAGCCACGACCTGTCCCGGCTCGTGGCGTACCCGGTCCCGCTCGCGACGCTGGTGGCGTCCTCGCTCGTCGCCAACCTGGTCCAGCCCAGCGTGCTCGCGCTCGTGCCGCCGCTCGTGGCGCTGGCATTCGCGCTCGGTGGGCCGCGCTGGCCGCTGCTCGTCCCCGCGCTTGGTCTGGGCCTGCTGCTGACGGTCGCGTCGGCCCAGACCGTCGGCATCGCGCTGCACGCGCTGTCGCGCCGGCGGCGCCTGCACGACCGCGTGCTGTTTGCCGGCATCGGAGCGGGCCTGCTGCTGAGCCTCGTCCCGGTGCTGATGCTGAGCCGCGGCGGTGCTTCGGCGCGGCGCGCACTCGTGGCGCTCGTCGAGCGCGACATCTTCGCGCTGTCTCCCTTCGGGTGGAGCGCACGTGCGGCCGTGCACGCGGGGCGCGGGGACTTTGCGCCGTTCCTGGGCTGGAGCGCGGCCGTGCTGGTCACGACGGCCGCGGCGCTGGGGCTGTCGGCCGCGATCGCGGGACGCTTGTATCGCGGCGAGCTGGACTCGGGCGAGGCGCCCGCGCGCGCGGCACGCGCCCGGATCCGGCTGCCCGGGGCGATCGGCGCGCTCGTCGAGAAGGACCTGCGCGTCGCGTGGCGCGACCCGCGACTCAAGGCCGTCACGCTCAGCGGCGTGATCGGCCCGCTGCTGCTGCTGTTCGTGCTGGGCCAGGGATCGGCCGGCGGCGTCGGGCCGGTTCAGCTCGTCCTGGTGGCGGGGATGGCCGGGGTCGGCGTGATCGGGTCGAACGCGCTCGCCCTCGAGCGGGACGGGCTCGGGCTGCTGCTCGGGTTTCCGATCAATCGGCTCGCGCTCGTCACCGGCAAGAGCATCGCCGTCGTCGTGCTGCGCGCTCCGGCGCTCCTCGCGCTGTCGGTCGCGGCCCTGCTGTTCGCCGGCCCCGTGACGGCGATCGCGATCGCGACCGTGGTGCTGGTCACGCAGGTGATCGCCTGCGCCGCCGACAGCTACCTGCAGATCCTGTTTCCCGTGCCGGTGCCCGCGGCCGGGCGCGACCCGAACGCGCCCATCTCGGGCTCGCGCGGGCTGGGAGCGGCCGCGATCTCGCTTTTGGCGATGGCCGTGACGCTCGTGGCGGCGGCGCCGTTCGCGTTCCTGGCCTGGCTGCCGGAGCCGCTCGGGCAGCGCGGGCTGTTCGTCGCGACGCTGCCGCTCGCGCTCGCCGGTGCCTGCGCCGTCTACTTCATGGCGGCGAGCGGCGCCGCGCGGCTGCTGCTGCGGCGCGAGCCGGAGCTCATCGCGCGCCTGCGCGGGGAGGAGTGACGTGCGCAAGCCGCGCGTCGCGATCATCGGGCTCGGCCTGGTCGGCGGATCGCTCGCGCGCCGGCTGGTGCAGCGAGGCTACACGGTGACGGGCGTCGACTGGCCGCTGGTCGTGCGCCGGGCGCTTCGGGCGCGGGCGATCACGCGCGGCGCGACGCGCGCCGAGGCGGCCGCGGCGAGCGACGTCGTCGTGCTCGCGGCTCCGCCGTCCACCAACCTGCGGCTGCTGCGACGGCTGGCGCGGATCGCGCCGCCCCGGCTGGTGCTGACCGACGTCTCGAGCGTGAAGGGCGACATCGTGCGCGAGGCGGCGCGGCTGGGGCTCCGCGGCTTCGTCGGCGGCCACCCGATGGCCGGCACCGAGAAGCAGGGCTTCGCGGCGTCGAAGGCGGGTCTCTTCGAGGGGGCGGTCTGGTGGCTCGTCCCGTCGCGCAGCAGCCGCGCCAACCGCGCGGTGCGCGACCTGGTCCGTGCGGCCGGCGCGCGGCCGGTCGTGACCGAAGCCTCCCGCCACGACCGGGTCATGGCCTTCCTGAGCCACGTTCCCCAGGTCGTCGCCTGGGCGCTGCTCGAGACGGCGCGCCGCGACGCCGTGGCGCGACGCCACGTGAGCCGCGCGGGTCCCGGCTTCCGCGACATGACACGCCTGGCTCGGAGCCCGCGCGGGCTCTGGAGCGACATCCTGGCCGCCAACCGCGTCGAGGTGCGCCGCGCGCTCGGCGCGCTCGCACGTTCCCTGGAGAGGAGGAGACCATGACCCGATCCGGTCCGCCCGACCCGCGTGCGGCCCTGGTGCTGGTCCCGCGCGCGCTGCTCGGGACGAGCGCCGTGATCCTGGCGGTCGCCGCCTTCGTCAACCGGCAGGGCAACGCATCCGGGCCCGAGATCGTCTCGTGGATGGCCATCGGCTTCGCGGCGCTCGCGCCGGCGCTCGCGACGGCCGTGCGCGGACAAGGGCTGGTCGCCGCGCCGCCGGCCGCCAGCGAGACGCCCGCGGAGCTCGCGGTGCGGCTCCAGAAGACGATCGTGTTCTTCGGCGTCCTGGAGAGCGCGGTGCTGTTCGCCGCGGTCGCGCTGATCGTGAGCCCGCCGCCGTGGCCGCTCGTCGCCGCGGTCCTCCCGCTCGCGGTGATGGCGTTGAACCTGCCGCCGCGACAGGGATGAGCCGCTCGCGCGCCTCGCTCGGGCCCGTGCTCGCGCTCGCGCTCGGCGTCGGCGCCTGCAACAAGACGCCCGCCGCCGACGCGCTCAAAGCCTCCGAAGAGGCGCTCGCGGGCGCGCCCGAGATCGCCGCGTATCTGCCCGAAGAGTCCGCCGTCATCGCGACCGTCCTGCGCGATGCGCGCGTGAGCTTCGACGAAGGCCGCTACACCGACGCGCTTCGGGCGGCCCAGCCGCTCCCGGACAGGATCGCGGGCGCCCGTGCGGCGGCCGCGAGGCGCAAGCAGGAGAAGGCCGGCGAGTGGGAGGCGCTCGCGCGAGAGCTGCCGGCGCGGATCGACGCGATCGTCGCTCGCCTGGGAGTGCTGGTCGCGGGCGGCTGGATCTCCAGCGAGCGGCAGTCGATGGCGCAGGCCGAGGTCGTCGCGCTCAACCAGGGCTTCACCGACGCGGCGGCGGCCGCGGAGCGAGGCGAGGTGACGAAGGCGATCCCCGTCGCTGCCGACCTGAAGACCAGGGCGGAGAAGCTGGCCAGCGCGCTCGGGCTCAAAGGCGCCGCCGCACTGGCCGCCCCGGCGCCAAAGGTCTCTCCGTCGCCCAGTCCATCCCCGACGCCGCCCACGCCCACGCCGACACCCACGCCCACGCAGCCGCCGCCCACCCCGACGCCGCCACCTCTGAGCCCCTAGTTTCTACAGGTCGTGCGTGTGACATGCGTGGGCGACCACGATGGCTGGGCGGGCGGCAGGCCATTCGAGGTTGACAGTGTCGGACTCAACTCGGGGCGCCCCGAGTTGCAGGGACTCCGCTCGAGAACTTCCGATGGGCGCGGCGCGATCGGGGCCATCGTCGAGCCTATCAGACATAGGCGGACAGGTAGTATACTCGGGAGTATGAGAGTCAAGACATCGGTCACCATCGACGAGCAGGTTTTGAAGGCGATCGACAAGGCCGCCTCTCCCGAGCGGAGCCGGTCGAGAATCATCGAGGACGCCGCGAGGGAGTTCCTGGCGCGGCGGAAGCGGGCGCTGCGGGAGGAACGCGACCTCGCGATCCTGAACGACAACGCGGATGCGCTCAACAGCGAGATGGACGACGTGCTCGGCTATCAGGCCGAAGCGTGAGACGGGGCGATCTCTTCCGCGTCCGCCGCCCCGGCCAGGGCGATCCGAAAGCCTCGCGGGTGTTTGTCGTCGTCAGCCGGCAGGCGGTGATCGACTCGCGGTTCTCGACGGTCATCTGCGCGCCCGTTTACACGCGGCGCGACGGCCTCGCGACACAGGTCGAGATCGGCCCGGAAGAGGGCCTCAAGCACGAGTCCAGCATCCATTGCGACGCGCTGGTCAGCCTTTCCAAGCCCGCGCTGACGGACTACGTCGCGAGCCTCAGGCCGGAGCGGCTGCGGGCTCTGGACCAGGCGCTTCGCATTGCGCTCGCGCTGGCCTGAGGAGGCGGAGCGCCCCTGCTATCATCGAGCGCGACCGGCCCGAGCGTGGCCGGGGAACGGCCCATGAACAAGGTAGTGAAGAGCGCGGTCGAGGCCGTGCGCGACATCCCGGACGGCGCCACGCTGATGGTGTCGGGCTTCGGCCTGTGCGGGATCCCCGAGAACCTGATCCTGGCGCTGCGCGACCAGGGGGCGAAGGACCTCACGATCGTATCGAACAACGCCGGCGTCAACGACTTCGGGATCACGTTCCTGCTGCAGAACGGGCAGGTGCGCAAGATGATCTCGACGTACGTGGGCGAGAACAAGGTCTTCGAGAAGATGTTCCTCGACGGCTCGCTCGAGGTGGAGCTCAACCCGCAGGGCACCTTCTCCGAGCGCATGCGCGCCGGCGGCGCCGGGATTCCGGCGTTCTTCACGCCGGCCGGGTACGGCACGCTCGTCGCCGAGGGCAAGGAAGTCCGCTGGTTCAAGGGCAAGCCGTACGTGCTCGAGACGGGCCTCACCGCCGACTACGCGTTCGTCAAGGCCTGGAAGGGCGACACCACCGGCAACCTCGTGTTCCGCCGCACGACGCGAAACTTCGCGCCGATGATGTGCCAGGCGGCGCGGGTCGCTATCGCCGAGGTCGAGCAGCTCGTGCCCGCGGGGGCGATCGACCCGGACGCGGTGCACGTGCCGGGGATCTTCGTGAAGCGCCTGTTCCAGGGCGGAAGCTACCAGAAGCGGATCGAGAAGCGCACGCTGCGCGGCGCGGGCGAGACCGAGACCGACCCGAAGCGGATCCGGATCGTGCGGCGCGCCGCGCTCGAGATGAAGGACGGCGACTACGTGAACCTCGGCATCGGCATGCCGACGCTCGCCGCGAACTACGTGCCGGAGGGCGTCCAGATCGTGCTCCACTCGGAGAACGGGATGCTTGGCGTGGGCCCCTATCCCGAGGCCGGCCAGGAGGACCCCGACCTGATCAACGCGGGCAAGGAGACGGTGAGCGAGCTGCCCGGCACCGCCTACTTCTCGAGCGCCGACTCGTTCGGGATGGTGCGCGGGGGGCACGTGGACCTCACGATCCTCGGCTCGCTGCAGGTCGACCAGGAGGGCAACCTCGCTAACTGGATGATCCCCGGCAAGATGGTGAAGGGGATGGGCGGCGCCATGGACCTGGTGGCAGGCGCTCGCCGCGTCGTCGTCACCATGGAGCACACGGCGAAGGACGGCAGCCCCAAGATCCTGACGCAGTGCACGCTGCCG
>DATBSL010000307.1:0-6627 GCA_036559805.1 Vicinamibacteria bacterium
GGCACGATCGAGCGCCGCGAGACCGGGCTATGGCCTGCGGGTGGTCCGTTCTTCGAGTCGGCGGCGGGCGAGCTCGTGCGCCTCGACCCGGACACGGGGGAACGGAAGGTGGTGGTGCCGGCGAGGCCACAGCGCTGAGTCGACGTTCCCTGGCGCGCGCCCTCAAATCAGCTTGCGCTCGACAGCCTGGATCATCACGTCGAGCGCGCGGCCCGAAGCTTCGACGAGCATAGCGACGAGCGGCTCGGTTTCGAGCCGGAAGGCGGCCTCGAGCGACGCGCGCAGGCGCGGACCGTCGCCCTTCACGAGGATCGGCGGCCGCATCCCGCCGCGCCGCATCAGGTGCGACGCGGCCAGGCGCGAGACGCGGCCGTTCGCGTCGTCGAAAGGACGGATCTCGACGATGCGAGCGAGCGCCACGGCCGCAGCCTGCTCCGGCGAAAGGTCGCGCGAGCCCGCCGTGGCGAGCCACTCGGCGAGGTCCTCGAGCCGGCTCGCGATGAACGCGGCGGGTGCGGACGGCCAGGGCGCACCCGTGTCCGACGGCCGGCCCGGGTCGAGGTCGAGCCGACGCAATCCGACCGGGCCCGCGATCGCCGCGTGCCAGGCGTAGATCGCCGCCGCACTCACGGGCTCCTGAGACGCGACGTCAGCGAGCGCGCGCCGCAGGCCGAGAAGTTCCGGTGGCCCGCCGTCCGCACCACGCGACGCGCGCGCGTCCTCCCACGGCACGCTGAATCCCGACAGGTCGAGGCTGCCCACGAGCTGGGCGTCCTCCACGATGCTCGCGAGCCCGGCATCGTCGCTGCGCAGGCCATGCTCGGCCAGCAGACGCTCGAGGCGCTTCTCGCGGACGGCGGCGCTCGGCTCCAGGCGCAGTCCCATGCTCCGCGCATTGTCCGCCGGGTAGGAACTCTGATCTAATTGCGGCTAAGCCCCACGCCTAAGGAAGGTGTCTCGTGTCGTACAAGACTGCAGCCGTCCTGGCCGCCTTGTGCATGGGTGGTGCGGCCCCCGCACCGACGGAGGACGCCAAGAAGACGAAACGGCCCGGCCTCGAGGTGCGCTCGTCGCCGCGCTTCGCCTTCTCGCCCGCCAGCGTTCTCTTCACCGCCGAGCTCAAGGGCGGCGACGACGTCGAGGAGCTCTACTGTCCCGAGGTGGAATGGGAGTGGGGCGACGGGGGCAAGAGCGTCACCGAGGCCGACTGCGACCCGTGGGCCGAGGGCGCCGCGATCGAGCGCCGCTTCACCGCGAACCACGTGTTCCAGCGAGCGGGGCTCTACAAGGTCAAGGTGACCCTGCGCAAGACCGGCCGCGACATGATCACGCAAACGCTGGTGATGACGATCCGCGCGGGCCTCGGGGATATGAGCCCGGATCCCGGCTAGCGAGGGGGTCTGGGGGGCACGCTCATTGCCCCCCAGTGAAGAAAGGAGTCGCGGCTTCGCCTGGCCGCCGCTTCCTTATTTTTTCCAGGACGTCAGCGACGGCTGGAAGGAACGGCAAGACGAGCGACGTCGTGGGGGGCTCCTATGCCGCCCCCCACACCCCCCGCAAGCAGCCCCACACCCCCGCTTAGCCGCCAGACATGCTGTCCAGGAACTCCTTGTTGCCTTTCGACTTCGAGAGGCGCTCGATCAGGAGTTCCATTGCCTCTACTGAGGACAGGGCTGAGAGCACTTTCCGCAGGATCCAGGCGCGGTTGAGCTCGGCGGCGGGGATCAGCAGCTCTTCCTTGCGGGTCCCGGAGCGGTTGATGTCGAGCGAGGGGAAGATGCGCTTGTCGGTGAGCTTCCTGTCGAGCACGATCTCGGCGTTGCCGGTGCCCTTGAACTCCTCAAAGATCACCTCGTCCATGCGCGAGCCGGTCTCGACGAGGGCCGTCGCGATGATCGTGAGGCTGCCGCCCTCCTCGACGTTGCGCGCGGCGCCGAAGAAGCGCTTGGGCCGCTGCAGCGCGTTCGAGTCGACGCCGCCCGACAGCACCTTGCCCGAGGGCGGCACGATCGTGTTGTAGGCGCGCGCCAGGCGCGTGATCGAGTCGAGCAGGATCACCACGTCCTTCTTGTGCTCGACGAGCCGCTTCGCCTTCTCGAGCACCATCTCCGCCACCTGCACGTGGCGGTCGGCGGGCTCGTCGAAGGTCGACGAGATCACCTCGCCGTGGACCGAGCGCTGCATGTCGGTCACTTCCTCGGGCCGCTCGTCGATCAGCAGCACGATCAGCACCACCTCGGGGTGGTTGGTGGTGACCGCGTTCGCGATCGCCTGCAGGATCATCGTCTTGCCGGTGCGCGGCGCCGCCACGATCAGCGCGCGCTGGCCCTTGCCGAGCGGGGCCAAGAGGTCCATCACGCGCGTCGTGAGCTGGTCGGGTGTCGTCTCGAGCCGGATCCGCTCCTGCGGGTAGAGCGGCGTCAGGTTGTCGAAGAAGATCTTCTCCTTCGCGCGGTCGGGCGGCTCGAAGTTGACCGCGTCGACCTTGATCAGCGCGAAGTAGCGCTCGTCCTCCTTCGGCGGGCGGATCTGGCCGCTGATCGTGTCGCCGGTTCGCAGGTCGAACTTGCGGATCTGCGAAGGCGAGACGTAGATGTCGTCGGGCCCGGGCAGGTAGCAGTACTCGGGCGCGCGCAGGAAGCCGAAGCCGTCGGGCAGGATCTCGAGGACGCCCTCGGAGAAGATCAGGCCTTCCTTCTCGGCCTGCGCGCGCAGGATCTGGAACACCAGCTCCTGCTTCTTCATCGAGGTGGCGCCCGGGATCTCGAGCTCCTTCGCGACCTCGATCAGCTTCGTGATCCCCATCTCCTTGAGGACCGCGAGGTCGAGTCGGTGCGCCTCGCTCGAAGCGTCGCCCTCGGCCACAGCCACGCCGCCCGGCGGCTCGTAGGGCTCGTCCTCCGCCACGTCGCGCTGCGGCAGCCGCGGCCGGCGCTCGCCTCCGCCGCCTCCGCCGCCTCCCCCGCCGCCCTTGGCGCCGCGGCCGCGCCGGTGGCCGCCGTCGCGACGGCCGCTGTTGCGCGGTGCGTGCTCGCGCGGTCCCGGCTCGCGCGCAGCCTCCGCGCGCGACGCTTCAGCCGCAGGCGCGGGGGTTTCGTTGCGCGGCCCGTCGCCCGGCCCTTCCGGGCGGCCCCCGGAGTCGGGTGGCGGAGTGGACGACGGCTCGTCGTTGGCCATTGCGGTCTACCTGGAAGGAGACGGCGGTATGGGGAGACGCGGGCGACCTGTGCCCGCTCTTGCCGGGATGCGCCAACGATAGTGGAGGACGCGAGCGGCTGTCAACGGCTTCGGCGCTGCATGCCGCCGCGCCGCGGGCTCCGAGCCGCTAGTCGGACGTGGTGTGGCTCGTGTGGCTGCAGCCCGGATAGGCGGCGTGGACCATCTGCCCCGTCCAGCCCAGCTCCTTCATTCCCTTCTCGGAGGAGTAGTAGGCCGTCGCGATCCGGCTCTTGACGAGCTCGAAGCGGTCGCGGAGCGTCGGCGGGCGCCTGGGCGGATCGGGCACGAGCACGGGCTCGCCGGGGGTCCAGTAGCGAGGTGCGCTGGCGCTGGGTCCCGTCGCGACGGCGGTCAGCAGCACGGTCTTCTGCGCGGCGTCGAGCGAGAGCCAGGTCTTGCCGAAGCGGGTGAGCGACTCGGCCTGGAGCGCGCCGATCGCGGAGAGGAACTCGCTTTGCCGCGTCGGCGTGTCGACGGCGAGCAGCCGATCCACGAACGCCGCGACGCCCGCCTCGGTCGAGCCCGGAACGACCGACTCGGCGATCGAGGCCAGCGTCTCGAGCTGGTTCGCGTCGAGGAAGCCCGGAAACGCACCCGCCGCCTCGGCCGTCGGAGCGGACGCAGCCGGGCGGTGCGCGTGCGCGGCCTCGGCCGTCGCAAACGACGGAGCCGCGAGCCCCGCACCCACGCTGCCGGCGAGCACCTGGAGCACTTGCCTCCGGCCGGGGGCCGGTTCGGACTTCTCGGCCATGTTCGTTCTCCTCGGGGGGTGCGACGGGACCGACGCTAGCACCGTCGACCCCGCCCGAGCAACCGGAATCGCGCCGCGCGATCGCCGCATATGTGATCGCCGAGCGTTGACCTCGGTCGGCTCGGCTGCTAGCGTCAAGCGACGGCGGAGGTTAGCGAGTGGCGAGCAAGACGCAAGACAGCTACGACGTGCTCGTTGTCGGCTCGGGCGCTTCGGGCGGCTGGGCCGCCAAGCGGCTCGCCGAGGCCGGCGTGAAGGTCGCTCTCGTCGACGCCGGCAAGCCTCTGCGCGTCACCGATCTGAACGAGCACGGCTCGTTCGTCGAGCTTCCCTACCGCGAGCGGTCGGCAGAGCTCGTCCGCAAGACGCGCCCGATCCAGAAGGACTGCTACGCCTGCACCGAGCGTAACTTCGACTGGTTCGCCAACGACCTCGAGGAGCCCTACACGACGGCCGAAGGCAAGCCCTTCAGCTGGCAGGGCCGCATGCGCGTCACCGGCGGGCGCACGGTCGTGTGGGGCCGCCAGAGCTACCGGATGGGCGACATCGACCTGAAGGCCGCCTCCCACGACGGCTTCGGCGTCGACTGGCCGCTCGCGTACGCCGACCTCGAGAAGTACTACGACCTCGTCGAGGACTACGTCGGGATCTCCGGGCTCGCCGAGGGCGTCTACGAGCTGCCCGACAGCCGCTTCCACCCGGCGATGCCGTTCAACTGCGCCGAGAAGCACCTGCGCGAGCGCGTCAAGAGCAAGATGGGCTGGACCGTCACGATCGGCCGCGTCGCCAACATCACGCGCTCGTTGAACGGCCGCGCGCCCTGCCACTACTGCGGGCCGTGCTACTGGGGCTGCGTCACCAACTCCTACTTCAACTCGGCCTTCACCACCGTCGCCGACGCGCTCGCCAGCGGCAACTGCACCCACGTGCCGAACGCGATGGTCTACAAGGTGCTGACCGACGCGAGCAACCGCGCGACGGGCCTTCTCTACATCGACCGCGTCACGCGCGAGGCGAAAGAGATCCGCGGCAAGACCGTGGTGCTGTGCGCGCAGGCGCTCGAGACGGCGCGGATCCTGCTCAACTCGAAGAACGAGCGCAACCCCGCGGGCCTCGGCAACTCGTCGGGCGTGCTGGGCCACTACCTGATGGACCACCTGTGGGTCGCCGGCGGCGCCGGGGCCGAGTTCCCCGGCATGGAGATGAAGCCCTCGCTCGACGGCCCGAACCGGCCGAACGGCATCTACGTGATCCGCTTCCGCAACACGAAGAAGGGCCCGAAGTCCAAGGACTTCCTGCGCGGCTACGGCTTCCAGGGCGGCCAGGGCACGGGCTTCAGCTTCGACGCGCCCGGCTTCGGTGCGGACTACAAGCGCGCCGTCAAGAACCCCGCCTCGTCGCTGCGGCTCGTGGGCTTCGGCGAGTGCCTGCCCTACTTCGAGAACTACGTCGAGATCGACCCTTCGGGCCAGGCCGACGCCTACGGCATCCCGATCCTCAAGGTGAACATGGGCTGGGGCGAGAACGAGCGCAAGATGATCCCCGACATGGCGGTGTCGGCCGCCGAGATGATGGAAGCCGCGGGCGGCAAGAACATCGAGCCCTTCGCCGCGCTCGACCGTGTGCCCGGCTTCGGGATCCACGAGCTCGGCGTCGCCCGCATGGGCAACGACCCGAAGACCTCGGTCCTGAACCAGTTCCAGCAGGCGCACGACGTGAAGAACCTGTTCGTGATGGACGGCGCCGGCTTCACCTCGGGCGCCTGCCAGAACCCGACGCTGACCATCATGGCCCTGACCGTCCGCTCGAGCGATTACCTACTGACCGAGATGAAGCGCGGCAATCTGTAGCCGGCTACCTGTACCTCATCGGCGGCTCGCTGGTCGGCCGGATGTCGTGGGCCTCCAGCCACGCGCGGATCACCGCGGCCATGCGCGCGTTGCGGCACGCGAGCCAGAGCAGGCGGTCCGCCGGGAAGTAGCCGAGCGCGTCCTCGAAGCGCAGGTCGGGCGCGGGCTGCTCGAGCGCGGACGCCAGCATGTCGCGCGTCCAGCCGTCGTCGAGCGTCTCGACGAAGTGTCGCATCCAGTGCTGCTCGGTCTCGGGCGGCACCGGCAGCACCGGCACCAGGCGCCCGGCGGCGAGCCCTTCGTCGAGCTCCTGGTCGGAGAAGGCGTGGTCGTTGCTCCAGCCGCGCGTGACGTAGACGATGTCGCCCGTGCGCGTGTCGAGGAACGCCTCCGACTCGCGGGAGCGGCGTGTGAGCGCGCGCTCGAGGCCGTCCCAGTCGATCGCGACTCCGCGCGTGGCCTTCTCCTCCCCCGCGCCCGGCATCGCCGCGCTCAGAAGGGCATCGTCTTGAGCTCGGCCGCGACGCGCAGCTCGGCTCCGGTCGCCTTCCTCACCGCCTCGAGCGTCGTGTCGGGCGCAATCTCCGCGAGCACCAGCCCGTCCTTCGTCACCTGGACGACCGCCATCTCGGTCACGATCAAGTCCACGCAGCGGCGCCCCGTGAGCGGCAGCGTGCACTGCGTCAGGATCTTGGGGCTGCCGTCCTTCGCCGTGTGCTCCATGGTGACGACGACGCGGCGAGCGCCTGCCACCAGGTCCATGGCGCCGCCCATCCCCTTCACCATCTTGCCGGGGATCATCCAGTT
>DATBSL010000308.1:0-1949 GCA_036559805.1 Vicinamibacteria bacterium
CGTCCTCATTATCCCGCGAAGAGCCCGTTCGGGGCTCGCTGCGGGAGCAGCCTGCTCCTGGGCCGGCTAGCCTTGAGCCTGGATCCCGGTCGCAACGGAGAGGACGACCGAGACGAGCGACAGCAGCAGGCACGCGAGCGCCGCGATCACGTGGTTGCCCCGCTCGGGCTGCAGCGGGTCGAGCAGCTTCGCCGCGAGGTAGCCGCCGCCGAGGCCGCCCAGGTGCGCCCAGTTGTCGACACCGGGCATGATGAAGCCAAACAGCAGCATGGTGAGCGCGAGGCTCTTGGCCTGCTGGCTGATGTGCGAGCTGCCGCCGCGGCGGCCGTAGTGGAGGAGCGCCCCGATCAGGCCGAAGATGGGGGCCGAGGCGCCGACGGTGACGCCGGCGCCCTGCAGGAACGGCGGCAGGAAGGGCACGACGCCGGCGAGACTGCTGGCGGCAAATCCGCAGACGCCTGCGACGGTGTACACGATCACCGTCCGCCCAGGGCCGTAGAGCCGCGCCGTGGGCGGGGCGAGGTCGCGCACCCACAGCATGTTGAAGAGGATGTGCAGCACGCTGCCGTGGAGCCAGCCCGCGCTCAGCAGCGTCCACCAGTGGCCGTAGCCGAGCACGGGGCCGGCGCCGCTGGCGCCGAAGCGGAGCAGGCTCTCGAAGCTCGGCGAGAGGAAGGACAAGAGCCCGGTGTTGCTCACGCCCTCGGGGTCCGAGGCGAGGCACGCGAGGTAGAGCGCGCCGCAGGCCCACGTCACCAGCATCGCGAAGCCCATGTCGTCGCCGACGTGGCGCAAGAGCGGCGCGAGACCCCACATCCCCGGGTGGCGGCGCCCGCAGCTCAGGCACTGCGCGTCGTTCACGCCGACGAGCGCGCCGCAGGAGGGACAGAGAACCGAGGAAGGCCGAGTCACGGGGAGTTCGATGATACGCGGACTCGGACCGTCAGGGCGGAACGCTCGGGGAGTCGCTCCCGGCCTGCTTCAGCGCTTCTTGAAGAAGCTGGCGACGCCTCCGAGCCCCTTCGCCTTCCCAGGCGGGCGATCGAGAAAGGCGAGCGCCTCCCTGGCCGCCGCGTGCCCGGGCTGGGTCTCGAGGACCTTCCGGTAGAGCGCCTTGGCGCGCGCGGGGAGCTGGGCCTCGCGGTAGATGTCGGCGAGCAGCAGGCACGCCCCGATGTTTTGCGGGTCCTTGTCGAGCATCGCCTGAAGGACGCCCTCGGCCCGCTTCTTCCACAGCGGGTTCCGCAGGTAGGCGCGGGCGAGCAGCAGCTGGCCCTCGATGCGCGTCTCTCCTCGGGCGTTGACGACCATCGGCTCGAGCTGCTGAATCGCCTCCCAGTACTGCCCATCCTCGAACATCCTCCGGGCGACTTCCAAAACGTGCTCGGGTCGGAGCCTCGGGTCGATGCTCGGCGTCGCGGGCTCGTTCGTGGCGATGGGCGGGCGTGGCGGCTCGGCCTGTACCGGCGCCGGCTTCCTCGTCTCGGGCGCCGGTACGGCAACGATCGGAGGTGCCAGGCGCGGCTGCGGAGCCGTCACGCGCGCCTGCGGAGCGGTCACACGCGCTTGCGGAGCGGTCACACGCGCTTGCGGAGGGGCCACGCGCGCTTGCGGAGGGGCCACGCGCGCCTGCGGCACGCGGAACTTCGACGGCTCGAAAGCGCGTTCGTAGGCCGCGCGCTCGGCGGGATCGCGGAGCCCTTCGAAGGCCGCGGTCACGCGGATGAAGACGGCCTCGCGCTTCTCGCGCAAGTCCTCCAGGCTCGCGTCCAGGCTGGCGTCGGGGTGCAGGACGCGCGCGAAGCGCGCGTACGCCCCGCGGATCTCGGCCTCGGTGGCCGTGCGTTCGAGGCCCAGCACGTCGAAGTGGTCGCGCTTCAGCCGCTCGTGCGTGTCGAGGATCAGCGAGCGGATCTCTTCGACGGCGAAAGCCGCTCGCGCCGGCGGCT
>DATBSL010000309.1:0-10501 GCA_036559805.1 Vicinamibacteria bacterium
TTCGTGCTGCACATGAAGAGCGAGAGCGCGATGCTCGCCCGCATCAGCGACTACACCGAGGAGCTGTCGACCGCGATCCAGATCACGCAGGAGCAGCCGGCGGCCGGCCTCGACCCGCAGCGGGCGGTCCAGGCCTACGCGGAGAAGCTGCGGCAGCTCGGGGTGCGGGAGGTCTCGATCGCCGACGCTTCCGAGGCGGTGGTGACGGCGTCGACGAACCCGCTCAACGTCGGCCGCCAGCTGAAGAGACGACGCGGCCCCACGGAGTACGTGATCCGGGGCGTGCTCGGCGACGAGGGCACCATCGGACGCCCCACCACCACCAACCTCACCGTCCCGATCGTGGTCGGGGACCGCCGTGTCGGCTACGTGGTGATCACGCGCATCCTCGACGACTTCTCGAGCCTGTCGCAGACGGCACTCGCGAACCGGATCGCGATGACGCTCGCCGTATTCGCACTCGGCATGCTGCTGTCGCTCGTCCTGGCCTCGGCCGTGTCGCATCCCGTGAAGGCGCTGCGCGACGCGGCGGAGCGGGTGGCGGCGGGCGACCTGGAGACGCAGGTGCGCGCCGCGGGCAGCGACGAGATGCAAACGCTCGCGCGCTCGTTCAACCAGATGGTCGAACGGCTCTCCGAGAACCGGACGCTGCAGGAGCGGCTGCGCGTGGCCGAGCGCTCGACGGCGATGGGCCGCTTCGCCTCGGCGCTCGCGCACGAGATCCGCAATCCGCTCAACTCGATCAGCCTCGCGATCGACCACGTCCGAACGCGCCTCGGCCCGGAGGCCGAGTCGCAGCGCGCCGAGTTCGACGCCCTGATGACGACGCTGCAGTCGGAGCTGCGGCGGTTGAACCGCCTGGTGGCGGACTTTCTCTCGTCGGGCCAGACCGAAAGACTGGACCCGCGTCCCTGCGACGTGGGCGCCGTCGTGCGCGAGACGGCGGCGCTCGTGGAGCACAAGGCGCGCGACCAGGCTGTCGCGCTCGAGCTCGACGTCGCACCCGCGCTGCCCACGACCACGGCCGACCCCGAGCTGCTCAAGACCTGCCTGCTGAACCTGGTGCTGAACGCCTTCGAGGCGATGCCGAAGGGCGGCCGGCTGCGGCTGAGCGCGACGCTCGCGGGCCCGCCCGGAGAGCCCACGATCTGCGTCTCCGCTTTGGACACGGGCGTCGGAATGTCGCGGGAAGCCGCCGCGCACGCGTTCGAGCCCTACTACTCGACCAAGGACGAGGGCGTCGGCCTCGGCTTGGCGCTGGTCCGGCGCATCGTCGAGGGCCACGGCGGCTCCGTGGCGCTGACCGGCTCCGGGGCGGGGACGGAGGTGACGATGCGGTTGCCGGTGCGAGCGCCGGCGGCGGCCACCACGCTCGAGACCGTGGCGGCCGGGTCATGAAAGCCCGCCTGCTCGTTGTCGACGACGAGCCGGCGCAGCTCGAGATCCTGCGCCTGGTGCTGAGCTCCGAGGGCTACGAGGTGGTCGTCGCGTCGAGCGGGCGGGCGGCGCTGGCGGCGCTCGCGCGCCAGTCCGTCGACGTGGTGCTCACGGACCTCAGGATGGCGAACCTCTCGGGCATCGCGCTGCTCGAGGAGATCATGCGCGCGCAGCCCGGCACCTGCGTCGTGCTGATGACGGCGCACGGCACGATCGGGTCGGCGGTCGAGGCGATGCGCAAGGGCGCCTTCGACTACCTGACCAAGCCGCTCGAGCGCGAGGGGCTGCTGCTCGCGGTGAAGCGCGCGGTCGAGCGGGCGCAGCTCGTGAGCGAGAACAGCCGGCTGCGCGAGGAGCTGCGCTCGCGCTTCAAGGTAGAGAACCTGGTGGGCGAGCACGGGAGCATGCAGGAGGTTTTCCGCGTCGTGCAGAAGGTCGCGCGCTCGAGCTCGACCGTGCTCATCTACGGCGAGAGCGGCACCGGCAAGGAGCTGGTCGCGCGCGCCATCCACGTCACGAGCGACCGGCGCGAGCGCCTGTTCAACGCCGTCAACGTGGCGGCGCTGCCCGAGTCGATCCTGGAAGCCGAGCTTTTCGGCTACGAGAAAGGCGCCTTCACGGGCGCCGACGCGCGCAAGATCGGGCTCATCGAGCAGGCGAGCGGCTCGACGCTGTTCCTCGACGAGGTGGGCGAGCTGAAGCGCGACCTGCAGGTGAAGCTCTTGCGCGTGCTGCAGGAGCGCGAGTTCAACCGCGTGGGAGGCACCGAGCCGGTGCCGGTGGACGTGCGCGTCGTGGCCGCCACCAACCGCGACCTCGAGCTCGAGGTCCGCGAGGGGCGCTTCCGCGAGGACCTCTTCTACCGCCTGAACGTGATCCCGATCGTGCTGCCGCCGCTGCGTGAGCGGCGCACGGACATCCCGCTGCTGGTCGACCACTTCCTCGCGAAGCACGGGGAGCCCGGGCGGGCCCGAAGCATCGCCCCCGACGCGCTCGAGGCCCTCTGCGCCCACGCCTGGCCGGGCAACGTGCGCGAGCTCGAGTCGGTCATCGAGCGCACGCTGCTCCTCGCCGAGGGCGAAACGTTGCGGCTCGAGGATCTGCCGACCGCCGTGCGCATGCGATCCCAGGCGTCCAAGGCGGGCCTGTCGCTCGAGATCCCCGACGACGGCGTCGACCTCGAGGCGATCGAACGCGAGCTCATCCAGCGCGCCCTCGAGAAGGCCGAGGGCAACGTCACGCGGGCCGCGCGTCTGCTGGGCCTCACTCGCCGCACGCTCCAGTACCGTATCGAGAAGATGCGCGGTGCCCCGATTGGTGCGGAGGCTGCCCCAGATGGGGCACTCGAAGACGCCGGCTGAGCGTTTTCCTTCCTACAAGTGAGCCAGCCGCTAGGGTTGTGCCAAGCAGGCGTCGTGGCACCGATGTTGCTCGACTCTCTTGGCGAGGCCGGCGTTGCGCCGGCCGACATTCAACCCAAGGAGTCTCATAACCATGAAGAAGATCGCGCTGCTTCTCTCCGCGCTGCTCGTTTCGGGTGGTGCGTTCGCCGAAGAGCCGAAGGCCAAGGCGGACGACAAGGCAAAGACGCACCAGGTCGAGGCCGAGGTCGTCTCGGCCGACGCGACCGCCAAGACGCTCACGATCAAGGGCGATCCGAACAAGACCGTCACGGTCGACGCGGACGCGGCGGGCTCGTTGGGCGCGCTCAAGGCCGGCGACAAGGTGAAGCTCACCTGCCGCGACAGCGCCACGGGCGAGCACCAGGCGGTGACGAAGATCGAGAAGAAGTCCAGCTAGACCGACGTTCTCGAAGGGCCGCCCGCGTTCAACGCCGGCGGCCCTTCGTCTGTTTGCGCCGTCAGGGCCCGATGATGACGGTCGCCGCGATACCATGCGCGGACGCATGCCCCGGGTGAGGTTGCGCTCGCAGGCGCTCCGGTAGCGAATGAGCCTCCCGGTTCTCGTTCTCTTCGCCTACACGCTGCTGCAAGTCGGAGTCGGCCTGTACGTCGCGCGGCGCGTGCGGGGAGCGGGTGATTTCTTCGTGGCGGGCCGAGGCCTCGGCCCCGGGCTGCTGCTGGCGTCGCTCGTCGCCGCCAACATCGGCGCGGGCTCGACCGTCGGCGCCACGGGCCTCGGTTATCGCGAGGGTCTCGCTGCCTGGTGGTGGGTGGGCTCCGCCGGGCTGGGGACACTCGTGCTGGCCTTCCTGGTCGGTCCGCGGATCCGCCGGATCGCGGCCGAGCACGACCTGCACACCGTCGGCGATTTCCTGGAGCATCGCTACGGCCGGACGCTGCGCGGGATCGTGGCCTCGCTGCTGTGGATCGGCACGCTCGCGATCCTGACCGGCCAGCTCGTGGCCGCGGGCAAGATCCTGCACGTGGTGACGGGCCTGCCGCCGGCGGTGGGAGCGGTGATCGGCGGCCTGGTGATGACGGTGTACTTCACCGCGGGGGGCCTGCTGGGCTCGGCCTGGGTCAACGCGTTGCAGCTCGTGGTCGAGATCGGGACGTTCCTCGTCCTGCTGCCTGTCGCACTCGCCGGTGCCGGAGGATGGCCGGCCGTGGTCGCGCGCGCACCCGTGGATCCCGTCTACTGGGACTTCTGGGGCGCCGGCTCGGGCCTGCGGTACCTGATCCTCCTTGGTCCGGCCTTCTTTCTCTCGCCCGGCCTGCTGCAGAAGGTCTACGGAGCGCGCAGCGACCGCACGGTTCGCGTCGGCGTCGGCCTGAACGCGCTTTTCCTCGTCGGCTTTGCCTTCATCCCGACGCTCCTGGGCATCGTGGCGCGCGCCCAGCACCCGGGGCTCGTCGATCCGGAGCTGGCTCTGCCGACGCTGCTTCTCCACGACCTCCCGCCCGTGCTGGGCGCCCTGGGGCTGGCCGCGGCGTTTACCACCGACGTGAACACGGCCGACGCGATTCTCTTCATGCTCTCGACGTCGCTGGCCCGGGACCTGTACCGCGGCTTCGTGAACCGGACCGCGACCGACGCGCAGGTGCTGCGCGTGGCGCGTGGCGCCGCCGTCGCCGGAGGCGCCCTCGGCATCGGCTTTGCCGTAGTGGCGCCTTCGGTGATCGGGGCCCTGACCGTCTTCTACACGCTGCTGAGCGTCTGCCTGTTCGTCCCGTTGTTGGCCGGCTTGTTCGTGCCGCGAGTGGGGACACGCGAGGCGCTGGCGTCGATCGCCGTCGGCGTTCCCCTGACGCTCGTCCTCCACGTCACGACGGCCGGCCGCGGGCTGGGCTGGCTTTCACCGGCGCTCGCCGGGATCGCGGCCGCTTCGCTCGCCGCTACCCTCGTGGCCCTCGTCCCGCGCCGTGCGCGGATTCGCTACTGATCGCGTCGGGCTTCCGCCCTGGCGAGGATCGCGCGGAGCTCGTCCTCACCGAGGCGTGGTGGGGCGCTCACGCGGCCGTCGGTCCAGAAGCCGGCCGCGGGCGGGTCGCCGAGGCCCGGGCAGAACGCCGCGGGCTCCCAGCCCGCGAGAAAGAACTCGCGGTGAGGCTCGCCCGTCCAGCTCTCGCAGCCCTCGGCCAGGACGAGCCCGCTCCAGGGATCCACGGTGCGAACGACAACCCCGTCCGGTGTCGGCCAGCCGCCCGAAGAACCGCGCTCACGGGCGAGGGACGCCATGAGCCGCCCCCAGACCGGCGCGGCCAGCCGGCCCGCCACGGCGCCTCTCGCGATCGGGCGCGGCTCGTCGAAGCCGATCCAGACACCCGCCGCGATCCGGGGCGTGTAGCCGACGAACCAGACGTCGGTGCCGTCGTTCGTCGTCCCGGTCTTCCCGGCGGCGACTCCGCGGAAACCGGCGCGTCTCACCCGCGAGCCGCTGCCCCGGTCGACGGCATCCCGCAGCGCTTCGGTGACGAGGAAGGCGACGCCCGCGTCCACGACCGCGGTGCGCGCGGGCCGCGACGACCACAGCATCCGGCCGTCGAGGGTCTCGACGCGCAGCACCAGCCGGGGCGACGCGCGCATGCCGTCCGCCGCGAACGCCGTGTAGGCCGTGGTCAGCTCCAGGGGCGAGACCGCCACCGTTCCGAGCGCCATCGACGGCTCGAGCGACACCCCGTCGATCCCCGCGCGTCCCGCGAGCGCCGCCACCCGTGAGCGCCCGACGGCTTGGGCCAGGTGCACGGTGGGGACGTTCTTCGACGCGATCAGCGCTTCGCGGACGCTCACACGGCCTTCGTAGCCGCCCCCGAAGTTCTTCGGCTCCCACACCGTTCCGTCGGAGAGCGGCACGCTGAGCGGCTCGTCCACGAGCGGCTGGCTGAGCGCGTAGCCGCTGGAGAGCGCCGCGGCGTAGACGAAGGGCTTGAACGCGCTGCCGGCCAGCCGGCGCGCGCCGGCGACACGATCGAACTGCGAGTGCCCGTAATCACGGCCCCCGAGCCAGGCCAGCACGTCCCCGGTGCGGACATCCATCATCACGATCGCGCCCTGGAGATAGGCGGCGCCCGCTCCCTGCGGGCCGGGTGTATAGCGCTGTCCCTTGAAGGCCCCGAGCTTGCCGCCTTCGATCGCCCGCAGCTGCGTTTCGAGCGCCGTGACGGCCTCGCGCTGCGCCGCGACGTCGAGTGTTGTCCAGACCCGGACCTGACGCGCGTAGAGCGAATCGCCGAGGACCCGCTCGAGCTCCTCGCGAACCGCCTCGGCGAAGTGCCCGCTGCCCAGCGGGTCCTGGGCGCGCGGCGGCGGGAAGGGCGTCACGCCGAGCGGCTCGGCGCGGGCGGCGCGAGCCAGCTCCGGCGACACGCGGCCCTGCTTCTCCATCAGCTGCAGCACCAGGTCGCGCCGCACGCGGGCGGCCTCGGGCCGGGCCCGCGGGTCGTAGTGGCGGGGCGCCTTGGGAAGCGCGGCGAGCAGGGCGGACTCGGCGAGCGAGAGGCTGGCCGCGGGGCGGCCGAAGTAGAAGTGTGCGGCGGCCTCGATCCCGCGCGCACCCTGGCCGAAGGAGATGTGGTTGAGATAGAGCTCGAGGATCTCGTCCTTGCCGAAGCGCTCTTCGATCTCGCGAGCCACGCGAACCTCGAGCAGCTTGCGCCCGAGCGAGCGCACGCGCCCGGGTATGCGGTCCGGGAACAGGTTCCGCGCGAGCTGCATCGTGATCGTGCTGAAGCCCTGCTCGAAGCGACGGGCGCGCAGGTTCGCGCGCGCGGCCCCAATGACGCGGCGCCAGTCGACGCCTTCGTGCTCGTAGAATCTCCGGTCCTCCACCGCCAGGATCGCGTCCCGCATCGTTGCCGGGAGCGTCGCGACAGGGACGAGGCGCGGCTCCGTCGCGAGCAGGTTGCCGAACGTCTCGCCGTTGCGGTCCAGCAGCAGCGAAGCGCCGTCGATCTGGCGGCTCGTCAGCCCGCGGACGTCGGGACATCCCTGGAAGCCGCACGTGCTCCACGCGCGATGCAAGCCGACGCCCGCGACGAGCGCGAGCGCGATCACGATCGCAACCGCGCTCCAGAGTCTGGGTGTTTGTAGATAGTTCAAGCGCTGGCGGGCCGAAGTTGCCTCGCCGAGGCCGGAAGCGAGGCGGAAATGGCTGCTCGCTCCAAAGCAATCGCTCATGGAGCCAGCAGGCTGCAAGTTTCGTGTCAGGAGAGTTGAAGCGGCGGCTTTGGGCACTCATCTTGCACGGTCGTATCGCATGAGAGTCGCGATGGCGCTGCTGCTGGTGGCGGGCTCGGGATGGGCGGACGCGCCCGTGAACGCGAGAGCCCAGGCGTTGCAGGTGTTCGGCGAACGGGTGGGGACGTACGCGGAGCTGCACAAGAAGCTCGCGGCCACGCTGCCCCCGTTGCCGGAGAAGGCCGAGCCCGTGCAGATCGCCGCTCACAAGACGGCGCTCGCGAAGGCGATCCGGGCGAATCGCAGCCAGGCGCGCCAGGGCGAGATCCTTGTTCCCGAGGTCGTGCCGGTCTTTCTCGAGGTGCTCCGCTCCGATCTCGCCGGAGCGAAAGGACGCGACGCACGCGAGACGATCAAGGACGGCAATCCGCGTGAAGAGAAGCCGAAGGCCCGTGCGGGCGAGCCCACACCGAAGCCGGTCGTGCTCGTGGCCAACGCTCCCTATCCCGACGGGGCGCCGCTGTCGACGGTGCCCCCGGACCTCCTGGCCAAGCTGCCGAAGCTGCCCGAGCCGCTCGAATACCGCTTCGTCGGCGGCCACCTGATCCTCCACGACTCGCAGGCGAGCCTGGTCGTGGACTTTCTGAAGGAGATCGTCGGGTGAGCGTCCCCGCCGTGCGCACGGCGAAGCCGCTCGCTCTCCTGCTGCTCGGCGCGCTGCTGGCGGCGAGCGCGCCGTCCGTATCTCCTCCCGCCTCCGCGGCCGCCACGGCGCCGCTCGCGCTGCCGCTGAAGGAGGGGTCGCTGCGATTCGCGGTGATCGGCGACAGCGGCACCGGCGAGCCGGGCCAGAACGAGATCGCGCGCCTGCTGACGCAGTGGCGGGCCGATTTCCCCTTCGAGTTCGTGCTCATGCTGGGAGACAACATCTACGGGCGCGACGATCCACGCGACTACAGCAAGAAGTTCGAGGAGCCCTACCGCGCGCTGCTCGACGCCGGGGTCAAGTTCTACGCGGCTCTCGGCAACCACGACGACCCGAATCAGCGCTTCTACGCCAGGTTCAACATGGGCGGCGAGCGCTACTACACATTCAAGGCGCCCAAGGGCGGCGCGCGCTTCTTCGCCCTGGACAGCAACTACATGGACAAGCCGCAGCTCACGTGGCTGGAGAAGGAGCTCGGGGCGTCGGGCGCGGACTGGAAGATCTGCTTCTTTCACCACCCGCTCTACTCCTCGGGGATGAAGCACGGGCCCTCCGAGGAGCTGCGGAAGGTGCTGGAGCCCGTCCTGCTCAAGCACGGAGTGGACGTCGTCCTGCAGGGGCACGAGCACTTCTACGAGCGGACCCTGCCGCAGCACGGCATCTACTACTTCATCTCCGGGGCGGCCGGACAGCTCAGGCGCTCGAACATCGCCAAGTCGGATCTCACCGCCCGCGGCTTCGATCAGGACCTCCACTTCATGCTGATGGAGATCGCGGAGGACGAGATGCACTTCCAGACCGTGAGCCGCAGCGGTCAGACCGTCGATTCGGGCTCCATCAAGCGCCCGCCCGAGCCCAAGCCGAGCTCCTGAGCGCGTCCGCCTATCCGGCGGGGCCCGCGCGACCGCCGCTTCTCGATTCCACCTGAGCGCGCTCGTGGGCGCGCAGCCGCCGGTGCACCCCGAGCCAGTAGACGAGGTAGTAGCCGAGCACGAGTCCGCCCGCCCCGAGCGAGCCCGCGGCTCCCGACGCCGCGAGCCACTCGTCCGCGCCGGAGTGCCACGCGTTCCACGCGCGCCATAAGCCGTAGCCCATCCGCCCCGCGGCCACGAGCGTGATCGCGAGCACCAGCCAGCGGCTCGGCGTGTAATGGAGGACACCCGGCTGAGGCTCCCAGCGGCTCAGGACGACGCCCAGCGCGCCGAGCAGGCCCCCGGCGACGACTCCGACCAGCGCGTGCGTGAACGTGCCGGCGATCCAGTAGCTGGTGATTGCCGCTCCGACCAGGAAGAGCCCCGTGGATAGCGCGAGACCCGTCAGATTGAGTACGGCCAGCCAGCCCCGCGCTCGCTGCCGCTTGCTGCCCATGCGGAAGCGCAGCACCAGTATCACGGGCATCAGCAGGACCGCGAGCACCGGCAGCAGCAGTACGAGGCCGAGCGCGACGAGGGGCATCCTGCTTCGTGCTCGAGCGGCTCAGGTGGTGTCGCCCATGGCCGAGACCACGACGACGACACTGCGCCCCGCTTCTCGGGCCGCAGCCACCTTCGTGGCCACTGCCTGCACCTGGTCGACGTCGGCGACCGAGCTGCCGCCGTACTTCTGCACCACCACCCTCACGCTCCCCCCGGGTCACGGGATCAACGCGGCCAACGGCCCCTCGTAGATCCTAGACTGTCCGGTTTGGAGTAGGTGTCGACACTGTCGGCCGATGTCGCCGTCAGCCAGCGACCCGTGCGGGCCCTTACGGGGAACTCCGTCCGGACGGAGTCGTTACGGGCAACTCGGTCCGGGCGGAGTACGAAGCAGCTCTCGCGTTCGGGTCGCGACGGGCTCGCCGCTCCACGGGCTCTCGCTCGTTTGCGACACAGCGCCCCGACCGTACGCGACTTGAACCGCTAACTTATCTCAGCGGTGTTGCGTCACACACACAATCGACAGGTGGCATTTTCTTTCGTGCGCGAGTTCTCCGCGCGCGGACCTATCCTGTCCAGTGTGTGCCCTACGCTTTGCTCATGCATCAGGCACGCGCCCTCACCACCATTCCGGACGACGAGCTGCTTCATCGCCTCGCTGAGCTTTTGCGCGACTCCCGTTGCACCGAGGCCGACCTCGTCGCCCACATCGGCGAGGTCGATCGGCGACGCCTCTATGCACGCTCGGCGTCGCCGTCGATGTTCCGCTACTGCATCCACGTCCTCCAGCTCTCGGAGCCGGAAGCCTACCTGCGGATCGTGGCGGCGCGCGCCGCACGCAAGCATCCCGTCCTCCTCGCGATGCTCGCCGACGGCCGTCTGCACCTCAGCGGCATCGCCAAGCTGGCGCCGCACCTGACGCGGGAGAATCGCGACGCGCTCCTCGGTCGTGCGACGCATCGGTCCAAGCGCCAGATCGAGGAGCTGATCGCCGAGATCTGTCCGCGGCCCGACGTGCCCTCGCTCGTGCGGAAGCTGCCAGGCAGAATGGGCCAGGAGCCGCTGCTATCCCCGGCGCGTTTTCCCGTGCGTGGCGAGGACCGAGCCGCCGCAGGCATTGCCGAGGATCGGGCGCCAGTGGAGCGAATCGAGCTCGACCAGGCCGTGGTCAGCGCGTCGCGGGAGAGTGCAGGAGGCGTGCCTCTCGTTTCGCTGGCCGCCGAGGCGTCAAGCGGGCCGGAACTCCGTCCGGGCGGAGTCGGCTCCCCGCGCTGCGTCGTCGAGCCGCTCGCTCCATCCCGCTACAAGGTGCAGTTCACGGCGAGCGCACAGCTCAAAGACAAGCTCGAGCGGCTCCAGGCCT
>DATBSL010000310.1:0-13426 GCA_036559805.1 Vicinamibacteria bacterium
CCCAACCCGGAGCTGTCGGTCAACGAGGGCGCCGTCAAGCCGCTCGGCGCCGTGGGCGAGGCGACCACCTGGGGCAGCGACATCGTGCGCGCGGTCGCGCGCGAGCGGGGCATCGACCTCAACCGGCCGTGGAAGGCGCTGAACGACGCGCAGCGCCGCGTGATCCTGTTCGGCACCGGCGACGAGCGCGTCAGCATCAGGCTCAAGAGCTCGTGGGGCTCGGGCGCCTTCAAGATGCGCTACGAGGGCGCCATCAACTCCATGATGCGCCGCATGCGCGAGACGAAGTCGGAGGAGATGCGGCAGCACTACCAGAAGTACCTCTCCTCGCGTCCCTGCTCCGGGTGCGACGGCCGCCGCATCCGCGCCGAGGCGCTGGGAGTGCGGGTCGCGGGACGCTCGATCGCCGAGATCACCGCCCTCTCCGTCGCCGAGGCTTTCGCCTTCTTCGACGGGCTGGCCCTCGCTGGAGCGGAGGCGAAGATCGCGGCCGAGCTGCTCAAGGAGATCCGCTCGCGGCTGCGCTTCCTGCTCGACGTCGGCCTCAACTACCTGACGCTCGACCGCGCCGCCCCCAGCCTCTCGGGCGGCGAGGGCCAGCGCATCCGGCTCGCGAGCCAGATCGGCTCGGAGCTGACCGGCGTCGTCTACGTGCTCGACGAGCCGTCGATCGGCCTCCACCAGCGCGACAACCGCAAGCTGCTCGAGGCGCTCAAGCACCTGCGCGACATCGGCAACACGGTGGTGGTGGTCGAGCACGACAAAGAGGCGATGGAGGAGGCCGACTGGCTGATCGACTTCGGACCGGGGGCGGGCCGACACGGCGGCGAGGTGGTGGCCGCCGGGACGCCAGCGCAGGTCAAGAAGTCGAAGGCCAGCCTGACCGGCCGCTACCTGCGCGGCGAGCTCGCGATCCCGATGCGCGCCGAGCGGAGGAAGAGCGACGGCCGGCGGCTGACGGTGCTCGGGGCGCGCGAGAACAACCTGAAGGACGTGACGGCGTCCTTCCCGCTCGGCCTGCTGGTGTGCGTGACCGGCGTCTCAGGCGCCGGCAAGAGCACGCTCGTGAACCACATCCTGTATCCCGCCGTCGCGCGGTCGCTCCACGGCAGCGACCGCGTGGTGGGAGCCCACGAGCGCATCACGGGCCTCGACCAGATCGACAAGGTGATCGACATCGACCAGACGCCGATCGGGCGCACGCCGCGCTCGAACCCCGCGACCTACACCAAGCTCTTCGACCTCGTGCGCGACTTCTTCGCGGAGCTGCCGGAAGCGCGCATGCACGGCTACACGGCCGGACGCTTCTCGTTCAACGTCAAGGGCGGCCGCTGCGAGGCCTGCGAGGGCGACGGCGTGAAGCGCGTCGAGATGCACTTCCTGCCCGACGTGTACGTGCCCTGCGAGGTCTGCCGCGGCCGGCGCTTCAACGAGGCGACGCTCGCGGTGAAGTACAACCAGCTCTCCGTCGCCGACGTGCTCGACCTGACCGTCGACGAGGCGCTGACGCTCTTCAAGAACCACCCGGCGATCCGCCGCTCGCTCGAGACGCTCGCCGACGTCGGCCTCGGCTACATAGCGCTCGGCCAGTCGTCGCCGACGCTCTCGGGCGGCGAGGCGCAGCGCGTGAAGCTGTCGCGCGAGCTGTCGAAGCGCTCCACCGGCCGCACGCTCTACATCCTCGACGAGCCCACCACCGGGCTGCACTTCGACGACATCCAGAAGCTCTTGCGCGTGCTCGACCGGCTCGTGGAGGGCGGCAACACCGTCGTGGTGATCGAGCACAACCTCGACGTGATCAAGACCGCCGACTGGGTGATCGACATGGGCCCGGAAGGAGGCGACGCCGGCGGCCGCATCGTCGCCGAGGGCTCGCCGGAGCAGGTCGCGGCGGTCCGCGCGAGCCACACGGGACGCTTTCTGGCTCCTCTGCTCACGAGCCGAAGCGGCGCCCGGCGCGCCGGCTGAGCCCGAGGGTTCACTCCGCCTTCGGCTGCTGCTGGGTCAGGCAGTGCAGCGTGCCGAGGCCCCAGACCAGCTCAACGGCGTGGATCCCGACGACCGGCCGGTCGCGGAAGAGCTCGGCCAGGATCCCGAGCGCCACGCGGTCGTTCGGGTCGTTGAAGGTCGGCACCAGCACCGCCGCGTTCGCGACGTAGAAGTTGGCATAGCTTGCGGGCAGGCGCCGGCCGTCGAAGACGAGCGGCGCCGGCATCGGCAGCGCCACGACGTCGGGCCTGGAGCCGTCCGCGAGACGAGCGTCCTGCAGCCGCTCGTGGTTCTCCTCGAGCGCCCTGTAGTTGGCGTCGTTCGGGTCCCGTTCGCGGCACAGCACGATCGTCTTCGCGCCCACGAAGCGCGCGAGGTCGTCCACGTGGCCGTGCGTGTCGTCGCCCGCGATGCCCTTGCCCAGCCAGATCGCGCGCGTCGCCCCGAGGTTCTCGAGGAACACCCGCTCGTAGTCGGCCCGCTCGAAGCCCGGGTTCCTCACCTGCACGAAGGGGTCGAGCAGGCACTCCTCGGTCGTCAGGATCGTGCCGCGACCGTCGACGTCGATCGCCCCGCCTTCGAGCACGACCGGCCGGCCCTTGTGGATCGCGCGGCGGACGCGCAATTCGAGCGCCTTCGCCGCGCGCTCGGCGACCTGGTCGTCCTTGCGGTGGTCCGGGTACTTGGCCCAGCCGTTGAAGCGGAAGCGCGCGACCGCGACCTCGGGCCGGGGCTCGTCGCGCCGCACGCACAGCGGGCCGAAGTCCCGCGTCCAGCCGCGGTCGCCCGGGAAGCGGAAGAACTCGACGCGCGCGGTCGCGGCGCCGACGCGCTCGAGGATCCGCCGCGCCTTCTTCTCGTGGGCGAGAGACGGCACCAGCACGCGCACGCGCTCGCCGTCCGCGAGCTTGCGCACGATCTCGCCGTAGACCCACGGGATCGGGGCGAAGCGTCCCGGCCAGTCGGACAGGTTGTGCGGCCAGCCGAGCCAGGTGGCCTCGTGCGCCTCCCACTCGGCCGGCATCCGGAACGTCTGCAGGTCGGGACCCTTGGCGGCGCTCGCCAACGCCTACTCGCGGCCGATGAAGCGCTGCTCGATGCCGGCGTAGGCGTCGATGCGGCGGTCGCGCAGGAACGGCCAGTGCGTACGGACCTGGTCGATGCGCGCGAGGCTCACCTCGCCCACCAGGATCTCCTCGCGGTCGGTCGAGGCCTCGGCGAGCACGACGCCGAACGGATCGGCCAGGAAGCTCGAGCCCCAGAACTCGAGCCCGTCGCCGCCCACGGGCTTCTCGTGCCCGACGCGGTTGACGACGGCCACGTAGACGCCGTTCGCGATCGCGTGCGAGCGCTGCATCGTCTGCCAGGCCGAGCGCTGCGAGACGCCGTGCTCGGCCTTCTCGCTAGGGTGCCAGCCGATCGCGGTCGGGTAGAAGAGCACCGCCGCCCCGCGCAGCGCCGTGAGCCGCGCGCCCTCGGGGTACCACTGGTCCCAGCAGATCAGCGTGCCGATGCGGCCCGGCTTCACGTCGAAGGCCTGGAAGCCGAGGTCGCCGGGCGCGAAGTAGAACTTCTCGTAGAAGAGCGGGTCGTCCGGGATGTGCATCTTGCGGTAGAGGCCGGCGAGCTTGCCGTCGGCGTCCAGGATCACGGCGCTGTTGTGATAGACCCCGGGCGCCCGGCGCTCGAAGATCGGGACGACGACCGCGACGCCCGACTGCCTCGCCGCCGCGCCGATCGTCTCGCTGCTCGGCCCCGGCACCGTCTCGGCGAGCGCGAAGTTCGCGTGGTCCTCGCTCTGGCAGAAGTAGGGCGTCCGATACATCTCGGGCAGGCACACCACTTCCGCTCCGAGTGCCGCGGCCTCGCGGACCCTCTCGACGGCCTTCGCGACGTTGTCCTCGGGCCGCGCGGACATCGCCATCTGCACGAGGCCCACCTTGAAGCTCGGCCGGGTCATTCGCCGGATCCGTCCGCCGGCATCACGTACTCGAGCCCGTCCTCGTCGAGCGGCAGCGTCTCCTCGAGGCGCTTGACGAGGCCGATGACGCGGAACGCCCACAGCGTGCGACACACCTCGAAGTTGTTGAGCTCCGATTCACCGCAGAGCGCCTCGACGTCGCGCCCCTTCTGGGGCGCCCGCGCGAGCGCCGCCTGGTCCACGTCGAGCGTGAGCTGGTTGAACAGCGGCTCGCTGCCGGGGACGACGGCGTAGCGCGCCTGCAGCCCGCCGCAGCCGTGCTCGATGCGGCTCCAGGCTTCGATCTGCGAGACTCCCTCGAGGATCAGCTGGGGCGTACTGATGTTGAGCGTGATCGCCTCGCCGGCCGGAGCGCCCGGCTCGAGCTTGAAGCGGCCGCTCGTCCAGCGGAACCCGAGCAGGATGATGTCGCGCGTCTGCTCGACGACACCGCGCGCGAGCTCCTTGGTCTCGAGGATGCCCCGCTCGACCAGCACCGTCCCGAAGCGCTTGCTCGGCGAGATGGCGCGTACGGCGTCCTCCATCTGGCGCACCGAGATGAGCCCGCGGCGCAGCAGGCGCGGGCCGAGGCGGTAGTCCGGGTTCGAGGACGACGCGAACACGAGACGCCCGGAGTCGACCACGATCCCGATCTTGTGGCCCTCGCGTTCCAGCCGGAGCGTGCCGGTCCAGCGCTCGCCGCTCAGCTCCCGGATCAGGTCGGGCAGGTCCTGCTCGCCGAGCCGGCCCTCTGTCTTCACCGCCCTGCCTTTCGCCCGCCGCCCGCCTCCACGAGCATCGCCGCGACGAGCGGTACGAGGATCTCATGGTGCCCGGTCAGGCGGAAGCCCCGGCCGTGGCCTGCCACGGGGCGTTCGACCACGTTCACGCCGGGGCGGTAGCCCTGGATGAAGTCGAGGTTCGCCGTGGAGAAGCCCGTCACCGCGTGGCCGAGGTTGCGCGCGAGCGTCAGCGCCTTCAGGAACACCTCGGGCAGCACGACGGCCGAGCCGACGTTCAGGTACACGCCGCCCTTCCCGAGCCGTGCCACCTCGGCGGCGAGCAGGCGGAAGTCGAGGTGCGTGGCGCGCCCGAGCGCCGCCGGGTCGCAGGCCGGGTGGACGTGGACGATGTCAGTGCCGATCGCAACGTGCACCGTCGCGGGCAGCCCCAGCCGCCAGGCGGCCGCCAGCAGGCTGAGCTCGAGGTGGCGTGCGCGCGGGCGGCGCTCGGCGAGGTAGCGGCCGATCGACGCGCCCAGGCCGAGCCCGGCGCCGTCGCCGAGGCTCACGGCGCGTCCCAGCTCCTCGCCGGTCTCGCGCGCCATGCCGAACTGTCCTTCCGCGAGCCCTGCCGGCACGTCCTCCGACGTGCCGCCGGCGACCGCGAGCTCGAAGTCGTGGACGATGCCGGCGCCGTTGAGCGCTATGCCCGTCACGAAGCCGCGCTGCATCAGGTCGATCAGCACCGGCGCGAGCCCGACCTTGATCACGTGCGCGCCCAGGCCCCACACGATCGGCCGGCGCCGCGCGCGCGCGCGCACGACCGCGTCGCACAGCTCGCGCAGCGTGTCGGCCGCGAGCACCCGCGGCAGCCCCGCGACGAACGACGCGAAGCGTGCGCCGCGCCGGTGCGGCCGCCCGAGCTGGCCGCGGTGCAGCTTGCTCTTGCGGCTCCCGAGCGGGTAGGTCTTCACGCCCTCGAGGGAGAGCGGGCGCAGCCGCACGCGGCTCGTCGTGCGAGGGCGGGCCATCAGCCGGCCGCCGCCTCCTCGATCACCTGGGCCAGCACGTGCAGCACCATCCCGTGCACCTCCTGCACGCGCTGGGTGTCGGGGTGCGGCACCGCGATCAGGTGCTGGACGAGGCCGGCGATCTCGCCGCCGCCATCGCCCGTGAGACCCACGGTGACGAGGCCCCGGCTGCGCGCCGCGCGCAACGCCTCCACCACGTTCGGCGAGCGGCCCGAGGTGCTGATGCCCAGCGCGACGTCTCCGGCGCGGCCGTGAGCCTCGACCTGGCGCCGGAACACCGAGGCGTAGCCCATGTCGTTCGCGAGCGCGGTCACCACGGACGGATCGGTGGCGAGCGCGATCGCCGACAGCCCACGGCGCTCGCGGTCGAGCCGGCCGACCAGCTCGGCCACGAAGTGCTGCGCGTCGGCTGCGGAGCCGCCGTTGCCGAACGCCAGCAGGCGGCCTCCGGCGAGCAGGCTCTCCGCCAGGCGGCGGCCGACCTCGATGAGCCGCGGCGCGCTCTCGGCGAAGAAACGCTGCTTCAGCGCCGCGCTGTCGGCGACGATCCTCAGGATGTCGTCGGTGTTCATCCGACCCGCATTATGCAACGGGCCGCGCGCACAGCTGGAGCTACGGACTCGGAGCGGAGCGGGATTCATTCCCGCGGAGCGTAGGGGGGGTCTGGGGGGTGCGACGCAGCACCCCCCAGAAAAGAATCAGATCCGGCGAAGGTGGACCGTGAGCAGGATCGTCGGAACCGCGGGCTGGTCGGTGCGCACCTGGAAGACCGACCCCTCGCGCAGGCCGGCGGGCACGTGGACCGGGACCGGCAGGCGGCGCAGCACGCGTCCTTCCCCGCCGCAGCGATCGCAGTCGAAGAGCGGGCCGCCGGTGCCGAGGCAGGCCTCGCACGTCGCCGCGACGGGGACGTCGAGCGAGAGCACCGTGCCCGCAGCCGCCTCCTCGGGGTGCAGCACGATCTCGGCCGTGAGGCTCGTGGGGGCCAGCGGACGGCGCAGATCGTAGGCGGCGGGGCGCCGGGTGAAGGACCACTCGTGCGGCCCCGACTGGCGGTCGGACCCTCCGAGCTCGTCGTCGTAGCGGCGGCGGCGTTCGGCGTCGCTCAGGGTCTCGTAGGCGGCCTGCAGCTCGGCGTAGTCGTTTTCGGCGCGGTCCGGCGCGGCGCGCCGCGCGAGCCGCCTGAATGCGCGGCGGATCGCGGCCGGGGATGCGTCACGGGGCACTCCGAGCAGCTGATAGTAGTCCTTGGGCTTCTCCATCCCGCTCCCCACCATAGGTTGGGGTCGGAGCGAGTGTCAAGCCCGACGCGACCACACCTGGTACACGGCGGCCGCCGCCAGGAGTGCCAGGCCCAACGTCAGGATCAGCGGACGCAGGCGCGCCACTCGCGAGGGGTCCGGGAGCACCTCGACGGCCACGCCGACGACCGACGTGCGGGCGAGCGGGCCGTCGGGCGTTTCGGCGACGAGCACGAGGGCCGTGCGGCTGCCGCGCGCGGCGCTCGTGCGCAGGATCGGCAGCTGCGCGGTCGCCATCCCGCGCGGCGGGACCTCGACCTCGATCGGCTCGCCGTCCGCGCGCAGCCCGCGCGGCGTGAGCGCGCGCAGCCGCACGCGCCGGCCCTCGCCGTCGCGGCTCTCGAGCCGGACCGCGAGCGTGCCGCGCGCGTCCAGGCTCAGCGGCTCGGCCTCGAGGCGAACGGCTTCCCCGGGGCTCGCGCCGAAGGCGAGCGTCAGCCAGGCGCGCTCGCTGGCGAGCGGGGGGTTGCCCGCCGCGTCCGGCCGGCCTTCGAGCGGGTGCTCGAAGAGCAGCGTCAGGGCGTGGCGGCCCGGCCGCCGCGGCGCGGAAGCGAACTCGAGCGTGAGCGAGGCCTGCCCGCGCGGCTCGAGGCCGCTCGCGAGGCGCGCGTCCCGCCGCTGTCCGTCGAGCTCCCCCACCACGTCGATCGGCCCCGTGCGTCGATCGCTGCGGTTCGTGAGCGTCAGGCTCACCTCGAGGCGCGGCTCGGTCGCGACCACGCGGCCGGCGACGTCGACGACCGCCTCCGGGCGCGCGGCGGCCGCGCAGGCGACCAGGGTGACGGTGAGCGAGGCGCGCGGCGCGAGCCGGTCAGGGAACCGGGACAAACGTCACGCCCGTGCCGGCGAAGCCGTCGTCGAGCTTGCGGCCCTGCTTGCGGTTCGTGGCGAACACCTTGATCGCGCCCGCCCGTGCCGCGTCCCTCTCGACCGGAGGGAACTCGCACACGCCATCCGGCTGGACGGGCAGCCGAAACGTGCTCGTGCGCTGCGGCTGGTAGCTGTCGTCGACGGCATGGACGTAGTACTCGACGGCTTTCGCCTTCTCGCGCGGCGCCGGGAGCGTGCCGCAATAGCTCACCCCGGTGAAGCTCATCGCGACGTAGGCGTAGTAGTCCTCGCCCTGGCGGCGGAAGTAGAGGCGCGCCACCGCCACGTTGCCGTCGTCGCTCACGGCCGCGCACAGCGAGAGCGCCTTTTCCGGCACGGTGCACAGCGCAGGCTGGTGGTCGATCGCGGGGGGGTCGTTCGCCACGGCTGCCGAAGCGGCCAGGATCACGAGCGCGATCGCCGGCGCCAAAGACTTCCTCATTCAGGCCCTCCGACAACCGAATCTTACTGGAGGGCTCCGGCTACTTCCAGGTAAGCGAGTTTCGATAGGTTTCACCACGTTGCGTGGTCAGCGCGATCTCCATCGACCACGACTGCGTGCTGTCCCGCCACACCATCCCCGAAGGCATCTGGAACACGAGGCCACGCTGGCCGGGGGCCACGGTGGCCGTGACGGGCGGCAGCTGTCCCCTCTGCGGCCGGCCGTCGACGGTGGTGGTGACGGTCATCCCGGTGAGCGGGATCGGCTGGGCGCCTTCGTTCGACAGGAACACGGAGATCCTGAACGAGTCGCCGGCCTTCGGCACCTGCGGCGCCGCGTCGAACACGATCGTGCCCGGCAGCCCCGCGCCCTGCGTGCCCGACTTCACCGTGACACCGGCCGAGTCCTCGAAGCCGACGAGGCCGCCGCCCGGCGCGGCCTTGGCCTCGGTGCGCCCCGCGACGAAGCTCTTGACCGTCGCGGCGCCCGCGCGCGGCCCGGACGCGGCGGCGTCGGCCAGCGACTTCGCGCCGATCGCCGCCTGCTTGCCGGTCTGGGCCGGCTGGCTGTTCGGGTCGATCGCGAGCGCGCGGTCGTAGGCCGCTATGGCCGCCTCGTACTGCTTCGCCTGCAGCGCCGTCGACGCTTCGTTGAGGGCTGCGTTGACCTGCGCGGCGCGCTGCGTCGCGGCCGAGGCTTCCGCGTCGCGCTGGCCGCGGGCTTTCGCCTCGGCGATGCGGCGCTGCAGCGCGACGGCACGGTCGTCCCAGGGAGCGATCCGCAGCGCCTCCGCCACGGCCGTCTCCGCTGCTCCCACGTCGCCCCTGGCGAGCGCGGCGTCGCCGGACCTCACCTGGTCGCCCGCCTTCTGCCCGAGCATCGCCTGGGCCAGGATCCTCTTGGCCGGCTCGCTCGCGGCGTCCTCGCGGAGAGCCGCCTGCGCGGCGGCCAGGGCCTTGTCGTAGTTCCCGGCCTCGAAGGCCCGCTGCGCGAGCTTGACCTCGGCCGCGGCCTTGCCGCCGGCCTCGCCGAAGTCCGGGGCTGGGGCGGCGGTCACCGGCGGCGGAGTCGGCGTCGCGACGGTCGTGGGCGGTGGTGGCGCGATGGTAGGTAGAGCCACGGCGACCGGCGCGGGCGGCGCCTGCTGGCTCTTCCACGCGAGATACCCCGCCACACCGACCGCCACGAGCGCCAGCGCCATTGCGATCCAGGGCAGGACGCTCGGCCGCTCCTGGCGCTGGACGCGCGGCGACGTGCGCGCCGCGGGCGTCGTCATCACGCGCGTCGGGCCCGGACGCTGCGTCCCCGCGACGCCCGGCTCCACCACGGTCCGGCCAGCCCCCGCGCGCGTCGGTGCCACCGTGCCCTTGCGCACGGGAGTGGTGGGACGGCGTCCGGTGCCGATGTCGACCGTGGCCGACGTCTCGGCCCCCGTCGGCATCGGCGCGTGCGTCGGAGCCTCGAGGTCGACGAGCGCCTCGAACACGTTCTGCGACGACGTCGTGGTCGCGTGCGCCTTCAGCCACTCGCGCAGGTCCACGGCGAACTCGAGGGCGGTCTGGTAACGATCCGGCAGGTTCTTCGCGAGGGCCCGCTTCAGCATCGGCGTCAGCGCGCGGTAGTCGGCGCCCTTCGGCATCTGGTCGTAGTCCGCGTTCTCGTTGGTGATCTTGTAGAAGATCGCCATCAGGTTGTCCGAGTGGAACGGCCGCCGGCCGGTGGCCAGCTCGAACAGCATGCAGCCCACGCTGAAGACGTCGCTGCGCCCGTCGACCTTCTTGCCCTGCACCTGCTCGGGCGACATGTAGTCGGCCGTCCCCACGACGCTGCCGGTGCCGGTCATCGACGCGCCCGTCGCGTGCGCGACCCCGAAGTCCATGATCTTCACCGAGCCGTCTTCCTGGATGAAGATGTTCGCCGGCTTGATGTCGCGATGGACGATGCCGGCCTGGTGCGCGTGCGCGAGCCCGGCGAGCACATGGACGATCACCACCACCTTGCGCTCGAGGGTGAGCGGCGGCGTCTGGCGCATCGCCTTCTGGAGATCCTGGCCCTTCAGAAGCTCCATCGCGATGAACGGCGAGCCGTCCGTGTGGTTGCCGAGGTCGAACACGGCCACCACGTTCGGGTGCGTCATCTTGGCGACGGACTTCGCCTCGCGCTCGAAGCGGGCCTTGAGCTCGGGGTCGTCGGCGATCTGGGCGACCATGACCTTCAGGGCCACGTCGCGCTCGAGCACCGTGTCGCGGGCGAGGTAGACCTGGCCCATGGCGCCCTTGCCGAGCGGACCCTGGATCTCGTACTTGCCGATGCGGCCCGTCAGCTCCCGCTCGACCGGCTTCGGTGGATTGCTGGGCTCAGCCATTCGGACGTCTCAGGCGCAACAACTCCCCTCTGCCTCCGTCGTGGCGGCTACTGCGTCTTGCCGGTCACCGTGAAGTGCGCGCGGCGGTTCTTCTGCCAGCACTCCTCGGTCGAGGCCTGGCAGGCGGGGACTTCCTTGCCGTACGAGACCGTCTTGAGCCGGCTCGCGGGCACGCCGAGCGACACGAGGTAGTCGTAGGCGGCCCGTGCCCGGCGCTCGCCGAGCGCCAGGTTGTACTCGACCGTGCCGCGCTCGTCGCAGTGGCCCTCGACCGTGATGCGCAGGAAGTCGAAGCGCTTCAGCGCCTCGGCGTTCTTCGTGAGCGTCGGGAGGTCGGCGTCGCGGAGCTCGGCGCGATCGAACTCGAAGTACACCTCGCCCAAAAGCCCGCTCTTCTCGATCTCCTCGGCGCTCATCGCGCGCAGCCGCGCGTACTCGTCCTGCTGCGGCTGGACCTCGGGGCGCGCGGCCGGAGGCGGGGCCGGCGGGGGCGGCTCGGGGGCGACCGGGGGCGGGGGGGGCGGCGCCGGCTCGGGCTTCTTGCCGCACGCGGCGACCGCGGCGAACGCGCCTGCTGCCAAGAAAACGAGGGCTGCTCTCTTCATCGGCTGCCTCCTCTCCGCGGTCGGCGGCCCGGGCCGGTCCTTGGCCCGCGCGGTCCCGGTGGCGGAAATGTCGGGCAAACGGAGCCCGATCAGGGTTTCTTGTTCTCGTCGCCCGCTTCGTCGCCGCGGATCGACTGCTTGAAGTTCTTGATGCCCTCTCCAATGCCGCGCCCGAGCTGCGGCAGCCTGCCGGCGCCGAAGATCAGGACCACGATCACGAGAATCAGAAGCAACTCGGGTACGCCGAGACCGAACATGGTTAGCCTCCAGGCGGAGGTGCGGACCGCCTCAACGCATCATATACCGCCGGGATTGCCGGCGACCACGGACACGACTCGCAGCGCCTCGTTGAGGCGGCCGCGCCTATAGCCCTCGGGGTCGATCGTCCCCGCCTCGTAGCCCGCCTCGCGCAGCGCCGCGAGCACGGCCTCGCGCACGCCGGCCTGGTCGAGCCTGGGCATCTCGTCCGGGGCGATCTCCACGCGCGCGCGGGTGCCCAGGTGGCGCACACGCAGCTCGCGGAAGCCGAGCGCGCGCACCCCCGCCTCGGCCCGCTCCACGCTGCGGAGCGCCTCGAGCGTCACCGGCGTGCCGTAGGGCAGGCGGGACGCGAGGCAGGGCGAGGCGGGAAGCTCGGCGGTGGGCAGCTCGAGCTCGCGCGACAGCGCGCGCACGTCGCCCTTCGCCAGGCCGGCCTCGGCCAGCGGGGCGCGCACGCCGGCTTCGGCTGCGGCGCGCTGGCCGGGGCGGAAGTCCGTGAGGTCGTCGACGATCAGGCCGTAGGCGACGTGCGCGAGCCCCTCGACCCGGGCCAGCGGGACGAGGTGGCGGAACAGCTCGCTCTTGCAGTGATAGCAGCGGTCCGCGTGGTTGCGGGCGTAGAGCGGGTTCGCGAGCTCGTGCGTGCGCACGACGCGGTGCGCGAAGCCGAAGCGGCGCGCCACCTCCGTCGCCAGCTCGCGCTGCTCGCCCGAGAGCGACTCCGAGTCGGCGGTTACGGCGAGCGCGCGCCGCCCGAGCACGCGGTGCGCGAAGACCGCGAGGCAGGCGCTGTCGACGCCGCCCGAGTAGGCGACCAGGACGGACCCCATCCCGTCGAGCACCCGCTCGAGGGCGGCCCGTTTCGCCTCGAGGCTCGCCTTTTCGCTCACTCGGTCCAGTCCTCCTCGTCCTGCGAGGCGACGTCGAGCTGCAACGGCGCGAGCCCGACCACCTCCAGCTCGACCCCGCACTCGGGACAGCTGATGATCTCGCCTTTGTCCACGTCGTACTCGTCGATCTCGACGTCGGCTTCGCACTCGGGGCAAACGGCCATGCGGGAGTCTCCGCTCCGGATCATACTCAATCGCCCGCGTCCAGGGTCACCGGGCCCAGTCGGGCGAGTGGCTGGCGTGGCGGCGCGAGGACTCGAGGCGCCCCAGCTCCCGGCCCGCGGCGTCGAGCAGCCGGATCTCCTCCTTCTGCCCGAAGAGCCCCGCCAGAGGCGGCAGCCCCGCGTCGAAGCTGCTGGTCGCCGCCAGGAAGCGCCCGTCGCGCGAGGGCGCGAGCGTCCGGTAGAACGTCCCGCCCCGGGTGAGCGTCGTGCGCGTCTTCGCCGTGAGGTCGAGCACGTCGATGCCGTGCTGCTTGTCTTCGCTCCAGGCGCACACCAGCCGGTCCGGCGACAGGAAGCGCGGCGAGCGCTCGCGCTTGAAGCCGCCGCTCATGCGGGCGACGTGGCCGTCGCGCAGGCTCACGCGCATCAGCCGGTCGTCGCGCACGAACACGACGAAGGTGCCGTCCGGGCTCGCCACGGGGGCGAGGTCGTCGCCCGCGCGCGCCTGCGTCAGCGGCTGGCGCGACGCGGTCCCGTCGGGGTTGGGCGCGACGAGGTGCAGGCTGGCGGGCTCGCCCACGCGCCGCCGCGCGGAGACGACCAGCCGGCGCCCGTCGGGAAGCCAGGCCGGCTGCGCGTCCTTCCAGTCGACTCCGAGCGTCAGCAGGCTCGCCTCGCCGCTCGCCACGACCACGACGCCGAGGCGGCCGTTCATGGCGAACGCGACGCGGCTGCCGTCGGGCGAGACGGCCGGGTCGCGTGCGGGCTCGCTGCCGAAGGTGAGCCGCCGCTCGCGCTCGTTCGGCAGGCGCCGCCAGTAGAGCGC
>DATBSL010000311.1:0-1691 GCA_036559805.1 Vicinamibacteria bacterium
CGCGACGGGGTCTGGGCGCACCGGGGCTTCCTGCCCTGGCCGGACGTCGCGCGCATCGCCTTCGTCGAGGCGCCGGAGATCGTGCTGCTGTTGTCGCCCCGGCACCAGGCGGTGCCCTTCAAGCTGCCGGTGCCGGCCGCCGAGTACGGAACCGTGCGCAAGATCCTCGACGAGAAGCTGCGCACCGGCACGCTCCGGCTCGAACCGGCGATCCTGGGGCTTCAGGTATCGGCTTCCAGTAACACCTGAGGCCCGGCCCGCACGACGGGGCTCGCCGATTCGGTTCGCGGGAAACGCGTGGGGTAGACTCACCGGATGCGTTTTCTCGAAAGACTCGGCCGGGGCACCGTCGTCTTCGACGGTGCGATGGGCACGATGCTCTACGGCCGCGGTGTCTTCGTGAACCGCTGCTTCGACGAGCTGAACCTGTCCAGCCCCAACCTCGTCCGGCAGGTCCACGCCGAGTATCTTGAAGCAGGAGCGGAAGTTATCGAGACGAACACGTTCGGGGCCCACCGCTTCAAGCTGGGTCCCCACGGCCTCGAGGCCCAGGTCCGCAAGATCAACCGCGAGGGCGCGCGCATCGCGCGCGAGGCGGCCGGCGAGACGGGGCTCGTGGCGGGGGCGATGGGGCCGATCGGAAAGCCGCTCGAGCCGATCGGCAGCATCCCGTTCGCGGACGCCCAATCCGCGTACCGCGAGCAGGCAGAGGGGCTCGTCGAAGGCGGAGTCGACCTCTTCATGCTCGAGACGATGCCGTCGCTGGACCAGGCGAAGGCGGCGCTCGAGGCGGTGCGCTCGGTGTCGAGCGACGTGCCGGTGGCGGTGAGCCTGACCTTCAACGAGGAAGGCAACACGCTCTACGGCGACACGCCGGAGGACGCGGTCAGGGAGCTCGAGGCGCTCGGCGTGGCAGTCGTCGGCGCCAACTGCAGCCAGGGTCCGCAGGCGATGCTCGAGACGGTGCAGCGGATGGCCGCGGTCGTGCGCTCCGCGAAGCTCGCGGCCATGCCCAACGCGGGCTCGCCGGCCTACGTGGACGGCCGCTATGTCTACCTGTGCACGCCCGAGTACATGGCGTCGTGGGCGCGCCGCTTCCTGCAGGCGGGGGCGAGCGCCGTGGGCGGCTGCTGCGGAACCACACCCGCCCACATCCGGAACCTGGTGCGCTCGGTGCGCATGTACCAGCCGGGGCGCGACGTGGAGGCGAAGGTCGTCACGCCCAAGCAGCGCAAAGAGGCGCCCGTGCCTGTCGCGCGCGAGACCAAGTCGCCGCTCGCGCGCGCGCTGCGCCGCAAGTTCGTGGTCTCGGTCGAGCTCGACCCGCCGCGCGGCGCGGACGCCGGCCAGATCATCGAGCGGGCGCAGTACTGCAAGGAGAACGAGGTCGACGCGATCAACGTCGCGGACGGCCCGCGCGCCTCGGCGCGCATGAGCGCGCAGGCGCTGTGCGTGCTGCTGCAGGAGAAGGTCGGGATCGACACGATCCTGCACTACACCTGCCGCGACCGGAACCTGCTCGGGATCCAGTCCGACCTCTTGGGGGCGCACGCGCTCGGCCTCAGGAACATTCTCGCCATCACCGGCGATCCGCCGAAGCTCGGCGACTACCCGGACGCGACCGCCGTCTACGACGTCGACTCGATCGGCCTCATCCGCATCATGGACAACCTCAACCACGGCGCCGACCT
>DATBSL010000312.1:0-4808 GCA_036559805.1 Vicinamibacteria bacterium
CGGTTCGCTTCGTTTGCCATGGCCTGCTCACGTGAGGACGTTCACCTCCTGGGTCGTCTCCATGCTGGGCGCACGGGGTCAGGGGGGCGAAGCCCCCCTGAATAGGAACGCAAGCGTGAACGCGCCCCTCCCATGATCCCCCTTGGAGAGTCAGAGGCACGGGAACGGGAGAGAGACAACAACAGATGACGAACCGAAAATGAAAGGAGGGACTGAGCTAAAGGGACCCAACGAAACGGCTCAAAATTCCTGGTTCGGGCGACCGTGCCGACGACCGGCAGGTCACCCGAACCAGGAAAGCATTACAGCTTCTTCTTCGCCTCCGGGTAGGCGAGGGCGCGCTCGAGGCCGTTCTGCTGCGAGTCGACGACCTTGCGGTAGGTCTTCTGGGCGTCGTCCTTTGCGCCCGTCTTCTCGAAGGCACGGGCGAGCAGCAGCTGCTGGAACGGGTCGTTGGCGTCCGCCTGCTTGAGCTCCTCGACGGCCGTCTTGTAATCGCGGGCCTCGAGCTTCAGATAGCCCGCCAGGTAGTGCCATGCGGGCACGTACTGCTTCGCAGGCTCGCCGCCCTCGTCGATCATCTTCTTGATCTTCTGGGCCTCGGTCCACGCTTCCTCGTGCTTGCCCATCTTGGCGAGCGTGCGGCAGCGGCCGTGCATCAGGCGGCCCAGCCAGACCTGCTTCTGGTCCTCGGGCAGGCTGCTGCCGGGAACGCTCTCGTAGCCTTTCTCGTAGGCCTGCATCGCCGCGTCGAGACGTCCGTTCTCGAGGTTGATGCGGGCGATCGAGTTCCAGATGAACACCTCCGGGAAGCCCTGCGCCGCGCCGCTGTCCTTGTACTCGCCGAGGTAGGTCTTGAGCGCGGCGATCGCGGGATCGACCTGGCCTTCGTAGAGGTAGCTGAAGGCGAGGCCGTAGCGCACGGCGAACGGTGCCGCGCCCTTGGGCAGCGTCTTCTCCACGTCGAGGAACGCCTGGCGAGCCTTCTCGTAGCGGCCCTTGAGCAGGTCGTCGTTCGCGATGAAGGCGGCCATGCGCGGGCTCCTGGGGCCGATCGCCTGCGCGCGATCGAACTCGGCGCGGGCCTTGTCGCCCTCGCCCTGGCCCTGGTAGAGCTGGCCGAGCAGCACGGGCACCAGCCGCTCGTTCGGGTAGTCCGCCTCGAGCTTCGCGAGCAGCGGGATCGCGTCCTTCGCCTGCGCGCCCTGGTTCGCGCGGGCGACGCTCATCGCATCGATGAAGCGCTTCTCGCCGTCCGAGGCGCTCTTCGACAGCTCGACCGCCTTCTTGAGGTGCTCTTCGTTCGCGGGCGGCGGCGTGACGGCCGACAGATAGTAGACGCCCATCGCGAACTGCGGATCGGCGGCGACGATCTTCTGCGCCAGCTCGACGTTCTGCGGGCCGAACTGGAAGTTCTCGATCCGCGTCTGCAGCTCGAGCAGGTCCTGCTTCGCCTGCGCCGACGTCGTCGTCCACTCGAAGCGTTTGCCCGCGGCGGCCTTCTCCTCGGCGACCGCGGCGCTCCCACCGACGAGTGCTGCGAGTCCGAGCGCCAGTGCGCCTTTCGTCATGGTCAACCTCCCTAGCGTCCAAGCCTGTGGATGGACGCCGTCTCGAGACACGGAACCGGGTCCGACGACTCTCTACGCGGTCCGGCCGAGGTTGTTCCGGTCCAAGTTCCAGGAGGCTTCGGGATAGACTTTCCGGGGTTGAAGGAGAGAAAACTGGAGTCGCTTCGCGCCCACGGACGGATGCTGCGAACCTTCGTGCGGCGGCCATGGCGCACCGGCACCGTGGTCCCTAGCTCGAGCGGGCTCGCGCGGCTCATGGTCGAGGACATGGGCCTCGCCGACGCCGAGACCGTGGTCGAGCTGGGGGCCGGGACGGGCGTCTTCACGCGGCTCATCGCCGAGCGCGTCAAGCCCGGAGCGCTCGTGCTCTCCTTCGAGATCGACCCCTCGCTCGCGAGCCAGCTCGAGGGCCGGATTCCGGGGGTGCGGATCGTGAGCGACTCGGCCGAGAACCTCGCGAGCCACCTGGGCGCGTGCGGCCGAAGCACGGCGGACGCCATCCTCTCGGGCCTGCCCTGGGCGAACTTCGCGCGCGAGCTGCAGGAGCGGCTGCTGCGCGCGGTCGTGGCCGGGCTCAGGCCCGGTGGTCGCTTCGCGACCTTCGCGTACGTGCCGGCCGCGCACTTCCCGCCCGGCCGGCGCTTCCGCGCGCTCCTCGAAGCGAGCTTCCCGCGCGTGTCGACCACGCGCATCGTCTTCCGCAACTTCCCGCCCGCGTTCGTATACCGCTGCCAGAAGTAAAGGCGGCGCGATCGCTCAGCGCCGCAGCACCAGCGCCGCCCGGCAGCCGCCCTCGGGGCGGTTCGCGAGCGTGAGCGTGCCGCCGTGGGCCTCGGCGATCTGGCGGCACAGCACCAGCCCGATGCCGGATCCGCCCTGCTTGGTCGTGAAGAACGGCACGAACAGGTTGGCCGACGGCGGCAGCCCGGGGCCGTCGTCGTCGACGCGGATCTCGACCGCGGGCGCCGGCTTCTCGAGAAGCGACCAGGAGAGGCGCACGCCGTTCGGCGCGCCGGGCGCGGCCTCGGCGGCGTTGCGCACCAGGTTGATCAGCAGCTGCTCGAGCTGGTCCGGGTCGGCCTCGACCGCCACCTCGCGGCCGCCGTTCACGGCTACCTTCACGCGCGTCTCGAGCCCCGCGATCCGGCGCAGCAGCGCGCCGATCGAGACGCGCCGCCGCGTCGGCGGCGGCAGCCGCGCGAGCTGCGCGTAGGCGTCCATGAAGCGCCGCAGCGACTCCGCGCGCGCGGCGATCACGGACAGCCCGCGCCGGACGTCGTCCTCCCAGTCCGCGGGACGCGGCTCGCGCAGCAGCAGCGACTCGAGGCTGCCGGCCACGGAGCGGATCGGCGCGAGCGAGTTGTTGAGCTCGTGGCCGATCACGCGGATCAGGCGCTGCCATGCCTGGCGCTCCTCGTCGCGCAGCGCCCGGCTCACGTCCGCGAGCACCAAAAGCTGCATCGGCCGGCCGCGCTGGCGGAAGCTGGTGCGCCGCATGTCGAAGCGGCCGGCGGCGCCCGCGAACGCCGCGTCGGCGGTGCGCGTGGCCTCCCCTGTCAGGAACGGCGCGAGGCCGAGCGCCTCGGCGCCGAGGCCGACGAGCCGCTCGGAGGGCGCCCCGAGCAGGCGCTCGCCCGCGCGGTTGAGCAGCTGCAGCTCGGAGCCGGCGTCGAACGCGAACACCGCGACGTCGATCTCCTCCATCACCTTGCGCAAGAGCGCCGTGGCCTCGAGCGCGCCCAGCCGCTGCTCGCGCAGCATCTGGGCGAGCGCGTTCACCTCGACGAGCGCCTGGCCCAGCGGGTCGTCGCGGCGCCCGACGCGCGCGCGGAACGAGAAGTCCTCCTCGCGCAGCGCCCCCAGCAGGTTCGACAGCGTCTGCAGCGGCCGCGCCACGGCCTCGCGCGCGGAGGCCGCGAAGGCGAGCCACGACACGACGACCAGCGTCCCGAGCGTCCAGCGCGTGCGCGGCTGCAGGTCGCTGTGCGCGAGCAGATAGGCCGTGAGCGCCAGCGCGGGCACGGCCGCCGCGAGCGCCAAAAGCTGCACGCGCAGGTCGTGCGGCAGCCTGCGCCGCCGCCGCGGCGGAATCACGCGCGGCCCCCGGTCCCCTGCATCGGCGAGGCTAGCTTAGCGCGGCTGTCAGAGCTCGTAGCGCTGCAGGCGCCGGTAGAGGGCGCTGCGCGAAAGGCCGAGGGCCTCGGCCGCGCGGCTGACGCTGCCGCCGTGGCGCTGCAGCGCCTTCTTGATCAGGAACGCCTCGACTTCCTCGAGGCTCATGTCGTCGAGCTGGCGCGGCGCCTCGGAGCTGCCGCCCTTCAAGCCGAGGTCGGCCTCGCGGATCTCGTCGGCGCGCGCCATCAGCACGGCGCGCTCGACCGCGTGGTCGAGCTCGCGTACGTTGCCTGGCCAGCCGTGGGCCGTCAGCGCGCGCGTGGCGTCCGCGTGGAAGCGGGTGATCGGCTTCCGGTAGCGCTGCGCGTGCAGCCGCAGGAAGTGGGCCGCGAGCAGCGGGATGTCCTCGCGCCGGTCGCGCAACGGCGGCACCTGGATCTCGATCGTGTTGAGCCGGAACAACAGGTCCTGCCGGAAGCGGCCGTTCGTCACCTCCTGGCGCACGTCCGCGTTCGTCGCCGAGAGGATCCGCACGTCGGCCCTGCGCGTGCGCGACGAGCCGACGCGCTCGAACTCGCCCGTCTCGAGCACGCGCAGGAGCTTGGGCTGCAAGTTGAGCGGCACGTTCGCGATCTCGTCGAGGAAGAGCGCCCCCCCGTCGGCCATCTCGAAGCGGCCGACGCGGTCGGCCTTGGCGTCCGTAAAGGCTCCCTTCACGTGGCCGAAGAGCTCGCTCTCGAAGACCCCTTCCGAGAGCCCACCGGCGTTCACGGTCAAGAGCGGCTTACCGGCGCGCGAGGAAACCGCGTGCAACGCGGCCGAGACGCTGCCCTTGCCGCTGCCGTTCTCGCCGGTGATCAGCACGTTCGCGTCCGACGGCCCGACGCGCTCGATCAGCTCGAGCACCGGCCGCATCGCCTCGGACTCGGCGATCAGCAACGGGCGGCCGACGTCGCGCAGCGCCAGATTCTCGGCCTCGAGGCGCTGCCCGCGGCGCAGCGCCCGCGCGAGCTCGGCCTGGGTCCTGAGGATCGAGACGAGCCGCTCGTTGTCCCACGGCTTCTGCACGAAGTCGCGCGCCCCGCGGCGCATCGCCTCGACCACGAGCGGCACGCTGCCCCA
>DATBSL010000313.1:0-2267 GCA_036559805.1 Vicinamibacteria bacterium
GCGTGAGGAGCAGCGCGCTCGTGACCGCCAGCGCCGCGCGCCCACGCAGGAAAGCCACCAGCGCGCGGCCTCCGCTCGGGGAAGCCACGCTTGTCAGTTGGCGTTCTGCCATTGCTCTCTAGTGTACAGTGCAACTGAACACACGAATTGTGTGCCCCCTCACGCAGCAGGGGGCGCGAGGACGAACGGCGCGCGCGGCGGTCGCCTGCGCTAGACTCTCGGCCGCGCCGATGCCGACCCATCTCAAGCAACAAGCCGTTGGCGAGCACGTCAAGCGCTTGCGCCTGCAGGGCGGCTCGAGCCTGCGCACGCTCGCGCGGCAGACCGGCTTCTCGCCCAGCTTCATCTCCCAGCTCGAGAACGGCCTGGTGTCGCCGTCCATCAGCTCGATGGAGAAGATCGCCGCGGCGCTGGGCGTCTCGCTCGTGGAGTTCTTCGCGGCCGCCTCGGAGGCCGAGGGCGGCCTCGTGGTTCGCGCGGCCGATCGTCACGCCCTGAACAGCGGCTGGTCAAACGCGGCCGTCGAGGCGGTGAGCCCGCGCGTCTCGGCCGCGCGCCTCGAGAGCCTCTCGATCACGCTCCGCTCGGGTGGCCGCAGCGGCAGGCATCCCTACGCGCACGCACGCGAGGAGTTCGCCTACGTGCTCAGGGGCAGGGTGACGCTGACGCTCGGGCCCGAGGAGCACCGGCTGGGCGCCGGCGACGCGGCCTGCATCCTGCCCGGGGAGCTGCGCCTGTGGCGGAACGACTCGAGCGCCCCGGCCCAGGTGTTGATCGTGACCTCGCCAATCGTCAGCCCGAGCGGGCGTCGCCAAGCCGCCGCGGCTCGGCGCACAGCAGGCCCCACTCGTACATCGCACCGACCACGGGGCGCAGCGTCTCGCCGAAGGGGCTGAGCGCGTAGAACGCCCGCCGGTTCGAGTCGGGGCGCACGTCGCGGACCACGAGGCCGATCCGCTCCATCTCCACGAGCTCGCGGCGCAGCGAGCGCTTGGTCACGTCCGGCACGTGGCGCATCAGCTCCGAGAACGGGCGCGGGCCCCAGAACAGTCCCCAGACGATCAGCGGGCGGAACGGGCCGCGCAGCACCTCCGCGGTCAGCTCGATCGGCGTGCGCGCCCGGGACGGGCGCAGCGCCGGGTGCCCGCTGCCGCGCGGGCCGATTCGCTCGGGCAGGCAGCGCGCCTCGCCGCGCGGCGTCGTCACTACCGCCCGCAGGATGCGGGCGGGAACTCCAGCCTGGCTGCTCATCGTCACGGCTCCTTGTATGTGCTCTCGACCGCGAGGATCGCGTCGCTCGGCGTTGCGGCGGGCGTCGGCAGGGCGAGCGCGCTGCGCACCGCGAGGCCGACCGCCGGGTCGACGTGGATGTTCGGGGCCGTCAGCATTCTCCGGTCGAGGCGCGCGGCCATCAGGCCGCTGCCGTGCGGCAGTCCCGGTGCGAGAGCGTGGACCACCTCGTGCGCGATGACACGCGCCATCGCGATCCCGATCCGCCGCGCCGTGTAGGGATCGAGCGACGCGCCGCTGCGCTGGCTGCCGACGCCCGCCGCGACCCTGACGCTCGGAACGTGAACCCAGAGGAAGCGGTCGCTCATGAAGCTCGTCGGCGTCGCGCCCAGCACCGGCACGCCGTGCTCGCGCTCCGACGCGCGATTCAGGAAGATCACCCGCAGGTCGCCCGGCCGCGCCAGCTCGTGCGGCTCGGCGCGGCGCCAGGTGGCGGTCACGCCCATCTCGCGCAGCAGCCGCGACACCTCCGGACGCACGACCGCTTCTGTCCCGAGCGCGGCGCTCGCCGGGTCGATCCACACGAGCCGCGCGGTGGCCGGCTGCGCGTCGCGCGCGGGCTCGGGCAGGCTTGGAGCCGGGCTCACGAACGGCGCGTCCGCGAGCTCGGCGACCGGCAGCTCGCCGGCCGAGGCGAGCGCGGGCCCTGCGAGACAGCTGGCGGCCAGCACGGCGTGTCTGCCCAGCATGGCGTCCTCCCGAAACGGCCCCCCGGAACGTCGCCAAGCTCAGAGCTCGAGAAGGGCGACGTACTTCACGGGGAGACGCGAGGGGCGCGGGCCCGGTTGCCTGATTTGGGCGAAGGCGGATGCGATCAACGCATGAGTCGCGAACGCGAACGTGCGAAAGGGCTTGCTGGAAGTTGTGAGCGGCGCGCCCTTGTCCGGTCGTGGAACCGCTGGGACGGCGGCGGCGGCGCGACGCGCGCGCTCCACGCGCTTGAACGAAAAGCCTGGGGTTTGAACGCCCGCGCTAGC
>DATBSL010000314.1:0-14581 GCA_036559805.1 Vicinamibacteria bacterium
AGCAGCCGCCGCACCGCCAGAGGCGTCGCGTCCGGCACGCTGTCAAGGCGGATGGGCTCCTTGACCACCGAGGCCAGGACGTCCGTGATCGTCTCGCCGTCGAAGAGCTTCTGGCCGGTGAGCATCTCGAAGAGCACGACCCCGAGAGCCCAGATGTCGGCGCGCCGGTCGACGGGCTTCCCGCGCGCCTGCTCGGGCGACATGTAGGCGGCCGTACCGAGGATCAGCCCCGCCTCGGTGCCCGCGTGCGCGAGCGTGGGCGACTGCGAGAGGTCGCTCGACGAGCCCGTCGCCGCGTCTCCCGAGTAAGCCTTGGCGAGGCCGAAGTCGAGCACCTTGACCTGGCCGCTAGGCGTCAGCTTGACGTTCGCGGGCTTGAGGTCGCGGTGGACGATCCCCTTCTCGTGGGCTTCCTCGAGCGCCTCGGCCATCTGCCTCGCGATCGCGAGCGCCTCGTCCACGGGGATCGCCCCGCGCTTCAGCCGCGCCGCGAGGTCCTCGCCCTCGACGAGCTCCATCACCAGGACGGGGACCCTCGTCCCGTCCTCGAGCGTTGCGGTCTCGAAGCCGTAGAGGTGCGCGATGCCCGGGTGGTTGAGCGAGGCGAGGAGCTTCGCTTCGCGATCGAAGCGGGCGAGCCGTTCGGCGTCGGACGCGAGGGCGCTCGGCAGGAGCTTGAGCGCGACGTCGCGGCCGAGCTTCGCGTCCCGGGCGCGGTAGACCTCGCCCATGCCGCCCGCGCCGAGCGGGGAGACGATCACGTAGTCGTCGATGCGGGTCCCGACCGCGAGGGCCAAGCTGCGGCGGATTCTACCGGCCGGACCGGCCGCAGGCTACCGCGCTCACCATGGAGTCGGTGATCATGTGCGAGTGCCTCGCGACGCTCCGAGCGACGGCGAGTCCAGACCTCTCGACGCGTCCGCCCAGCGGTTGGATGTCTGGCTCGACGTCGCCTGCCTCTTCAAGACGCGCTCGCTGGCGCAGGCCGCGTGCCGCGGCGGCAAGGTCGAGGTGAACGGCCAGGTGGGGAAGCCCAGCCGGGTGCTGCACTCGGGTGACGAGCTCCGCATCAACCGCGGCGGCGGCCGACGCCAGGTCGTCGTGGTTCGCGACTTCGCGCCCCGCCATGTCGCGAAGGCCGCGGCGCGCGACCTCTTCGAGGACCGGACGCCGCCGCCCTCGGCCGAGGAGCTCGAGGAGCGGCGATTGCGGCGGGCCTATGGCGCACGCGTGCCCTCCCGCCGCCCCGCCAACACGCGAGAGCGACGGGCGCTGCGGCGGCTCAAGGGGCGCTCTTGATCCTGGCCGTCCTCTCCTAGAATGAGCCACATGCAGAAGCGATTCGAGGCATCCGCGGTCGTGGTCCTGGCGGCGCTCGTCGCGTTCGCGAGCACGCGAGCGCTGTCGCAGCAGCAGACGTCGGCCGAGCGCAACGCGCGCTTCCTCCAGATGTCGAAGGACTTCGAAGCGAAGGGCCTGGCCGAGCCGTTCCGCGGGGTCACCACCGACGGCCAGGCGGTTCCCGGCCTCTACAAGGTCCGCTCGACCGGCGTCTCCACCGAGCCGGTGCGTCAGGCGGCGGTCGTGTTCCTCGCGGCGCTCACCCCCGAGCAGCGTGGCCGCAGCACGTTCCCGGTGGACGACCCCGAGTGGCGCAAGTGGATGAACCAGCACTTCTACGTGCGCCAGGGCGTGAGCTTCCTGGAGATGAGCGAGGCGCAGCGCGAGGCGGCGTTCGGGCTGATGCGCGCGGCGCTCAGCGCGAAGGGCCTGAAGCTGTCGCGCGACATCATGCGGCTCAACCACACGCTCGGCGAGATGAACCAGAACGACTTCGAGCAGTACGGCGAGTGGCTGTACCACGTCACCTTGATGGGCGAGCCCTCCGCGAAGGAGCCGTGGGGCTTCCAGGTCGACGGGCACCACCTGATCGTCAACTACTTCGTCCTGGGCGACCAGGTCGTGATGGCTCCCGCGTTCTGGGGCTCCGAGCCGATCACGGCGAAGACCGGGAAGTTCGCCGGCACCAGCATCCTGCAGGTCGAGCGCGACGCGGGGCTGAAGCTGCTCGCGTCGCTCACGCCCGAGCAGCGGGCGAAGGCGGTCCTGTCGACCACGAAGACCGGCAACGACGCCGTCGGGGAGGCTTTCAAGGACAACGTCGTGGTGCCGTACGCTGGCGTCCGCGGCTCGGAGCTGTCACCGGCCCAGAAGAAGCAGCTCATGGCGCTCGCCAACGAGTACGTCACGAACCTCCGCGACGACCAGGCGCGCATCCAGATGGCCGACGTCGAGAGCCACGTCGACGCGACCCACTTCGCGTGGAAGGGCGGCGACACGGCCGACAGCGTCTTCTATTACCGCATCCACAGCCCGGTGATCCTGATCGAGTTCGACCACCAGCGGCCCGCGGGCCTGCGCCACGTGTTCGATCCGCAGAAGCCCATGCTCGAGCACATCCACACGGTCGTGCGCATCCCGAACGGCAACGACTACGGGATGGACCTGCTGCGCGAGCACTACAAGGCCCATCCCCACCCGCACGGCGACTAAGGGGTCAGGTCTTCTGTCAAGGGCGCTCGAGGTTCTCGAGCAGGAACAGGTCGCCGACGATGCGCACCATGCTGAAGTAGACCTTCGTCCCGTCGGGCGACCAGCTCGGGTAGTCGACGTAACGCGTCGAGTCGTCGTAGCGCGTGAGCGGCGTGACCGCGCCGGTCGAAACCGAGAGCGTCGCCAGGTTCTTGTGGTCGACGACCACCAGGACGCGGTCGGGATGCCGCGCCGACCACTGCGGGTGGGACAGCTCGCGCTCGTTGCCCCGGCTGATCAGAGTCGGCTCTCCGCCCTCGACCGGGAGGACCCAGATCTGGCGCGGTCCGTTCAGCTCACGCTGGAACACGAGTCGCCCGCCGTCCGGAGACCAGCTGGCGAACATGGACACTCCCGGCACGGTGGCCACGTCCCTCGTCGTACCCGCCAGGTCCGCGACACGGAACGTGGTCCGCCCGTCGCCCCCGACCTGCGTGAACGCCAGCGATCGCCCGTCGGGCGACCACTCGGGCGCCTGGAGGCCGCCCGAGCTCCGAGGCAGCGTCGCGACCGTGCGCAGCGTGAGACTGCCCACCGGCTGCACGACGATCGACACGTCGCCGGGAGCCGAGCGGACGAATGCGACGCTCCTTCCGTCGGGCGCCCAGCGCGGCATGGTGCCCTCCACGTCGGGCGACGAGAGGCGCTGCCAGGTGCCGCCATCGCGCTCGAGGGTGTGGATCCCGATGCCGCCCGAGCGGTCCGAGTAGAAGACCAGGGTTCGTCCGTCGGGCGACAGGTGCGGGAAGTCCTCTACACAGCTCGTCGACGTGAGCTGGCGTACCGTTCCGCTGGCGACGTCCAGCTCGTGGAGGTCGGGCGAGTAGAGCGCGCGCCCATAGGCGAGCCGGCCACCGGCCGAGAGCGCGGGTTCGGTGTCGATCGTCTCGCCGAGCGTGAGGCGCTCGACGCGGGCGGCTCCTCCCTCGGAGGAGAACGCCAGCCGCCACAGGCTCGAGCGCGACTCGTTGAGTGATTGGCTCGCGGCGAAGTAGATCCAGTCGCCCGAAGGCGACCACGCGGGCGCGAGCGCGATCGCACCCGGCACGCGCAGCTCGCGTGTCGGACCGCTGCCGTCGCCCGGCACGACACGGAGCCGCGCGCGGCTCTCTCCCGGCAGGAGCGAACCGAAGACGATCCACTTCCCGTCGGGCGAGAAGCTCGGCTGGTAATCGATGTCCCGATCGTCGGTGAGCCGTCGCGGCTCGCCGCCCTCGGCCGGGACGGTCCAGATGTCCGATTGCCCGTTGCGATCGCTCTGGAAGGCCATGGTCCGTCCGTCTCGTGACCAGCTCGGGTAGGCGCCGTGCTCGACCAGCTTGACCGCAGGGCCTCCGGCCGCCGGCGCGATGAAGACGTCGCCGCCCTTCCCCTGAACGAATACGGACTGGGCCGAGAGGCCGGCGACCGTGCTCAGGCGCCCGCCGTGGTCGCGCGCCGATGTGAAGGCGATGCGCGAGCCGTCCGGCGACCACGCGGCCTGTGCCTCGTCGGCGCTCGATCCGGCGAGGAAGCGCGGCTCGCCGCCGGCGAGCGGCATCACCGCTACGTCGAGCGAGCCTCGCTCGTTGGTGGTGTAGGCGACGTAGTTGCCGTCGGGTGAGAGGGAGGGCTCCGACTCCAGGCCAGGCTCGAAGGTGAGCTGTCGCACGACCGTCGAGCTGCCCACGAGCGGCTGCGGAGCGGCCGCTGGCCGGCGTGCCGCGTAGCCCGCCGCGAACGCGAGCGCTGCGGCAGCCGCCGCGAGCACCGCCACGAGACGCACGGGCGCCTTCGTCGCTGCTCGTGGCGGCGGCTCGGGCCGGCCGGGCGCTTGCAGCGCGACGCGTGCCTCGCCGATGTCGCGCAGCCTCTGCTTCGGGTCGCGCTCCAGGCAACGGCGGAGCAGCACTCGCAGCGACGCCGGCGTTGCTGCGGGCAGAGCGCCCCAGTCGGGCTCGCGCGTGAGCACGGCGGCGAGCACGTCGGAGACGGTCTCGCCCGCGAACAGCTGCCGGCCGGTGAGCATCTCGTGAAGGAGCGCCCCGAACGCCCAGATGTCGGAGCGCTTGTCGACGGGCTTGCCGCGCGCTTGTTCGGGCGACATGTAGGCCGCGGTGCCGAGGATCACGCCCGCCGCGGTTCCAGTGTGGGCGAGCGTCGGAGACGCTGACAAGTCTGGAGCCGAGCCCGCGCCCGGCTCACCGCCCCAGGCCTTGGCCAGCCCGAAGTCGAGGACCTTCACTTTGCCGTCCGGCGTCACCTTCACGTTCGCCGGCTTCAGGTCGCGGTGAACGATGCCCCGCTCGTGGGCCTCTTCGAGGGCTTCGGCGATCTGTCGCGCGATGGGCAGCGCCTCGTCGAGCGGAATCGGCCCCTGCTTCAGGCGCTCCGACAGGTCTTCGCCAGGCACGAGCTCCAGCACCAGGAACGGCTGGCCCTCCGCCTCCTCGATGCCGTGGATCGCCGCGACGCTCGGGTGGTTGAGCGCGGCGAGCAGCTGCGCTTCACGGCGGAAGCGGGCGAGGCGATCCGGGTCCGAGGCGACGTCCTTCGGCAGCACCTTGATCGCGACATCGCGAGAGAGGCGCGTGTCGGTCGCGCGCCAGACCTCGCCCATCCCGCCGGCTCCGAGGCGCGCGACGATCTGGTAGTGGCCGAGGGAGCGGCCGGGTTCGAGGGGCAAGGGCAGGCGGAATTGTAGGGGGAAACAGGCCGAAGAGGCTGGAGAGTCAGAGCCGGGCCGCGCGTGCGCGCGGCCCGGGGGCGTTACTTCGCGAGCGCCGCGTCGATCGTCGCGCGCAGCTCCGGCGCGTCGGGCGTCACCTTCGAGTTGAAGAACTGGACCACCTTGCCGTCCTTGTCGACGACGTACTTGGCGAAGTTCCAGGTCGGCAGCGAGCCGGTCTGGCCGAGGTAGCCGTAGATCGCGGACTGATCCGGGCCCGCCTTCGTCACGAGCTTCGAGAACATCGGGAACGTCACGCCGTAGTTCTTCTGGCAGAAGCCCTCGATCTCCTGCGGCGTGCCGGGCTCCTGGCCCCCGAAATCGTTGCTCGGGAAGCCGAGCACGACGAAGCCCTTGCCTTTGAGCTCGTCGTAGAGCTTCTGCAGCCCGGTGTACTGCGGCGTGAGGCCGCACTGGCTCGCCACGTTGACGACGAGCGCCACCTTGCCCTTGTACTGCGAGAGGTCGGCGGGCTGACCCTGCAGGGTCGTGGTCTTGAGGGCGTAGAAGGATTCGGCGGACACGGGACCTCCAGCGGCGACCGGCGCCGCGACGGAAAAGGCGAACAAGACGGCCAGGGCACCGGACTGACGCATCGGTCGGACCTCCAGTGAGTTTCCAACATCCTAGGCCGGACGCGGCTCGCGACGCCACCGGCCGCGCCGCGAGCCGGCCCCGGTCGAGAAACGATCGCGCTGAGGCCGATCGAGCAGGTTTATCATCGAGGGTCGTGGAGTGAGCGTAGACTCATGACCAAAGCGAGCCGATGACGACCCCGACCGCGCCGCGCACGATCGCCGTGCTCACGAGCGGCGGCGACGCGCCCGGAATGAACGCGGCGGTTCGCGCCGTGGTGCGCACGGCCCTCGCGCGCGGCCAGCGCGTGTTCGCGATCCGGGAGGGCTACGAGGGCGTCGTCTCGGGCGGCGACCGGATCGTCCCGATGACGTGGTCCGCGGTCGGCGGGATCCTGCACCAGGGCGGCACCGCGATCGGGACCGCGCGCTCGGAGCGCTTCCGCACCCGCGACGGGCGGGCGCAGGCGGCCAAGAACCTGCTCGAGGCGGGCATCGACAGCCTGGTGGTGATCGGCGGCGACGGCAGCCTGAGCGGAGCCGACGCGCTGCGCAAGGAGTGGCCGTCGCTCATCGACCAGCTCGTCGCCTCGAGCCAGGTCGCGCGCGAGCGGGCCGTGCAGGCGCTGCCGTTCAGCATCGTCGGGCTGGCGGGCTCGATCGACAACGACATGGCGGGCACCGACATCACGATCGGGGCGGACACGGCGCTGCACCGGATCACGGAAGCGGTCGACGCGATCGCGTCCACGGCCGCGAGCCACCAGCGTTCCTTCGTGATCGAGGTGATGGGCCGCAGCTGCGGCTATCTGGCGCTGATGGGCGCGATCGCCACGGGCGCGAGCATGGTGCTGATCCCGGAGAGCCCGCCCGACATGGACGACTGGGAAGAGGTGATGTGCGAGCGCCTGAGCGCCGGCCGGAGCGCGGGACGCCGCGACTCGATCGTGATCGTGGCCGAGGGCGCGCGCGACCGGCACGGCAACCCGATCACGGCCGAGGACGTGCGCAAGGCGCTGCGCGTGCGCCTGAACGAGGACGTGCGGGTGACGATCCTCGGCCACGTGCAGCGCGGCGGCGCGCCGAGCGCCTTCGACCGGAACATGGGCACGCTGCTGGGGCAGGCCGCGGTCGAGGAGCTGCTGTCCTCGCCGCCCGGGAGCGAGCCGCAGCTGATCGGGATGCGGGACAACCGCGTGACGCGCCAGCCGCTCGCGGCCTGCGTCGAGCGCACGCGGCTCGTGTCCGAGCGAGTGGCGAGCGGCGACTACAAGGGCGCGCTCGAGCTGCGCGGCGCGGGGTTCGACTCGGCGCTGCGAACGCTTCGCACGCTGGTGCGGCCGTTGCCGCAGCCCCCCGCCGCGGGACAGAAGCGCTTCCGCTTCGCGATCATGCACGGCGGCGGGCCGGCCCCGGGCATGAACACCGCGGTCCGCGCCGCGCTGCGGCTGCTGCTCGACCGCGGCCACCACGTGCTGGGCGTGCGGAACGCGTTCCGGGGCCTGATCGAAGGCGACGTCTTCGAAATGGGCTGGATGAGCGTCAACGGCTGGGCCAGCCGCGGCGGCGCCGAGCTCGGCACCAACCGCCGCGATCTCGCCGACCGGGACCTGTACCAGGTCGCGCGCCACCTCGAGGAGCAGAAGCTCGACGGGATCCTGATGATCGGGGGCTGGTCCGGCTACGCGGCGGTCGCCAAGCTGGTCGCCGAGCGCGCGCGCTTCCCGGCCTTCGACCTGCCGATCGTGTGCCTGCCCGCGACGATCGACAACAACCTGCCCGGCTCGGAGCTCTCGGTCGGCAGCGACACCGCGCTCAACAACATCGTGGGGGCGGTCGACAAGATCAAGACCACCGCCGTCGCCTCGCAGCGCTGCTTCGTGGTCGAGGTGATGGGCCGGCGCTGCGGCTATCTCGCGCTGCTCTCGGGCCTCGCGACCGGCGCCGAGCGCGTCTACATGCACGAGGACGGCGTGACGCTCGCCGACCTGCAGCGCGACCTGGCGAGCCTGCGGCAGGACTTCCAGCAGGGCAAGCGGCTCGGGCTGATGATCCGCAACGAGGAGGCGAACCCGTTCTACACGACACCCTTCATCTGCGCGCTGTTCGAGCAGGAAGGCGGCGGGCTCTTCGACGTGCGCCAGGCGATCCTCGGCCACCTGCAGCAGGGCGGCGACCCGAGCCCGTTCGACCGCATCCTGGCGACGCGGCTCGCGGCGATGAGCGTCGAGTTCCTGGTCGAGCGGGCGGCGCAGGAGCGCTCCGGCGCCGCGGCCTTCGTCGGCATCCGCGAGGGCAAGCTCAAGGTCACGCCGTTCACCGAGCTCTCGACGCTGATGGACCTCGAGAACCAGCGGCCGCGCGAGCAGTGGTGGCGTCAGCTCGCGTCGACAGCGGAGCTCTTGGCGGCCTCGCCCCCCGAGGAACCTGCCAGCCCGGCCTAGCGACCAGTCCAGGCCGGGGGGGCGGCACAAAGGCCTACGCGCGTCGTCGTCCCTGGTCTATCCTTGGCCGCGCGGGGAAGCGCACCGAGAGCGGCGTCTCCATGGACATTGAGAACGAAACCCCCGAGACCCTCCAGGACGCGCCTCCACCCGCTCCGATTACCCCGCCTCCTGCTCCACTCCCTCCGGTGCTGCCCGGGCCGATGGCCCTGTGGCAGTTCTACCTGGTAGCGGTCGCCTCGTGCGGCCTCTACCTGCCATTTTGGATCTGGCGAACGGCACGACTTTTCGGCGCTGGAGTCCGGTATCCGAGCACGCCTGCCTGGTGGGCGATCGGGAGCCTGGCCGCTCCCGTGGCGGCGTGCGTGCTCTTCGAGTTCAACCGGCGCGCCACCGCCGCCGCCGGAGTGCGGGCCCGGGCGGCCTGGCCGGCGCTCGCGTATCTGGGTCTGTACCTCTTCTGGGGGCTGACTCCCCTCGGACACTACGTCGTGGCCTTCGCGCTCCTGATGCCGATCCCCTTTGTGTTCGTTCAAAGCAACATCAACCGCGCGGCATCCTCGCAGAGCGATCTCCCGCACCCACGCCGCCGGTTCCGACTGGCCCTTGCCCTGAGTCTGACGCTCGGCTTTCCCCTGCTGGTGACGACAGCATGGTTCTACGACTGGCCTGCTCTCAGAACCGACCTGAGCAGCCGGCTGGCGGGGGGAGATGTCGTATCCGGCGCCTCGGGTCTCTACAGGATCACCCTCCCGGCCAGCGGCTGGCGTCGCGTCACGCCCGGGACGATCGGGGACGCGGGCGCCGATCTGGAGCTCGTGGGGCCCGGCGCCGCGACCTGGATCATCGCCTACACTGCTCCAACCCCGGCCTCAAGCCTCGAGAGCGTGGTGGCCTCCCGGAGAAGTCAGCTGTTCGAGCAGGTGCGGACGCAGCGCTACCAGGAAAAACGCTACTTCCTCGGCGGCCAGCAGGACCTCGTGCCGGCATCTCTCGCCACCTATGACGTCCGTGACGGGATCGTGGCGGGCCAGTACGTCGTCTTGAGTGCGGAGCTCGACAGCCACGTGGTCGAGCTGGTGGCGTACACGGCGGAGCCGAAACAATTGTCCGGACAGCTCCGGAAGCTCCTCGAGACCCTGTCCGCCAGCTCGAAGGAGCCGGCGTCGTGATCCGAGGGTGGCGTGCGGGGAGCGGGGCGGGGATTCTCTGGCTCGCCCTCGCCAGTGTCGGGGCGGCAGCAGCGCCGGCCGGGCCACGCCTCGCGCGTCCGCCCTGGCTGCATCTCGACGCCGCGCCAGCAACCGAATCCTTGATCACCTCGTCCCAGCTTCGGCTGAGCGCCGAGCGAGAGGCCGTCCAACGGGAGCAGGGTTTCGGAGCCATTGAGCTTTGGCGCCGCGACGAGCTCGAGTGGAAGGACGAGCGGACGCTCAGCAAACGCACGCTGCGCGTGCGTCAATATCTGACGAACGAAGGCGTGCGCCAGTCGGGCAACCTGGACGTGGGCGTTCGTACCCAGTTCGAGGAGCTCTGGATCGAGGAAGCGTGGACTCTGCTTCCCGATGGACGCCGGCGACCGGTGGAGCTGGACTCGATCCAGCTCGTCACCTCGGGCTCGGATGTCTTCTCCGACAGCGTGAACGTCGTCATCCCGTTCGATGGCCTCGTCGCCGGAGCCACGGTGGTGCTCGTCACGCGGATCGTCGAGCGCGTCGCGGAGTGGCCGCTGCCCTGGTCCGAAATCTTCTTCCCCCAGGGGTGGGCGCCGATCGAGCGATACGAGTTCGAGATGCGCTGGAAGGCCTCGATGGTCCCGCGCGTGCTGCGCACGGACGCCGCGTTTCTCCAATGCCAGACCGGATCCGGGCATGCCAGCTGCCGCGCAGAGCGCATTCCCGCCGTTCCGGGGCAGGGCGATTCTCCGATCTGGCTCGACGTCCTTCCCCAGTTGGTCGTTAGCGCGTCCCAGTCCTGGACGGACCTGGTGCTGGCCGAGCAGGCACTCGTCGAGAGAAGCATCGCCAGCGACCGTGGAGTCAAGGAGGCGCTCCGCCCTTTGCTCGACGGAGCCAAGAGCGAGAAGGAAACGCTCGATCGGATCCACCGCTTCGTTGCGGACCGCATCCGCTACCTCGGTCTGGAGCATGGGTCCGCCGCGGTCGCGCCGACTCCTGCGGCCCGTACACTCGACCTTCGCTACGGCGACTGCAAGGGGAAGGTCGCCCTGCTCGTCGCGATGGCCCGCCAGGCGGGTATTCCCGCCTACCCGGTGCTGGTGTCAACGGTCCGCAGCGCGCTCGACAAGCTGATGTTGCCGAGCTGGAAGTACTTCGACCACATGATCGTGTGTCTGGAGCAGGTCGGAGCCAGAGGGCCGGTCTGCCTGGATCCGACCACGGCCGACGCGCCTACCGGCGTCCTGCCTCCGACCCTGTACGGCTCGGTCGCACTCGACCTGCGCGACGACGTCGACGCGCCGCACGAGATCCTGGCGCCTCCGGTGGTGGTAGACATTGACGTTCGCACTGAAAACCTGCTCGCGTGCGACGGCAACATCACCGAGCAGCTGGTCCGAAAGCACAACGGAGCCAACGCGGTGTGGGAGCGCCGCCTCCTCCGCGGCTCGACGGTCGAGGAGCGCACGCGCTGGGCTCGTTACGAGTACCAATCGCTGCTCGGAAACAAGACGGATCCCAGCTTCCAGTGGTCTGGGCTCGACGACCCGACGCAGCCGGTCACGGTCTCGTCGACGACGCGCTTCGCCGGAGCCTTCACCCGCGATAGGACGGAATACTACGAGCCCACGGACGTCTGGCTGCGCCACTACTCGATGCGCTTCGCGACGACGAACACCCGCTACCCCTGGGAGGTGCCCGGGGTTCAGATCCAAAGCACGATCAGGTACCGGCTGTGCCCGAGCGATCGGATCGGCTTCGTCGGAGCCGAGCTCGACCTGCGAAGCGAGTTCGGATCGCTGGAGCGGAAGGTCCAGCGCACCCACCAGGGTGTGTCGGTCGTGAGCTCACTCCGCCTTGCGCCTCAGACCATCACCGGGGACAGGCTGGAGCGCTATCGGCGCTTCCTGGAAAGAGCGCTCGCCCAGACTGCAGTGTGGTTCAACGTCGAGCGCAGCGCGCAAGGAGGCGCCTCGCGGTGAGCACGCTGTTCTCGATGCCGCGCGTCAAGAGCCACCAGCCGCTCGCGGGGTTCGGCGCCGTCGCGGTCGAGCTGCTGCTGCGCCCAGAGCGGTTCTTGCGCGCCCTCGTACGGTTTCGGCCAGACGCGAAGCCGCTCCTGCTGATATGGATCGTCGGCGTCTCCGCGAGCCTCGCCAATCTGAGCTCGCGCATCACGGTGATGAACACGATGGGGCTGGAGATCCCGACTTTCTTCACGCAGTGGGTCAAGGTTTGGCCGTTGGTCATCGCGGGCGGGCTCGTCGCTGGACCGGTGGCGTGGATCTTCCACGGATGGTGGTATCGCGTGCGCCTGCGCTTCTCGGGCGCCCCGCCCGACCAGATCTCGCACAATGCGGCACGCCTGGTGTGGCTCTACGCGACCGCGGTGTGGGCGGTCCCGGCGGTGGCTGTGGACCTGATGGCGACGCCACTACACACCGACCTTCAGGCCGCGATCACCAAGGACTTCTTCGGCCTCACCGTGCTGGCCATGTGCTGCTGGGCCTGCTACGTCAGCTACCGGGGGGCCGTGAGCTGCTTCCCGGTGAAGCGAGGGCCGGCCCGATGGTGGTTCCTCATCCTCCCGCTGGCCGTGTACGGATGCCAGATCGCGGTGTTCATGGGCCTGCCGGCGGTCCGCGACGCTCTTCTAGTCCGTTAGACCGCCGCGCGCCAGCCGCTCGAGCACGAAGCGGTCGAAGCCGACGAGCAGCTCCTCACGGTTCGAGTAGGGACCCGGACGATAGCCTGCGCTCGAGATGCCCTCCTGCGCGCGCTCCGTGAGCTCCCAGTCCTGGCGGTTGGTGAGGTCCCAGAACTCGACCGCGTCCTTCGCGTCAAAACCCGGTCGCGCCATCTCGTCGGGGTGGAAGTGCCACTCGCACACGACGTCGGTGCGGTCCACGGCCTGGGGCCAGACCTGGAACGTCAGCACGTAGTCCGGGTGCAGGTTCAGGAGCAGGTTCGGGAGCAGCGCATAGTAGTAGATGCAGCGGCGCTGCTCCGCGTCCAGGCCGGGCAGCGGAGCGCGCCGCGTCTGGCCGTCGAGCGAAAGCGTCGCGACGCCTGTCCGCAGCTCCATGCTGCCGCCCAGCCAGGTCGGCTGCGGCGGCTCGTTGTCCCCGCTCATGTAGTGCGACTGCTGGTTGAGCAGCGGGTGCACGATCGGGCAGTGCAGGCACTCCGAGTAGTTCTGGATCACGAGCTTCCAGTTGGCCTTCAGGTGGTAGACGCGGCGCTCGGCCCGGCGCAGCTCGCCCATGCGCCACGCGGCGAACTTGCGGTCCAGGCCGGCCAGGTGCTCCGAGAGCGGGACCGGGCGGAGCGACAGGTTCACGAAGACGTGGCCGTCCCACTCGGCCGCGGCGACGCGGCCGAGGCCGTGCTCGCGCAAGGCGAATCCGACGACCTTCTCCATGAGCGGCGCGGAGCGCAGCGCGCCGTCGAGGCCGTAGGTCCAGGCGTGGTACGGGCATTGGATGCTGCCGGCCAGGCGTCCGCTGTCCTCGCGGCACAGGAGCGTGCCGCGGTGCCTGCAGGTGTTGTGGAACGCGGCGACGCCGCCCTGCTCGTCGCGCAGCACGATCAGGTTCACGCCGGCGAAGCGCACCAGGAAGTAGCGGCCGGGCGCGTCGAGCACCTCCGTCCGTCCGGCGTGCAGCCACATGTCGTGGTGAATCGCGTCGAGCTCGCGGCGGAAAAGCTCCGGGTCGGCGTAGTGGCGCGCCGGCAGCGTGCGCGCCTCGGCGGCGTGGATCTCCGGTCGCGCGTTCTCGTAGCCGGCGGCCACGGCCCTACTCCCGCCCCTCGGCGGCGAGCGCGCGCTCGATGCGCAGGTCGGGCACGAGCCAGGCGAGCGCCACCGCCACGTAGAGCGCGCACGCGATCCAGCGGTTGCTGGAGGCGATCAAGATCGCGAGCACGTACGCGGCGAGCGACAGGTGGCCCTTGAGGTCGCTGCCGATCGCCTTCGCAAGGACCGAGTCCTTGCCGTGGCGCGCCAAGAGCGCCCGCACCAGCAGCGTGTACGAGACCGCGGCCATCAGCAGCACGCAGCCGTAGAGCGCGACCGGCAGGGACGCGAAGTGGTTCTCGCCCATCCAGCCGGTCACGAACGGGACGAGCGACAGCCAGAACAGCAGGTGCAGGTTGGCCCACAGGATGCGTCCGTCCACCTGGCGCGCCGTGTGCAGCAGGTGGTGGTGGTTGTTCCAGTAGATCCCCAGGTAGACGAAGCTCAGCACGTAGCTCAGCAGCACCGGCGTGAGCGGCCACAGGTCCGCGACCTGGTCCCCGTGCGGAACCTTGAGCTCCAGGACCATGATCGTGATGATGATGGCCATCACGCCGTCGCTGAAGGCCTCGAGTCGTCCCTTCGTCATCCACTCATCCTATGGCGGGGTGGGCTCGAGCGCGTAGCCCATGTCGCGGGTCGGCAGGATCACGCCGTTCTTCAGGGCGTAGTCGTCCCAGGCGCGCACGAGCTCGTCGAGCTTCGCAGGGTGGGCGCTCGCGAGATCGTTCGACTCGGTCGGGTCGCGGGCGAGGTCGTAGAGCTCGAAGCGTCCGGGGCCGTAGGGCGGGTAGAGCCAGACGATCTTCCAGTCGCCCTTGCGGAGAGCGCGGCGGCCGAAGAGCTCGTAGCCCATCGTGAAGTCGCCGCCGTGCACGATCTCGGCTTCCCCGCGGAGGAAGCGGACGAGCGAGCGGCCCTCGAGCGGCGCTATCGAGCGGCCCTCGTGAGTCGGGGCCGGGTGGCTCACCCCGGCCAGCTCCAGGAGCGTCGGCGCGACGTCCTTCACGCTCGTGACGGCGTTCGAGCTGCCGCGCCGGCCGTCCGGGCCGAAGCGGACGATCGCCGGCACCCTGACGCCGCCTTCGGTGGGGAAGCCCTTCCAGAGCCGGAAGGGCGTCGCCGCCTGGGCCCAGCCGGGGCCGAGCCACGCATACGAGCTCACGCGGCCCAGGTTCTCGAGGCGGTTGTCGTATCGCTTCGGGATCCAGGTAGCGTTCGTCTCGACGCGGTCGATCGGGTTTCCTTCGGCGCCGTTGTCGGAGAAGAAGAGGACGAGTGTCTTCTCG
>DATBSL010000315.1:0-7422 GCA_036559805.1 Vicinamibacteria bacterium
AAGCCGTCCGCGGCGACTGGACCGAGCTCGCCAAGCAGGTCCAGCGCGAGCTGTACGAGCGGCTCTTCAGCGACCGGCCGGTGCTCGACTACCTGCGCGGGGTGATCGCCGAGCTGCGCGACGGCCGGCTCGACGAGCGGCTCGTGTACCGCAAGTCTCTACGCAAGGCCCCCGAGGCCTACACGGCGACCACCCCCCCGCACGTGGCGGCGGCGCGCAAGATCGCCGGCCAGACGCGCGGGCGCGTCGCCTACGTGATCACCACCCGGGGGCCCGAGCCCGCCCTCGACCACGCGAGCCCGATCGACTACGAGCACTACGTCGAGCGCCAGCTGCGCGCCGTCGCCGAGCCGGTCCTGACACTCCTCGGGCAGGATTTCGACGACGCGTCCGGGGCCCGCAAGCAACTCATGCTCTTCTGAAACCAACGGGGGGGCCTGGGGGGGACTCCGTCCCCCCCAGAACATGAACGCAAGCAGCAGCCTCGTGCCGCTCGTGTTCCCCTAGGACCATCCTCTTGAGGAGTTCACCCGGATCGCTGTTACTTGGGCTGGGGCACGATCCGAAGGTAGGGCTTCGGCGACTTCCAGCCGGCCGGGTACTTCTCCTTGGCCTCGGCGTCGGAGACCGCGGGGACGATGATCACGTCCTGGCCCTGCTTCCAGTTCACGGGCGTCGCCACCTTGTGCTTCGCCGTGAGCTGGCACGAGTCGAGCAGGCGCAGCACTTCGTCGAAGTTGCGGCCTGTGCTCATCGGATACGTGAGCATGGCCTTGATCTTCTTGTCCGGGCCGATCAGGAACACCGAGCGCACGGTCGCGTTGTCGGCCGCCGTGCGGCCCTGCGAGGTCGTCCCGGAGGCTTCCGGCAGCATGTCGTAGGCCTTGGCCACCTTGAGCTCGGGATCGCCGATCATCGGGTAGGTCACCTTGTGGCCCTGGGTCTCCTCGATGTCCTTCGACCAGCGCACGTGGTCGTCCACCGGATCGACGCTCAGGCCGATCACCTTGGTGTTGCGCTTGTCGAACTCGCCCTTGAGCGAGGCCATGTAGCCGAGCTCGGTCGTGCAGACCGGCGTGAAGTCCTTGGGATGCGAGAACAGGATCGCCCAGCCGTCGCCGATCCACTCGTGGAAGCTGACCGGCCCCTGGGTCGTTTCCGCCGTGAAGTTCGGAGCCTCGCTATTGATGCGCAGAGACATACACCCTCCCCATCTCACTCGTAAGGTAAGCCTCGAACATACCATTCTCGCGCGCCCGGGCGGGAAGGGCGGCGTCGCCTCAGGCCAGCCGGCGCACGTCGGCGAGGGTGTCGGGGATCAGGAACGTGACCTCGCCGTGCCAGTTGCGGTTGATCATGCCCTGAAACAGCAGCCGCGCGACGCTCTCGTCCGCGCGCGAGGGCAGGTCGTCGATCGCGCGGTGCGAGAGGCGAACGAGGCCCAGCAGCACGGACCTCAGCAGGCGGTGGCCGAAGACCGGCGGGATCTTGACGCGCGCGCAGCCTTCGGCGCCGATCAGGTCCTGCATGTAGATCCGCGGCACGACGCCCATGCCGACGAGGCGCCACGCGCGCGGGATCATGTCCTGGAGCATCCGCAGGTTCGCCCAGGCTAGCGCCACGCCCTTGGGGTTCTCTTCCGGGCCCACGTAATGGCGCTTCTTGAAGGCCGCGTAGAACTCGGCGGCCTCGGCCACGCTGCCCGGCACCCACTCGCCGCTGCCGGGCTTCCCGGGCGGGTGGATCCCTACCAGCTGGGCGTAGATGCGCCAGAGGTAGTAGAGGTCCTCCTCCTCGTCCGGCCGGAGGCCCACTCCCAGGATCCGGAAGCCGTCGATCACCAGGTAGGAGAAGCCCATCACCGTCGCCAGCATGTCCTCGAGGTTGACGGGCGGCCCGTACTTGGCCGTGTCGAAAGGCGGCTTCATGCGCCGCAGCACGAGCGAGCGGATCCCGGCGTGCATCAGCCGCATCTTCTGGGCCGTGGTGATCGCCTTGCCGCCCCCCGCGAAGCCGCCCGGCGACGAGACGTTCACCACCATCTGCAGCACACCCAAAAGCCGCCTGTAAGGATGGCGCTCGAGGTCGCCCGACAGGCTCAGGATCTGACCGAACGAGGGCGCCGCGTAGCCCTCGGGCAGCGACTTGGCGAGCAGCACCAGCGCCGCCGGGAAGGCGTGCTTCATCCAGACGAACTCGCCGCGCGAGATGCGGGCGAGGTCGGTGTCCGGAGGCAGCGCGCGGGTCGTGCCGAAGAAATCGACGAGCGCCGGGGGCGAGCCTTCGGGCAGTCGGTCGTCGTTCGAGGTGGTGTGGCGGAAGAGCGCTGCCGAGCCCGCGGCGCCGCCCTCCGCGAAGAGCCGGTGCACGCAGGCGTCGGCCTCGTCGTCGGCGTGGCGGCGGATCTCTTCGAGGAACGCTGCCTCCGACCAGCGTGTGGCCATCGCTCAGCCGGCGGAGGAGACGCGGCGCGTGTGGAACAGGACCACGTAGTAGACGTCGAGCACGAGCGTGATCGCGCACAGCGCCTGCAGGAAGTGGTTCTCCGGGTAGACGAGCACGCAGAAGCCGATCACCAGGCCGTTGCCGAGCAGCTTGCACCAGGCGACGAACGGCGAGTAGGGCGTCCGGTCCCGCTCGCGGAAGAACTGCGGGACGTAGAGCGCCGACATCAGCAGCGTCGCCATGTAGCCCGAGACGAGGCCGGTCGAGGTGTCGTAACCCTGGCGCACCAGCAGGTAGATCGCGGCGCCGAAGCCCAGGATCGCCAAGACCACCGAGAGGCGGAAGTAGTCGCGCAGCCTGGGCGTCGCGAGGTGGCGGACACCGTAGCGCAGCAGCCCCCAGACGATGAAGACGTCGAGCGCGAACCACAGCCGGTATCCCCAGGCGAAGAGCGCCCCGAGGTCGGTGCGGTACACGAGGCCCCAGGTGAACTCCCAGGCGATGTTGGCGCACACGGCCGTGGCCGGGATCTCGACAAAGTTCTTCCGCACGATCTCGCGCAGCACGCCCATGTACGCGAGCGCCCAGGCGAGGCCGCCGGCGGCGAAGAACAGGAGCTCCAGCGTCCCGTACTTCGCCGTGTTGATCAGCGGCTCGTGCTCCATCACGCGGCGCCTTCCCGGGTGGCCGCCTCGAGCGCACCCGCGCGGCCCGAGCGGATCGCATAGAAGAGCCCGATGTAGAGCAGGTCGAGCGCCAGCGTCAGCAGGCACAGCAGCAGCAGGTAGGGATTCCCGGGCTGCACGAGGAAGTTGAAGACCGTGAGCAGCGCGGTGCCCAGCATCTTGCTCCACGCCACCACCAGCGAGAAGTCCACCAGGTGGCCGTGGCGCAGGACGATCACCACGTAGAGCGCCGACATCATCGTGTTCAGGATGTAGCCCGAGATGGCGCCGTAACCGGTGTCGTAGCCCTCGCCGACGAAGAAGTAGATGGCCACGGCCCACGCCGCGATGCCGAAGACGCAGGCCGGCCGGAAGATCGCCTTGAGCTCCGGAAGCTCGACCTGCTTGTCTCCGTAGCGGAACAGCATGTACACGATCCCGAGGTCGAAGAAGAACCAGATGCGGTAGCCCCAGGAGAAGAAGCGGCCCAGCTCGTTCGGGTAGAGGAAGCCCCACACGAACTCCCAGGCGATATTGGCGACCACGGCCCCCGCGGGGATCTCGAGAAAGCGGTTGCGGAGCGCGTTGCGCACGATCGCGACGTAGGCCACCACCCAGCCGAAGCAGCCCACGCCGAACAGGACGAGCAGCGGGACCGGGTAACGGGCGGTGTTGAACCACTCCGTCGTCGCGACGGGCATGCCGGGCTCCTGCTGAAGCGGCCCCGTTGGACCGCGGAGGGAACGCCAGATGACACGAACGGCGGCTGCGACCCTGGTCTACGGCGCGGGATGCTACTGGAGGCGGCCGTCCGGCCGCAAGCTGCTGCCGCCGGCCGGAGCTTTCGGGCCCCTGGTTCCCGAACTCCCGCCACAGGATTCGCGTATTGGCTGGTGCAGGCCGTGCCTGCGAGGGGGGAGCCGTGCCAAGGAAGCTGACGCGCGACACCCGGGGCGCCGCGCTGGCGGGGGTCGCCGCCGGGTTCGGGCGCTATCTCGACGTCGACCCGGTGCTGGCCCGGCTGGGCTTCGTGCTGCTCGCGTTCGTGAACGGCCTGGGGATCCTGGTCTACCTCGCGGGTTGGGCGCTCATGCCTGTGGACTCCGGCGCGCCGGAGGGAGCATCACCCGCCCCGGGCTCGGCCGAGGCCCCCGCAGGCTTCGAGTCGCTGCGCGCGGCCGGCGACCAGATCGCCGCCGAGATGCGAAAGGCGACGGGCGACGCCGGGTCGGCCCAGCTCGCGATCGGCACGGTCCTCGTCCTGACGGGCAGCCTGCTGCTGGCCCACAACCTCGGGTGGCTGGACTGGCCGTACTGGATGCGCTTCAGGACGCTCTGGCCGCTGCTGCTGGTCGCCCTCGGCCTGGGCCTCGTCGTCAAGGCGAAGAAGCCCGCCTCCGTCTGAAGCCCGACCGATCCCCCTCTAGTCCCGGCGGTTGGCGCTGGCCGACACCACCTCGGGCTGGCGCAGCACGCACTCGACGAGGACGGGCGGCGCCGACAGCACGCAATAGCCGAGGTTCGGGAACACGTTGAACTCGTAGTCGGAGGCGCGCAGCCCGACCTCGCCCGCCACGCGTGCGAGCAGCTTCCGGGCGGTCTCGCGCACGTCCTCGGGCCCGCGAGCGTGCGCGGCGCGGCGCACTGGAGCCCGCAGCCGCAGCACGGCTTCGACGGCGGAAGGCCGAGCCGCGGCGGCGCCGTCGTCGAGCTGCCGGCGCAGCTCCGGATCGACCTTGGCCTTCCGCCGGCGCGCGGCGGGGCTCACAGGGCCTCGAGCGCGTCGAGGCCGGAGGGGATGCCGAGCCCGCCCCGCTCCGGCGACATGCCCTTCGGCCTGGCGCAGGACGCGAAGATCGCCGCCTCGAGATTCTTGACCGTGGCCTTTGGCTTCGCCTCGAGCAGGAGCGCCGCGAGGCCGGCGATGTGCGGCGTCGCCATCGAGGTGCCGTCCATCGACTGCCAGCCGCCGCCGGGCTTCGCCGACACGACGTCGACACCCGGCGCCACGAGGTCGGGGACGATCGGGTCCAGCTTGCGATCGAAGCGCTGGCTCGACGAGAAGTCGGCGACGCGGCCCTTCTCGTCGCACGCGCCCACCGAGAGCGCCTCCGAGTAGTTCCCCGGCGAGCGGCTGGTGCCGGCGTACTCGTTGCCCACGGCGAACACCGGCAGCACGCGCTTCCTGCGCAGGATCCGCGTGATCGCGAGGAAGTCCGGCCAGTAGCCGCGGAAGCCGAGCGACAGGCTGAGCACGCGCACGCCGAGGCCGAGCGTCCAGTCCATGCCGCCCAGCACGCGCGCGACCGCGTCGCCGCCTTCGATCACGAGCGCGCTCGCGAGCCGCGCGCCCGGGGCCATGCCGACGTGGCGGCCCGTGACGGCACGGCCGGCGATCGTGGCCGCCGTGTGCGTGCCGTGCTCGTCGCTGTCGCGCGGCCGCGGGGCCGGCTTCGTCTCGCGGCCGAGGAGGTCGAACTCGGCGAAGTGGGCGACGGCCCCGGAGAGCGCCGGGTGGCCCGCATCCACGCCGGTGTCGAGGTGCCCGACCAGCACGCCCTTGCCCGTGAGCCCGCGCTGCCAGAGCGCGGGCGCGCCGAGCCGCTCGAGGCCCCAGGTGGCGGCCGTCTGGAGCTTCGCGGCGCGCACGGCGTTCGGGCGGATCGGGCTGAGCGCCGGCGCGCCCACGACGTCCACCACCTCAGGATCGGCGCGGAGCGCGGCGAGGCCGCTCGCGTCCACGGTGCCCAGCACCACGCCCAGCCACGGGAAGACGTGGTAGCGCTCGCTCGCCTCGCCGAGGCTCCTCGCGAGCGCGAGCGAGGAGCCGGCCTTGCGGAAGCGCGGCGCGAGCCGCTTCGTCTCGCGCTTCGCGGCGACGGCACCCTCGCCCGTCGCGGCGCGCAGCACCACGATCACGCGGGCGGAGCCGCGCGAGCGAAGCTCCTGCTCCAGGTAGCGGCTCATCCCGGCTACAGTCTAGCGCTCGCTTCGGCCGTCGGCCGTCACTCGGGCTTCGGCAGCGGCGGCGGGCCGTCGGGGATGTACGGCTTGTACACGAAGCCGCGCGTCTTGCTCTCGAACTCGGCGCGCACCGCGGCGCGCGCGGCCTCGTCGTCGAACAGGTCCACCATCGTGGCGGCCAGCGTCTTGGCCGCCTGCAGCAGCCCCTTGTGGCCGATCGACATGCCAGCCGAGGCGACCACGGGCCAGGCATGCCACGGCACGCCGCGCGGCGCGGTCGCCACCGAGACGTGCAGCGTCGGCGTCACCCAGCTCACGTCGCCGACGTCGGTCGAGCCGCCTTCCTGCTCCTGGCCCTCGAGCGAGCCGAGCGCGGCATCCATCCCGCGCACTTCGACTCCGGCGGCCGCCTGGAGCTTCCTCGCGAACGCCTCCTCGTCGGGCGTGTACGCGATCGGTCCGAGCCAGCGCAGGTTGGCGTCCAGCAGCCGCGCGCCGGTTTCGTTGATCAGGATCTCGAGGTCGCCGGCCTGGACGCGCGTCTTGACCTCGACGCCGGCCCCGAGCGCCGCGCCCTCGGCGGCCTTGCGGATCCGCTCCAGCACGCCGTCGAGCACCTTGCGGTCGAAGTCACGGGCCCAGATCCACACGCTGCCGCGCTCGGGCACGACGTTCGGCACGTCGCCGCCCGCCACGATCGTGTAGTGCATGCGCACCGTGGGCCGCACGTGCTCGCGCATCAGGTTGACCGCGTGCGTGAACAGCTCGACGGCGTCGGCCGCGCTGCGCCCGTTCCAGGGGTCCGCCGCCGCGTGGGCGGCCGTGCCCTTGAACTCGACCATCAGGTCGACGATGGCCTGGCCGCCCTGCATGTCCGCGCGCGTGCGGTCCGCCGGGTGCCACGCGAGCGCCACGTCGACGTCCTTGAAGACGCCGTCGCGCGCCATGTAGGCCTTGCCGCCTACCGATTCCTCGGCGGGCGTGCCGTAGTAGCGCACGGTTCCCTGGAGGCGGCCCGCGGCGATCAGCTCCTTCACCGCGATCGCGGCGCCGAGGCTCGCGGCGCCGAACAGGTTGTGGCCGCAGCCCTGGCCCGCGGCGCCTTCGACGACCGGCGCGCGCTCGGGGACGGCTTTTTGCGAGAGGCCTGGCAGCGCGTCGTACTCGCCGAGCACCGCGATCACCGGACGGCCCGTGCCATAGCTCGCCAGGAACGCGGTCGGCATGCCCGCGATCCCGCGCTCGACGCGGAAGCCCTGCTTCTCGGCGTGGTCCGCGAGGAGGGCCGCCGAGCGGGTCTCGCGCAGCGCGGTCTCGGCGAAGGCCCACACCTGGTCGGAGATCGAGA